>JAJEEH010000032.1 GCA_022821105.1 Acidimicrobiia bacterium
GGACCCAATGTGCTGGTGGGCCACGCCGTACACATCGACGACGCCGAAGCAGAAACCCTGGTACGCACTGGTACCGCGGTGGCCTCCTGCCCGTGGGCCTACCTGCGGTTGGGCCAAGGGCTCACCGAGCGCTTCGCCCACTTGGAGCTGTGGCGGCGGGGCGGCCGACTAGCACTGGGCTGCGACACAGAAAACGCGGGCGATGCCATCGACGGCCTGCGGGCCGCCGCCCTATTCGCCGGTTTGGCCAAAGACACCGCCGCCGACCCCACCGAGTTCGGCGCCCACCACGCCTTCGAGCTCTTGACCATCGCCGGGGCCGAAGCGGTGGGCATGGCCGACCGGATCGGCTCTCTGGAGGCGGGCAAGGCCGCCGACATTGTGGTGATCGACCGATCTGGCATCCAGTGGCAGCCGCCCAGCCCCGACCCGATCCTGCAACTGGTGTGGGCCGGTGGCGGCCGGTCGGTGACTGATGTGCTGGTGGACGGCTGCCTCGTGATTGCCGACGGCCAGTGCATCACCGTGGACACCGACTCGCTAAGCACCGAGGCCCGCCAGGCCGCCCGATCCCTCATCGAGCGCTCGGGCATCCGCCCCCGTTCCCGTTGGCCGATGCGATAGCCAACAGCATCAACTAGAAATAGAGGCGATGACCTACCCAAACACTCTCATCTTCGTTGACTTCCCCTCCGATGACCCCGAAGCGTCAGCCGTCTTCTACCACGAGGTGTTCGGCTGGGAGGTGGAGCCCCGCCCCGCCGGCGTGTTCCACCGGATCGTCCCCGGCCAGAACTTCCAACTCGACGACGGCTCGCAGAGCGAGATCGGCAACCTGCACATGGGGATCCACAACGCGGCCAACGCCCGGCCCCATCCCGACCCCGCCGGGGTGGAGCCCCGAGGCCTGTCCGAAGACGGGCGCACCGTGCGGATATGGATCCTGGTGAGCGACGACGACTCCTCCGACGCCATCATGGACCGGGCCATTGCCCGAGGGGCCACCGAGTTGTGGCGCGACCACTACTGGGCCGAGTTCAACGGGTTCAACGCCGCCTTCAAGGACCCGTGGGGCAACACGCTCATCTTGTGGACCAAGGGCGGCGACGACCCCCAGATCCCCGACGGCTGGACCGACGAGTAAGGCAGCCGTGTCCGATCACGACCCCGTCTACGACGTCCACCCTCCGGACCCCCGCTGGACTCACATCGCCCTGCGGGTGACCGATATGGACGCCACCATCGACTGGTACACCACGCACACCCCGATGCGGCTGCTCGACCGGCGGGAAGACCACATGGGCTACGGGGCCTGGCTGGGCCACGGCGACTCTGCCGACTCGCCGTTCATCCTGGTGCTGGCCCAGTTCTTCCCCGAGACCGACCCGTTCAAGGACTCCCCCATGGCCAAGCTGGCCCCCTTCGCCCATCTGGGCATCGAACTGACCAGCCGAGAGGCGGTGGAGGAAACCGCAGCCAGGGGCAGCGCCGAAGGGTGCCTGGCCATGCCCCCCACCGACATGCCTCCCCCCATCGGCTACATCTGCATGCTCACCGATCCCGACGGGAACATGGTGGAGTTCTCCTACGATCAAGGCGTCTACGCGCTCGCCAGCCAACTCGCCCAGCAGCAAGGCTGAGCCCGCTGCTGCCACACCGCTGAGCAGGAGGTTCCCATGGCCGACGTGATGCAGGGTGTCCGCATCCTCGAGGTGGCTGAACACACCTTCGTGCCCGCCGCCTCGGCGATTCTGGCCGAATGGGGCGCCGAAGTAGTCAAGATCGAGCACGTGGAGCGGGGCGACGCCATGCGGGGCCTGGCCTCCAGCGGCACGGTGTCGCTGGGCGGCGGCGCCCATGTACTGCTGGAGCACTCCAATCGGGGCAAGCAGAGCCTGGGCCTCGACCTCACCGCCGAGGCCGGCCTCGACATCTTGTACCGCCTGGCCGCGGCCAGCGACGTGTTCCTCACCAACAAGCTGCCCAGCGTCCGCCAGAAGCTGCGCATCGACCTGCACGACATCCGGGAACACAACCCCGACATCATCTATGTGAACGGGGGCGGCCAGGGCGAGAAGGGCCCCGACCGGAACAAGGGCTCGTACGACTCGCTGGCCTATTGGTCCCGCTCCAGCGTGGCCGCCGCGCTCACTCCTGAGGAGGCCGATGAGGTGGTCGGTCCGCCGGGACCAGCGTTCGGCGACTCCATCGGCGCCATGACCATCGCCGGTGGGATCATGGGCGCCCTGTTCCACCGGGAGCGCACCGGGGAGGCCACCACCGTTGACGTGTCCCTGCTGGGAGTGGGCATGTGGTCGATGGGAGCAACCATCGCCATGTCGCTCCAGCACCAGACCCCGTGGCGAGGCCGTCCCAAGCACATGCCCGTCCGCAACCCCTTGAGCAACATCTATCGGACCAAAGACGGCCGGTTCATCTTCCTTACCTGCCTGCAAGCAGGCAAGTACTGGGCCGAGACCTGTGCGGTGGTTGGCCGCCCCGAATTGGCCGAAGACGAGCGGTTCGCCGACGCCGCGACCATCGCCGAGAACGCTGCAACCGGCGTGGAGTTGTTGGCCGAGGCCTTCGCCGAGCGCACCCTGGCCGAGTGGCGCGAGGCCCTGGAAGGCTTCAGCGGCCAGTGGGCGGCGGTACAAGACACCCTCGAGGTGGCCGTGGACCCCCAAGCAGTGGCCAACGGCTACGTGCAGAACTACGAGTCAGCCGAGGGCCACCCGTTCACCCTGGTGTCGCCCCCAGTCCAATATGGCGGCCAGCCGGCCACGCCCCGCCGGGCCCCCGAGTTCAATGAGCACGGCGACGACATCCTCCAACGAATCCTGGGACTCGACTACGACCAAATCATCGAACTCAAGATCCAAAACGTGATTCCCTGACCCCCTCCCGCCGGCTTGAGGTCAGCAGCGCAGCTCAGCCGATAACCAGCGTCAGCTTGTCCCAGCCCCGCACCGTGGAGGTGTGGGCCAGCTCGGAGCGGTCGAGGTCTACAGTCCAGTCGGGAAAGCGCTTGAGCATCTCGTCGAGCGCCACCCGTCCCTCGAGGCGGGCCAGCGCCGCGCCCAAGCAGAAGTGCAGGCCGTAGCCGAACGACAGGTGGTGGTCGATCCTGCGGTGGATGTCGAAGTCGTCGGCGGTGTCTCCCCACTTGCGATGGTCGCGGTTGGCCGAGCCGTTGAGCAACAGCATGGCGCTCCCCTCGGGCACGGTTGTGCCGTGGAACTCCACGTCCTCGTTCACGTAGCGGGCCTGCACCGGTGACGGCGCCTCGTAGCGTAGCGACTCCTCGATGGTGTTGGGAATGAGGCCGGGGTCCGCGGTGATCTCGCGGCGCTGGTCGGGATTCAGGCCGAGCATCAGCATCGTCCAGCCGATCAGTTTGGTGGTGGTCTCATTGCCTGCCCCCGAAAGCAGGCCGATATAAGTGAGGATCTCATCCCGGGAGAGCCGGCGGACAACCCCGGTGTGGTCCTCGAACTCGGTGTGGATGAGCTGGGTCATCACATCATCCGAGGGATTCTCCATCCGCCAGTCGATGTACTCCCCATAGTTCCCCTCCGACGCGGCGGTGGCCACCACTTCAGTGGCAGTGTCGGGCATCTCGCCGGACTCAAGCCGCAATCCGCTGTCGATCTGGTCGCGGATGGCCTGCTGGTCGGATTCGGGGATGCCCAGCAGCATGCCGATTGCCCTCATGGGAATCGGTGCCCCCAGCGACTCGATCACATCGAAGCTGTCGGCCCCCTCGAGGGCGTCTAGCGAATCGGCGCAAAAGCGCCGAATCTGGGGCTCGATTGCGCCCATCCGCTTGGGGGTGAACACCCTCGACAGCAAATTGCGATACACCGCATGGCGGGGGGGATCGTCGAACAGGATCATGCCCGGGGGCATCTCCACCTCGGCTTTGAGCAACTCCAGCACGGTGCCTCGCCCCGAGATAAGCCGGCCGTGGTCCTTGAGGCCCGCCTCCACGTCGTCCCATCGGCTGAGCGCCCAGAATTCGTGCTTCTCGTTGTAGTACAGCGGGCACTCGTCGCGCAGCCGCTTCCACACCGAGTGAGGATCGCGATCGATTTCGAAGTCGTAGGGGTCGTAGTAGGGGGCGGATGGGGGCGATGCCGTCATGTCATATCTCCTCGCTGGTGCTCGCCCGGCTTGATGGCAGTCAGGAGATGGCAAAGTACCATGCTCTCCGGAAACGAGAAGATCGTTCCGCAATGAGAGGAACTCATGGATCAGGCGCAGGTGGCCGACATAATCGAAATCGAGCAGATGCTCGCCCGCTATGCCGTTGGCATGACCAAAGACGACATCGACGCGGTGATGGAGGTGTTCACCCCCGATGGCACCTATAGCGCATTCGGCGACAAGTATGCGTTGGCCGACTTTCCCCGGCTGGTGGCCGCCGCCCCCAAGGGCCTCTTCTTGGTGGGGCCCCCGGAAATCGACCTCGACGGCGACGAGGCCACCGGGACCCAGCCGCTGTGTTTCGTCGACCAGACAAACCACCAAATGCGGATCGGCTACTACAACGACACGTACCGCCGCACCGAGAGAGGCTGGCTACTGGCCACTCGCTCGATGACCTTCCTGCGCCGCAGCGGCACCCGCGACTCCGGCCGCCCCCACGACCCCGACCGCCCCGAGCCCTCAGCGAGCTGAGCAGCTTTCACCGGGCAGCCGGGAGATTCGTCTCAGCTCAGCACCGGCAGAATCGGCGGCAAATCCACCGACGCGGCGATTCCGGGCGGCGCCTCGCAGACAACCGGAACGGCGTTCACCGCCCGATTCGCGGTGTAACTCGGGGTAGTAGCCGCCATTTGATCCAGGGTGATCGGGAATCGAAGATCCACCTCAAGCGGCGCATCGCCCTCTACCGCGATCCTCCATCCCGTGGACAAGAGCGGCCAAGATGGCTCAATGTCCTCGGTGCAGAACCAGGTGGCGCGAAAGACCAGCACTTCACGACCACTTCGCACCCCGTTAACGCTGATCCTCTGGGCCGCGACCGTGCCGGCGCCGATGGTGCCAGCCGCGATTTCCACCGATCGGGTGGCAACGGCAAATTCACCAGTTGCAGAAAGGTCGTCGAGAGGCATCGAAAGGGCATCGGCCAGAAGTTTCAAAGACGGCCCGAAGCTGTCCCTTCCATGAGAAATGCGCCCCTGCGGGAATTCGGCCGGCGAGCTTCCAAACCCCATCTGGTTGAAAAGGAGCTCGGGGGAGGGGCGCTGGGAAAGGTTGGCGAACTCATCGATCGTCAGCCGGTCCAGGCGGCATTGGATCGAGGCTAGCGCCAGGGGAACCGCTTCGGTGATGAAACCGGGGCTACTGCCGGGGCATGAATCGTGGCCCCTCCTTGCTCGCAGGCCTGCTCCAAGCGGGCCCGCAGCGCAGCGTCCATGCTCGGCGGGTGGTGCACCATCCCGCAGGTCGAAACCACGTTTACCCCCGTATCCAGCAAATGGCAAAGGGCGTCCATTTCGGGCACCCTCGGCATGTAGAGCACGCAGTCGGGTTGGAGCGCGACCACCGCATCATCGCTGCCGACAGCCTCAATGCCAACGGGGTCCAATCCGCACAGTTCGCCGGCGTCTGCGCCCACCTTGTGGGGGTCGTACACCCGTAAGCCCACCAGTTCCAATTCGGGGTGCTCGATCACTCGGCGGAGAGCTCGCATGCCAATATTGCCAGTAGCCCACTGAACCACCCGGTAGGCCCGTCGGCCTGACGGAGACTGCTTCAC
>JAJEEH010000138.1 GCA_022821105.1 Acidimicrobiia bacterium
GCCATAGCGGCCCGAGGGCTCGTACACGTTCTTCTCTTTGCGGGCGCCGCCGGCCAAAAGGCCCATCTTGCCCATCTGCTCCACGCCGATGGCCAAGCCCATGTCGGCCTCTCCGGCCCGGATGGCCATGATCACGGTGCGAAGCGCAGTGGCCCCGGTGGCACAGGCGTTGGACACGTTGTACACCGGGATGCCGGTTTGGCCGATCTGCTTTTGCACCTGCTGGCCCATGCCGGCGTTGGCCTGGAACAGGGTCCCGCACGAGAGGAGGTCCATGTCGGTGATGGTCACCCCGCCGTCGTCCAGCGCGCCCAAAGCGGCCGTGGCGGCCAAATCCACCGCATCTTGGTCGGGGTAGCGGCCGAACGCCGTCATGTGCGTTCCCAGAACCCAGATGTCTTGTGCCATTGTCGGCCTCCTGTTGAGCTATTGAGTTGCTGTCATACCGGGGCGTAGCCGAAGGCGACGGCCTCTTGGCCGTCGTCGTCGGTGCCCACGACATAGGTGTCGAGCTTGACCTTCATGCCGAGCGTGATCTTGGAGGGATCGGGCTCGATGTTGATGAGGTTGGAGCGCACCGAGGTGCCGTCGTCGGTGAGGACGATGGCCGAGACGTAGGGCGTGGGGATGGTGGGGGCGGCCCGGTAGACGATGCTGAAGGTGCGCAGCGTGCCGGTGTCGCTCACCCGTACCGGATTGAACTCCCGGTGGCCGCAATGGGCGCAGGCGTTGCGCCGGCCGAAGAAGCGGGCACCGCAATTGGCGCATTCGTTGGCCTGGAGATGGGGCTCATCGCCCAACACGAGATAGTCCACGAGTGGGATTTGCACGCTGGGCAGACTACCTCAGCACCCTATGTCGCGGCCCAACCGCGCCGGGGGCGTGGGCCTAGAAATGGCCCGTGCTGGCTATCCGGGGATGTCGAAGCCCTCGGGGAAGCCGCCGTCCATGTAGGCCGACGTCTCCACCTTCCTCTTGATGCGGAAGCCGTCGGGGGTCCGGGTGACGGTGTCGTGGTACCAGCCGCCCACAAAGAACAAGTGCAGCCCCGACCCGTTGGGGTCGAACTTGCCGTCGTCGTTGATGGGCATGCCCATCGGGTTGTGGAAGATCGTGGTGCACTCGGCGGTGTCGCCGTCCCAGCTGCGGATGTAGGTCTTACCCACCATGTGCTGGGTCATGGGAAAGATCGACAAGGCCATCTGGAGCCAGCCCTTGACGGTGGGATAGTCGGCGTTGGCGTCATCTACTCCGGGGGCCGACGAGGAGTAGTCCAAGTGGGCGTCGGGGGTGAACACCGTGTCGAGGAGATCCCAGTCTTTATCGTCAATGGCGATGGTGTAGCGGACGATGGTGTCCTCAATGGCCAGTCGGTCAACGGGGTCAGGCATGCTCATGGCGGGTCACCGTAGTGGATGATCTCGTCCAATGGCCTACGGGGGCGAGCAGCCGATGAACTGGGGCGGTCTTCGGCGGGATAGCCCAGAGCCACGGTTCCCACCACGCGGCGCCCCTCGGGGATGCCAAGGCCCTTTATCACCGCGGCCTCGTGCTCAAATGCGCCGAAGAAGCACGATCCCAATCCGGCCGCGGTGGCCCCCAACAGCAGGTTGTGTACCGCCATGCCGGCGTCCACCCACCAATACGGTACGGGCCAGGCGTCGGTGCCCTCTCCCAGGCCGGTGTGGGACTTGTCGGTCTCGCCGTAGCGCCGCACATAGCGCTCGGGATCGGTGAGCACCACCAACAGAACAGGAGCGATCAGCAGGCCGGGCCAGGGGAATTCGGCTCGGCGCTCGGGGGTGAGGGTGAGGCGCCAGTAGCGCTCGGGGTGGGAGACAACACAGAACTCCACCGCCTGGGTGTTGCCCGCGGACGGGGACCGGCGCGCCTGGTCGAGCAGTTCAGGGACGACGCCGTCGGGTATCGGATCGGAGAGGAAGTTGCGACACATCGCCCGCCGAAATGGCGCTGAGTTGCTCATGGCCATCGGTCATGGGGCCAATGGCCAGCTTGCTCAGGCGTACTTGAGGAGTTCTTCGGCCATGATCCAGCCGAAGGCGATCATGGTGTCGCCGCCGCTGCGGTCCACCTTGTCGAACAGGGCCTCAACGTCGGGGTCGATGCTCTCGGGCTTGACGGTCTCGTAGTCCAAGAGGCAGGCCTGGCCGTCGTCGCCCACCACCCGGAAGTCGCGGTCGAGATACCGGGAGGGGCTGATGCTGAATCGCTTGGCCAAGCGGCGGCCCCAGGCCCGCTCCTCCCCGGAGGCCTTGTGGCCGGGACGGGGAACGATGTCGACCAAGGGCTTGAACGCATCGAACCCGCCGGCGTTGTCGAACTGGGTGCCCATGAGCACGTCTTCGTCGGGGAAGGCCATCAGCGCCCGGTGGAGCTGCGCTTCGGTTAGCTGGCGGAGGACGGTGCTGCGCTTGGAGGTGCGGGACACTGAGGCCAGACCCACCAGGACGCTCGGCGTTCCGCCGATGCGCTCCAAGGTGGAGAAGGAGAAGCCCCGGAGCTTTCCGTTTTCCCGAGCGGTGGAGATCAGCACCCACTCCTCGGTCTGCTTGGAGAGCAACCCCACCGAGTACGGGTTGGGGCCGTCAGCACACATGTCGGCCATTTCGGCCAACTCAGCGTCGGTGACCGCTGTGCAGTCCTTGGTTTCGACGTCGATGGCCATGCGCTGTACGCCCTCCTTGCTCGCTGATCCCCCACAGTTTCCGCCCGTGGGCACCCCTATAGTCCATCAATCGCCCCGGTGGGCGCGCAAACCCGCAGGATTGCAAGGGTTTTGAGGATTGACTGCCTTCGGCAAAACGCCAGCTAGCGGAGTTACACCGCCACCGCGCCCTCCCCCAGCATTTCGCGCAACTCCCCGATAAGCCCACTGCCCGCGTCCACCCCGTAATCCGAAGACAGCTTGATCCCCTTGTCGGAACCGAGCATCAAAATCACCTCGGACTTGCCTGGATGGCTGGCCAGAATCGACTTGAGGGTGTCGATGCGCTCTGGGGCCAAGCCGTTGGCCTCCAGCTTCAACGTCAGGGCGGTATAGCCGTTGGCGGCGGCCGGGTCGATGGGCTCGGCGCCGAAGCAGATCAGGTTGGGCTCGTCATCGCGGCGGTCGAACCGGCCCTCGAACACCACCACCAAGTCGTCGGCCAGCTTGTGGCCGTGCTCCTCCATGGCCTTGGGGAACAGCGTCACCTCCATGTTGCCGTACAGGTCCTCGAGGTCGCATGACGCCATCAGCTCGCCCTTGCGAGTCCACCGCTTGCGGAAGTTGCTCACCACCCCGCCCACCTTCACCGAGGTGCCCTCCTCCACTTCGGAAAGCTGGTCGATCCGATGGGTGGTCTTTCGGGCCAGCGCCCCTTCCATGCCCATGATCGGGTGGTCGGACACGTAGAGCCCGAGCATCTCCTTCTCGGCGGCCAGCCTCCGGGACTTGTCGAACTCGACGTCGGGGATGTCGATGCGCTCCTCGAAGCTCTCTTCGCCGCCCTCACCGAACAGGCTCATGATGCCCTGGCTGCGCTCCCGCTGCTGCTGGATACTGCGGCGGACGATGGCCTCCGACACGTTGAGCAGCCCCTGGCGAGGATGGCCGAACGAGTCGAAGCTGCCTGCCTTGATGAGGGCCTCTACCACGCCCTTGTTGAGCACGATCGGATCGACCCGCGAGCAGAAGTCGTAAAAGTCCTCGAAGGGGCCGTTCTCCCGCCTCTCATCAAGGATCATCTGGGCGGTGCCCGTGCCCATGTGGCGGATGGCCGACAGCCCGAAGGAGATGGCCTTCTCGCCGTCGGGGGCGCCGATGGCGGCGAAATCCGACTCCGAGAGGTTCACGTCGGGCAGCGCCACGGTGATCCCCATATGGCGGCACTCGGCCAGGTACACGGCGGCCCTCTCCAGCTTGTTCTTGACGCTGGTCAACAGCGCGGCCATGTACTCCACCGGGTAGTTGGCCTTGAGGAAGGCGCATTGATAGGAGATGAGTCCGTAGCCATAGGAGTGGCTCTTGCCGAAGGCGTAGTCGGCGAACTGCTCGATGATGTCGAAGAGGTGCGTGCCCAGATCCGAGCCGTAGTCGCTCTTCTCGCAACCGGCCACGAAGGAGTCGCGCTCTTTGGCCATCAGCGCCCGGTCTTTTTTGCCGCAGGCCTTGCGGAGGTTGTCGGCTTCGGCCAGGGAATAGCCCGCAAACTTCTGGGCCACCCGCATGACGCTCTCCTGGTAGATCATCAGCCCGTATGTGTCGCCCAGGATGCCGGCGGCGTCCTCGTGGAACACCTGCACCGGTTTGCGGTCGTTCTTGCGGTCGGCGTAGTCGTTGTGCATGTTGGCCGCCATCGGACCGGGCCGGTAGAGGGCCACCAGGGCGGCCACGTCGTCGAAGCAGGTGGGCTTGAGCGATCGGATCAGCGAGCGCATCGGACCGCTCTCCAACTGGAATATGCCGATGGTCTCGCCCCGGGCCAGCATCTCGTAGGTGGCGGCATCGTCGAGCTGCACGTTGTCGATGTCGATGTCCACGCCGTGGGACTGCTTGATGAGCCCGACGGTGTCCTCGATCACGTCGAGGTTTCGCAGGCCCAGAAAGTCCATCTTGAGCAGCCCGAGGTCTTCCACCGCGTGCATCTCGTACTGGGTGACGATGGGGGCTTCCTCGTAGCTCTGCCCCGATGAGGCCTTGCGCTGAATGGGGAGGTGCTCGGTGAGCGGATCCTTGGTGATCACCACCGCGGCGGCGTGAATGCTGTCCTGGCGGCGCAGGCCCTCCAGGCCCCGGGCCACGTCCACCACCTTGCGGGCGTCCTCGTCGCTGTCGTACATCGTCCGCAGCTCGGCGGCTGCCGTGTAGCCATCGGAATACCCCTCGCTCTTCTCCAGGCAGGCCCACAGCGGGGTGTCTCTGCCCAGCACCAGGGGGGGCATGGCCTTGGCCAGCTTGTCGCCCAGGGAATAGGGGAGGTTCAGCACTCGGGCGCTGTCGCGCACCGCGGCCCGGGCCTTGATGGTGGAGAAGGTGATGATCTGGGCCACGTGGTCTTCGCCGTACTTGTGGGAGACGTAGCGGATGATCTCGTCGCGGTAGCGGGAGTCGAAGTCCATGTCGATGTCGGGCATGGATATCCGAGACGGATTGAGGAAGCGCTCGAACAGCAGGTCGTAGCGGATGGGATCCAGATCGGTGATGCGCAGGGAGTAGGCCACGGCGCACCCGGCCGCGCTGCCCCGGCCGGGGCCCACCCGGATGCCCCGCTCGCGGGCGTAGCGGATCAGGTCCCAGGTGATCAGGAAGTAGGAGGAGAAGCCCATGTCGGAGATGACCTTGAGCTCGAAGGCCAGCCGATCGGCCACCTCTTCAGAAAGGGGGCTCCCCCACCGGGCTTCGGCGCCTTCCAGAGTGAGGGCCTGGAGGTAGTCGTCGGCGTTCTCGTATTGGTCGGGAATGGGGAAGTCGGGGAGCTGCGGCTTGCCGAACTCGATCTCCACATCGGCCCGCTCGGCGATCCACAGCGTGTTGTCGCAGGCCGGGATCAGGTCGGAGAACACTTGGCGCATCTCCGCCGCCGTCTTGAGGTAGTGCTCGCTGCCCTCGAACTTCAAGCGGTCGGTGTCGCTCACCAGCGATCCGGTTTGCACGCACAGCAGGGCATCGTGGGCCTCGGCATCGTGGCGATGGGTGTAGTGGCTGTCGTTGGTGGCCAAAAGGGGGGCGTTGATCTGGCGGGCCAGCCGGATCAGGTCGGGGTTGGTGCGGTGCTGTTCGGGGATGCCGTGGTCTTGGATCTCCACGAACAGGTTCTCCTTGCCGAAAATGTCCTGGAGGCGGGCCGCCTTTGCCACTGCGTCGTCGTAGTCGTTGCGCAGCAAGGCCTGGAGCACATGGCCGCCCAGGCAGCCGGTGGAGCAGATCAGACCCTCGCTGTGCTCGGCCAGCAGCTCCCAGTCGAGCCGGGGCGTGTAGTAGTAGCCCTCTAGGAACGCCCGGCTGGAAAGCTGGATGAGGTTCTTGTAGCCGGTGTTGTTCTCGGCCAGAAGGGTGAGGTGGTAGTAGAGCTTCTGGCCCCCATCGGTGCTGCCCCCGCTGTCATCCACCTTGCCCCGCCGGGGGGGACGCTCGCTGCGGTTCTCGTGGGCCATGTAGGCCTCGATGCCGATGACCGGCTTGACCCCCTGGGAGTGACAGGTTTTGTAGAAGTCGACGACCCCGTACATGTTGCCGTGATCGGTCATGCCCAGCGCGGGCTGGCCGTCGGCGGCGGCCGCCTTGACGATGTCTTCCACCCGGGAGGCGCCGTCGAGGATGGAGTACTCGGTGTGGACGTGGAGGTGGGGGAAGGAACTGGTCACGGCGCTCCTGTGGACGGTCTGTGGCCTGTGTGTGGATAACTACAGGCCTGTGGTTTGGCCTCTCCCTGACCATACCAAGACGGGAGGACACATGCAGCCCCCCGTAGAACTGGCGCTTATCCCCTGGTCAAAGGGGTTCTACAGATATGTGCCCGGCGGCCTGTGGGGTCCGGGACGGTCATCGCCGGGAGGGAGTTCGGCGCGGATGTTGGCCAGCTGCTGCTGGGCCGACACCTGCTGGGCGAACAGGGCGGCCTGGATGCCTTGGATGAGGCCCTCCAGCCAGCCCACCAGCTGGCCCTTGGCCACCTGAAGCTCGGCCTGGCTGGGAGGGTGGTCATCGGGGAAGGGCAGTATCAGGCGGTCGAGCTCCTCGCGCAGGTCGGGGGACAGCGCCGAGCCCAGCTCCTCGATCGATGTGGCGTAGATGTCTCGCAGCCGGTCGCGGCTCGACTCGTCGAGGGAGGCCTGGCGGACCTCCTCCAAGAGCTGCTTCATCATGGTGCCGACCCTCATTACCTTGGCCGGCTGCTCGATCGCCTCCCGGCTCGACGCCAGGTCGCCGGGATCACCCTCGGTATGCGGGGCCTCGTGGACAACCTCAACGGTCTCGGTAGGCGGCGATTGAGGGGTGTCGGCCATGGCTGGAAATCTACCGGCTACTCGCAGGGGTGGGGCAACGCCCTCATGCTCTGGTGCCGAAGGCGGCCAGACAGGGCACCAGCATCTCAGCCGACGTCAGCGAGCCGTGGCGGCCCAGCAGCTCGAACCCCGGCTTGCCCCCTCCACCGGGGGCGCCTCGGCGGTCGGGCTTGGGCTCCACGAAGGCCACCGGGTCGCTGGGCACCAGGGCCACGTCGCCCATCCGCGAGCGGGCCTCCGGTCCCACGTGGGGGCCGAACCATCCCTCGTCCAGCACCTGCTGGCGGTTCACTACAAGACCGTGGCGGCCATAGTGCTCGGCGGCGGCGTCCAGGAGCTCGGCGGCTCGGCCGGGACGGGCGTGGAGCCAGCGGAATCGGGCCTCCCCCGAGGTCACCGCGGTGAGGGCCAGCACCTCGCGGGACAGCTCCACCTTGTTGTCGCCCACCATGACCTGGCCGTGGTCGGACACCACCAGCAGCGCCGCCTCCGGGGGCAGCACGGCCAGGATCTGGGCCACCAGGCGGTCTACCTCGGCGAACTCGGCGTCCAAGTAGGGGCCGAATCCGTACTCGTGGGCGATCCGGTCGGGTCCGTCGTAGTAGGCGTAGACCAGCGGCTCGCCCCCGTCCACCAGCTTCTGCACCTCAACGGCGATGGAGCTGGTGAGCTTGTAGCCCTTGTGGACCACCCCGTCGAGATGGGCCCGGGTGAAGCCGGTTCCCTGGAACTCGCTGCGGCCCACCGCCGGCACCCGTCGACCGAAGAACGCGGGCCGGCTTTGGACCTGCTCGGGCACCAGTGTCTTGCGGGCATCCGACGGCTTGGCGCCCGCGGTCCACCGCAGGGCGTTGAGCACCTGTCCCTGGATGTAGATTTGGTAGCCGATCAGGCCGTGCTCGCCCGGCGCCGCCCCGGTGACCAGCGACGTGAGGGCCGTGGTGGTGGTTGTCGGGGCCACCGTGGTGATGGGGCCTCCCTCCATGGCCGACATCACCGGGGTCAGCTCGGCCCGATCCTGGAGTTGCTCCCACCCCATCCCGTCGATCAGCAACAGCACCACCGCCTTGGCCTCGCGAATCGGGTCGGGCAGCCACTGGGCGGCGTCGGCGGGGCCGAGCAGGGCCGGCACCACATTGCTCAGGCAAGACCCCCGGTAGTCGGGCAGCACCGGAAAGCCGGTAATCGGACCGCCGGTTGCCGGGTCGTCGTGCTGGCTGGGGCTTCCCATTGCAACCTCAACCTAATCGGCTCAACCCGGCAGGGAAGATTGAGAAGTAGTGTGATGGCTCGTGAGGGTGTCGACTCGAGGGGATTACGCCAGTCGGGCGCTGTTGTCGCTGGCCCTGCACGCCGAGGAGTCCGGTCCCACCTCGGCACGGGACATCGCCGAGCGCACCGGACTCCCCCAGCCCTATCTGGAGCAGATCCTCCAAGCGCTGAAGGGCGCCGGGCTGGTGCGCTCCAAACGGGGAGCGGGGGGTGGCTACGCCCTGGCTCGACCGGCCTCCGAGATCAAGCTCAGCGAGATAGTGAGCGCGGTGGACGGGCCAATTGTGCTCGGCGACTTCGGCGAGCCCCATAGTGACGGCGCCTGCGATCACGAGGGCCAATGCGTGCTCTTGGCCATCTGGACCCATGCGGGCGACATCATGCACGACCTGCTGAGCGATTACACCCTGGATGACATTGCCAATACCGCCCAGGGCCTCCTCCCCTGGCCAGGATCAGACTGACGCGCATCAGACTGCGCTCTTCAGATTGGCGCGTTTCGCCTCTACCCTCTGAGGAGCTGGTAGAGGAGGGAGAGGTCTTCGGGCGCCTCGGCTTCGAATCGCAGCGGCTGGCCGCTTTCGGGGTGGTCGAAACCCAAGGTCTGGGCATGGAGGGCGGGGCGGCTGATGCCGGGAGCGCTGGGGCCTCCGTAGAGATCGTCGCCCAACACTGGGTGGCCAATGGCCGCTAGATGGACCCGGATCTGGTGGGTGCGCCCGGTTTCCAGCCTCAGATCCAAGCGGGCTGAGTCATAGGACACGGGCTCGTCTGGGGATTCGGTGCGGGCCGGCATGCGGTCGGTTACCTCGTAGTGGGTGCGGGCGGGCCGTCCGTCGGCTTTCACCGCCATTTTGGTGGGGTGGCGGGTGGACCGGCCCACCGGGGCGTCGATCACTCCCCGGTCGTCGGCTGGCATCCCCTGTACCAGGGCGACATAGCCCCGGTGTACCTCGCGCCGGCCCAGCGCCGCGGTCAAAGCCTCGTAGCCGGCCTCGGTTCGGGCCACCATCAACAGCCCCGATGTGCCCCGGTCGAGGCGGTGGACGATCCCGGGGCGCCCCGGCTCCCCCACTCCGGCGATCTCGGGATAGCGGGCCAGCAGGCCGTTAACCATGGTTCCGTCGGTGTTGCCCGAGCCGGGGTGGACCACCAGATCGGCCGGTTTGTTGACCACGATCACGTGTTCGTCGGCGTGGACCAGGTCTAGCTCCACCGAGGGATCGGGCTCCAGTGCCGCCGGGCCGACCGTCGGCTCCTCGGACAGGGAGATGAGGTCACCGGCGGCCAGCCTCTGGGACCGGGAGCCGGCGGGAACGGCGTTGACCGCCACCTTCTTCTGGTCGATCAGCCTGGCCGCCTCGGCCCGGCTGCACTCCCACACCAGCGCCACCACCCGGTCGAGGCGCTCACCGGCCAATGACTCGGGGACTGCTCCCTCAGGGTCCATGAGGGGTATCGGCCTCACCATCGCCGCTGATCGCCGGGGAATCGGGCTCAAGGTCGCGGCCGTTCGTTGGAGCATCGGGCTCGCCCACCGGCTGGCGGTAGCGGGGGGCGGTCAGCACCAGGATCACCCCGGCCACCACGATGGCCGAGTCGGCGGCGTTGAACACCGGCCACCACTGGAGGTCGATGAAATCGACCACGGCCCCGCCGAGAAATCCGTCGCCGGCCCGTGCGGCCCGGTCGGCCAGGTTGCCGATGGCGCCGCCCAGAATCATGCCCAAAAGCACCGGCGGCAGCGCCAGCCGGCGGCCGCCCCAACTGGCCCAGGCCACCATGATCACGAACAAGAAGGCCACCACCGCGATGAACACTTCCAGGCCTTGTCCCAGCCCGAATGCTGCTCCGGTGTTGTGGACCAGATGAAGCCGCAGGGTCCAAACCAGGTCGATGTCCCGGTCGTCGAGGGCCACCAGCGCCCACCACTTGGTCAGCTGGTCTACGGCCACCACAAAGGCGGCCACCCCCAGCAAGACCAGGTTGTGGCGGCGAGATCGGTGCTTTGTCTCGGTCGGCGTGACGGCTCTAGAACCCACCGGCTTTGTGCTCAACCCGCTCCGCCGCCCACGGAATGGCGTTGAGCCGCTGCCGGGGAATCGGCTTTCCCGATACCAGGCAGATGCCGTAGGTGCCGTTGTCGATGCGGGCCAAGGCGGCATCGATCTGATCGACCGCAGCGCGGGCATGGGCGCTGAGAGCCAGATCCCGCTCCCGCTCCACCGCCAGGGTGTCGCCCTCGCCCGATTCCTCGTCGAACTGGACGTCTCCCGGCTCTCGCTCCTCCACCAGGGAATCGGCCTCGGCCTTCAGGCGGGTAGCCGAGGTGACGTAGCGGCTGCGCTCCTCCATGAGGAGTCGCCGCTGCTTGTCGAGGTACTTCTTGTCGAACTGCGGCTTTTTGGCCCCGGACTTGCTCCCGGCCGACTTCGTCTTGGCCGTTTTCGCGTCTGTTGACTTCTTGGGGGCCGACTTCGTCTCTGCTGACTTCTTGGGGGCCGCCTTGGTTTGGGCGGGCTTCTTCGGCGCGGCCTTGGTTTGGGTTGCCTTCTTTGGCGCGGCCTTCTTTTGGACGGGCTTTTTTGCCGCCGACTGTTTCGGTGCTGTCTTCTTTGCAGCCATTGCAGGCGGGAGTGTAGCCGCCGCCGCCGCGAATTACTCTCAAATGGCCTATCAAGGGCCGAGAGCGGTTTAACGATGTCTGAACCGGATTGGCAACGGGTTATTTTGTGATTTCCCAGCTTCTTCTGGAGGCCCGTTGTCTGAAGCGTCCACCCCCTACCCCGAGGTCGACCCCAAGCCGTTCTTCCCCGAGATCGAGCGCCGGGTGCTGGAGTCGTGGGCTGAGAATGAGACCTTCGCCCAGTCGGTGACGGAGCGGCCGGCGGGGACCGACGGCGACAACGAGTACGTGTTCTACGACGGCCCCCCGTTTGCCAACGGGCTCCCCCACCACGGACACCTCCTCACCGGCTACGTGAAGGACGTGATCCCCCGTTTCCACACCATGCGGGGCCGCCGGGTGGAGCGCCGCTTCGGGTGGGATTGCCACGGCCTGCCCGCGGAGATGGAGGCTGAGAAGGAGCTGTCGGTGTCGGGGCGGGCGGCCATCACCGGCTACGGCATCGACCGGTTCAACGACTACTGCCGCCAATCGGTGCTGCGCTACACCCAGGAGTGGGAGAGCACGGTGACCCGCCAAGCCCGCTGGGTGGACTTCGCCGACGACTACAAGACCATGGACCTGCCCTACATGGAGTCGGTCATGTGGGCCTTCAAGTCGCTGTGGGACAAGGGCCTGGTCTATGAGGCCTACCGGGTGATGCCCTACTCATGGGCGGCCGAGACCCCGCTGTCCAACTTCGAGATCCGTTTGGACGACGCCACCCGTCCCCGCCAAGACCCGGCCATCACCGTGGCCTTCGACCTGGTTCCCGAATCCGGCGATCCGGGGCCGATGCAGATGCTGGCGTGGACCACCACGCCTTGGACCCTTCCGTCCAACCTGATGCTAATTGTGGGGCCCGAGATCGACTACGCCGTGGTGGAGCACGACGGCGGCCATGTGGTGCTAGCCGCGGCGACCCTGGAGGCCTACGGCGCTGAGTTGGGCAAGGGCCGGGTGGTGGGCACCGTGACCGGCGCTGAGCTGATCGGCCGGCGCTATCGGCCGCTGTTCGACTACTTCGCCTCCCTGGAATCTGAGGGCGCCTTCTGCGTGCTGGGGGCCGACTTCGTGGACACCGCCGAGGGCACCGGGGTGGTCCACGCCGCCCCCGGCTTCGGCGAGGACGACCAGCAGGCCGCCGAGGCCCACGGTTTGCCCACGGTGGTGCCGGTGGACGACCAGGGCCGCTTCACCGACGAGGTGGCCGACTGGGCCGGGGTAAACGTGTTCGAGGCCAACAGCGGCATCATCACCCGGCTCAAGGAGCAGGGCCGGATTCTGCGCCACGCCACCTACGAGCACAACTATCCGCACTGCTGGCGCACCGACGAGCCCATCATCTACCGGGCCCTCAGCTCGTGGTTCGTGAGGGTGACCGAGATCCGGCACAAGATGCTGGCGCTGAACCAGCAGATCAACTGGGTGCCGGGCCATGTGCGCGACGGGCGGTTCGGCACTTGGCTGGAGGGCGCCCGCGACTGGTCGATCAGCCGCAACCGGTTCTGGGGATCGCCCATCCCGGTGTGGCGCAGCGACAACCCGGACTATCCCCGGGTCGACGTATACGGGAGCCTGGACGAGATCGAGCGTGACTTCGGAGTGCGGCCGGTGGACCTGCACCGGCCGTTCATCGACGAGCTGACCCGGCCCAACCCCGACGACCCCACCGGGGAGTCGGTCATGCGCCGGGTGCCCGAGGTGCTGGACTGCTGGTTCGAATCGGGGTCGATGCCCTTCGCCCAGGTCCACTACCCGTTCGAGAACAAGGAGTGGTTCGAGCACCACTTCCCGGCCGACTTCATCGTGGAGTACATCAACCAGACCCGGGGCTGGTTCTACACCCTCCACGTGCTGGCCTCGGCCCTGTTCGACCGGCCGGCGTTCAACAACGTGATCTGCCACGGCATCCTGCTCGACGCCAAGGGCCGGAAGCTGTCCAAGAAGCTGAGGAACTACACCGAGCCCGAGGAGATCTTCGCCACCAAGGGGGCCGACGCCCTGCGGTGGTATCTGATGGGATCGCCCATCGTGAGGGGCGGCGACCTGCGCCTCGACGACTCCGGCATCGACGACGTGCTGCGCCAGGTGATCATCCCCATCTGGAACGCCTATTACTTCTTCGCCCTGTACGCCAACGCCGACGGCATCCAGGCCAAGCCCCGGGCCAGCTCCGAGGAGCTGTTGGACCGCTACATCCTGGCCAAGACCCGCCAGCTCACCGAGGCGGTCACCTCGCACATGGAGGCCTACGACCTGCCCGGCGCCACCGCCGAGCTGGAGGGGTTCATCGACTCCCTCAACAACTGGTACATCCGCCGCAGCCGGGACCGGTTCTGGGCGCCGTCTCGCCCGTCGTCCGCCGATGACAAGCAAGACGCCTACGACACGCTGTTCACGGTGCTGACCACCCTGGCCCGGCTGCTGGCGCCGTTTCTGCCGCTGGTCTCCGAGGAGATCTACCGGGGCCTCACCGGGGAGTCGAGCGTCCACCTGTGCGATTGGCCCGACCCCGCGGAGCTTCCCGCCGATCCCCAGCTGGTGGCCGCCATGGACCGGGTGCGCGATGTGTGCTCGACCGGGCTGCGGGTTCGTGAGGATGAGGGCATCCGGGTCCGCCAGCCCCTGCCATCGCTCACCGTGGCCGGCCACGGAGTGGATTCGTTGGCGCCGTTCACCCCGCTGATCGCCGATGAGGTGAACGTGAAGGAGGTCCTCCTCAGCGACGACCTCACCGCCTACGGGCAGTTCGTGCTCCGTCCCAACGGCCAAGAGCTGGGCCCCCGCTTGGGCAAAGACGCCCAAGAGGTGTTCACCGCCGCCCGCAAGGGCCACTGGGAGGCCAACCCCGACGGCACCGTTACCGTGGCCGGTCATGTGCTGTCGGCCAGTGAGTTCCAATTGGCGCTGAACCCGTCGGAGGGCACCACGGCGGCGGCATTGTGCACCAACGACGCCCTCGTGGCGCTGGACACCGCCGTCAGCGCAGAACTGGCCACCGAGGGGATCGCCCGTGATGTGGTACGGGCAGTCCAGGCCGAGCGCAAGAACCAGGATCTCGACGTCACCGACCGGATCGAACTGTCCATTGCCGCCGAGGCCAGGATCATCGAGGCGGTGGAGGCCCACCTCACCTACGTCTGCGAGCAGGTGCTGGCCGTCGGCCAGCCTCAGCTCATCGACGCCGACCGGGAAGCCTCTGCTGGCACCGACCTGTCAATTGACGCCGGGCGCCTCTCCGTCCGCCTGGCCAAGGCCGAGGCGCAGTAGTCAGCCGTTCTGGTAGTCGGCCTGCTCCATGCGGCGCCGATCCTCGGCCGACACCTCCACGTTGGTGGGGGTCAGCAAGTACACGTGGTCGGCCACCCGCTCCATGCGACCGTCCAGGCCGTAGCAAAGGCCGCTGGAGAAATCGATGAGCCGGCGGGCCACCTCCCGGCTGCTGTGTTGCAGGTTCACGATGACCGCCTGCCCGCCCCGGAAGCAGTCCCCCACATCCTTGGCGTCGTCGAACGAAATGGGGCTGACCACAGAGGGCTTGGAGGAGGTTGAGGGAATGGGGCGGACGAAGCTGGTGCGAGGCTGCTCGGCCGTCGCATCGCCATCGGGCGAATCGGATGCCGGGATGGGCCGCACCGAGCCCCCCTCAGCGCCCGCCGAGTATTCGTCACCAGGAGACTGGGAAACCAGCCGCATGTCGGAGTCCTGCTCCATATAGCCCTCGGAAGAGAACTCCTCTTCGGTCCCGAACCCGAGCCAGAACTTGGTTTTCTGCCACACGGACGACATTTGCTCATCCCCCTCTCGGCAGCGATTCACTTGCTGTGGCTGATGGTACAGGAACCGGCCCCTTAATTCGGGGAGGGCCGCTAGCCGGCGCGGTTTATCGGGGTCGGGGGCCGAACAGGGCAGTGCCAACTCTGACCATGGTGGCGCCCTCTTCCACGGCCACCTCCATATCGGCGGTCATGCCCATGGACAGCTCGGCCAGACCGAGGTCTTGGGCCTGGGAGGCCAGAAGGCGAAAACCGGGGCGCGCGTCTTCGGGCGACCCCGGAGCGCCCACCGCCATCAGCCCGGCCACCTCCAAGCCGACCTCGCGGCTGCGCCCCACCAGCCCGGCGGTGTCGTCGGGAGCACATCCCCCTCGTCCGCCGATGCCGGCGACGTCTACCTGCACCAGAACCCTGGCGCCCGGCGCCCGCTTGGCGATCTCCGCGGCCAGCTCGGGGCGGTCCACGCTCTGCCAGAGGTGGACCACGTCGGCGATCTTGCGGATCTTGTTGCGTTGGAGGCGACCGATGAAGTGCCAGCGGGGCTGGAGGCCGGATTCGGACCCGGCGCTCAACTCCGTTGCCTTGGCCAGCAGGTCTTGGGCGTAGTTCTCGCCGAGGTCGGTCAAGCCGGCCTCTCTGGCCGCGGCCACCGCGTCCAGGCCGAAGCCCTTGGTAACCGCCACCACCTGTACTTGATCGCCCCCGGCCCGAGATAGCCGCTCTCGCAAGGCACCCAAGCGATCGGCTACCTCCGCGGGGCTGATCAATTCAATGTCTCGGCTTGCCGGGCTACCGGAGGAAGGACGGGATGTCGAACTCGTCTTCCACGTCGGAGGACAACAGTTCTTCTTCCGAGCCTCCGAACACGTCGGGAACCTCGAGCGAGTCGGTGGCCGACATCCTGGTGGCCCGCTCGCCTTCCCACCGATCGAATCCGGCCGCGATAACCGTGACCCGGATGTGGTCGCCCATGGCATCGTCAACCACCGTGCCGAAGATGATGTTGGCATCGGGGTGGGCCACGCCCTGGACGATCTCGGCCGCCTCGTTCACCTCGAAGATGCCGAGGTCCGCGCCGCCGGCAATGCTCAGCAGGATGCCGCGAGCCCCTTCGATAGAGGCCTCGAGGAGCGGGCTGGCGATGGCCTTGCGGGCCGCGCTGACTGCCTTGCCCTCGCCGGAGGAGATGCCCACGCCCATGAGCGCAGAACCGGCGTCCTGCATCACCATGCGAACGTCGGCGAAGTCGGTGTTGATGAGCCCCGGGGTGGTGATCAAGTCGGTGATCCCCTGGACGCCGTGAAGCAGAACCTCGTCGGCCATGCGGAACGCATCGACCACCGAGGTGTGGTCGTCGGAGATGCTGAGGAGGCGGTCGTTGGGAATGACGATCTGGGTGTCGACCTTGTCCTTGAGGGACTGGATGCCGGTCTCCGCCTGAACGGAGCGGCGGCGGCCCTCGAAGCCGAACGGCCGGGTCACCACTGCGATGGTGAGGGCGCCGAGGCCCTTGGAGATCTCAGCGATGACCGGAGCGGCGCCGGTACCGGTGCCGCCGCCCTCGCCCGCGGTGATGAACACCATGTCGGCGCCGCTGAGCGCCTCTTCGATCTCCTTGCGGTGATCGGTGGCCGCTTGGGCACCGACCTCGGGATCGCTGCCCGCGCCCAGCCCTCGGGTCAGCTCTCGACCGATGTCGAGCTTTACCTCAGCTGAACTCATGAGCAGAGCCTGGGCATCAGTGTTGACGGCCACGAACTCCACGCCGCGCAAACCGGCTTCGATCATGCGGTCAACGGCGTTGACACCGCCGCCGCCCACGCCGATTACCTTGATGACTGCTAGATAATTTTGGGGTTCAACCATGGGGATTCCTCACTCCAATAGCTCAATCTTCACTCTCTACTTTTGGTTTATATGAATGAAGGGTTGAGGCTTTAGAACCTATTCCTCAAGTAGAGGTATATTCAGCTTACGAGCAATCGTCGATTGGGGTCAAGGCGGGAAGTTCGGGGATGCTCAGATCAATCTTCTCGTAGCAGTGCAGGTCGACTCGGGCTAAGAACGTGGCCAGAGCAACCGCCTTGCCCCTGGGGTCGTCTTGCCCTCCCCAATGGGCCCGTCCCACACCGGGCAAGTCCACAACCAACTCACCGTCTACCCAGGCGATAGCCCCGATTTCCTCGCCTTGGAGGGGAATGAGGGCTCGGCTGGCCTCCAACAGCGGCAGCGCTGAAGCCGAGAGCCATCCCCCCGGCTCGGGCACCGGACCGAACAGCACCACCGGCAGGCGCCCGCGAGCGGGGTTGATCTGGAGCACCCGGCCCTGGATGTCGACCATCGCCCAGCTCTGCTCACCGGGGACCTGGGCTTCCAATGGCACTTGGGCGACCGCGGTGCGCTCGGTGACGTCGAAGGTGACCTTGCCGCCCCAGCTCCGACTGGAGCGAACTTGGGACACCCACGGCAGCGCGGCGATGGACTTGCGGGGACCGGACAAGTCCAGCCCCAATAGCGGGGTGCCGGGCTCGACCCCAGCCGCCTCCAATACCTGCTGGGCGCCGGTGCGCCGGGCACCGATCACCTCCACCTCATCGACATCCAAAAGCGAGCTCCGGCTGATCCCGAAGGCGGCGGCACCCAAGACGACGAGGATGCCGATGGCAATCCACACTCGCAGACGCCGCCGAGAGTTGACGTTGTTGCGGCGAGCCTCGATCCGGGGATCCACCGGAGGCTGGGGCTCTGGCGGCCTGCTTGCTGGCGGCTTGCCTTCTGGCCGATCGTCGGGAGTCTCGTCGGTGGGCATGTCAGCTTGGCTCTTCTGACCACGGGCCGGGTTCGAAACCCACTAGTCGGGTCTCGGGCCGCAAGGCGATGTCGAATTTGGCCCGGACGCGAGTGAACACCTCTCCCATCAGAGCATGGAGGTCGTTGGCCGAGCCGCCCCTGTCGGCAATGAAGAAGTTGGCGTGCTTCTCAGAGACAGACGCGGTGCCCACCCGGAGACCCTTCAAGCCCGCGGCGTCGATGATCCGGCCCGCGCTGTCGCCGTCGGGATTGGTGAACACCGAACCGGCATTCTGTCCCCCCGGCTGGTTTTCCCTCCTCCACGCCACGATCTCGGAGATCTGGGCCTGCGACGCCTCGGCATCCCCGGCCGCCAGACCCAGTTCGGCGCCCAGCACCAGGTGGTGATCGGCCAACGCCGAGCTCCGATAGCCGAGCTTGAGCCGCGGTTGATCCCATCGCTCTACGGCGCCGGCCCGAAGATCGGCCACCTCGGCATGGATGAGCGACGCGGCGATGTCGGACCCGTGGCCACCGGCGTTCATGCGAACCGCTCCCCCCAGCGAGCCGGGCACTCCGACCGCCCACTCAAAGCCCGTCAGGCCGGCGGCCGCGCTCTGGCGGGCCAGAACCGGGAGACCGGCGTCGGCGCCTGACTTGATCTCGAGCCCGTCGATCTCCACCTGGTCGAATCCGGAGCCCAGCCAGACGGCTATCCCGTCGAAGCCGGCGTCGGACACCAGAAGATTGGAGCCCTTGCCCACCACCAACACGTCGGCGCCGCTCTGGGCCACCATCTCGGCAACGGCGGCGACATCGGCGTCGGCGGCCAGTGTCACCCCCACTCGCGCCGCCCCTCCCACCCGATAGGTGGTCTCCGGGCCTATCGGGCGCTCCCGGACGACCGCGCCCGGCCCCAGCACTCGGGCCAGGTTCCCAGCCAGGCGATTCCAGTGGACAGAACTCATTGCCGCTCAGAAAGCCTCGGTATCACCCAGTCGGGAAGCTGGGTGAGGTCGCCGGCGCCCAGGGTGAGGCACAGGTCTCCGCGGCGGAGCCCGCGGACCAAGCGGTCGGCCACGTCTTCGAGCCCGGCCACATAGGAGACGTCCCAATCAGGATGGGCCTCCTTTACCCCCCGCCAAATCAGCTCCCCGGACACACCGGGTATGGACGGCTCGCCCGCCGAGTAGATGTCGGTGACGATCACCTCGTCGGCGGCCTCGAAACAGTGGGCGAACGACTCCCACAGTTGCGAGGTACGGGTGTAGCGGTGGGGCTGGAATACGCATACCACCCGATTCCACCCCCCATCGGACGCCGCTTTCAGCGCACAGGCCACTTCGGTGGGCAGATGGGCGTAGTCGTCTATGAAGTCGACCCCGGCTGCCTCCCCCCGGTGCTCGAATCGCCGAGTGACCCCACCGAACCCGGACAGCGCTGCGGCCGCTTCGGACTCGTCCGCTCCCAGCTCGCAGGCCATGGCCAAAGCGCCGGTGGCGTTTAGTGCGTTGTGATCTCCCGGCATCGGGACCGTCATCTGGGCAATGAGCTCACCGCGGCGAGTCACCTCACCGACAATGGACTCCCGGCTGCGGCCCACCGGCCGCCACCGGTAGTCGGCCTCTGGCCCGGTTCCGTAGAGGACCCGGTTGCTGCCCTGCGATGCTCGCATGGCACCGTCGTCGTCGGCGCACACAACCAGCCCATTGGCCACGCCGGCGCAAAACCGGGCGAACTCTGCCTCCAACTCGTCTGGCGGCCGATCTTGGCGCAAGTGGTCGGGCTCCACGCTGGTCAACACCGCCCGATCGACTGCGAGCTCTCCGAAGGTGCCGTCGCTCTCGTCGGCCTCGACCACGAACAGGGGGCTGTTGGACCACCGAGCCCCGATCATGCCGTCGGCCAGCAGGGCGCCCACTACGAAACCGGGGTCGGCGCCCACCGCCATCAGAATGTGGGACAGCATGGCCGCGGTGGTGGTCTTGCCGTGGGTTCCGGCCACCGCCACGGTGGGCCGCAGCTCCGTGATGGCGGCCAGGATCTCGGCTCGGCGGTAGACCGGGATGCCGGCTTGGCGGGCCGCAGCAATCTCAGGGTTTTCGTCGCCCACCGCGGTGGAGCGGGCCACGATGTCGGCCCCCGCTAGATGGGAGGCCTGGTGGCCGATATGCACGTCTACCCCGATCTCCCGCAAGCGATCGAGCACCGGGGTGTCGGCCGAGTCGCTGCCGCTGACCCGGCAGCCCAGCCCCCGCAAAACCACGGCGATTGCCGACATGCCCGCTCCGCCCACTCCCAACAGGTGGACTCGGGGTGTCGAGCTGAGATCGACCATGGTCTCTATTGTTGATCTTGGCGAGGGCCTTGGGCGTGCATCTCCAAAAGATCGGCCACTCGGTCGTCGGCGTCGCGGTGGCCGAGATCGGTTGCCTCTCGGCCCATGGCGTCGAGAAGTCCGGGCACCTTGATGAGGTTCTCCACCTCGAGGGCCAAGCGGTCGCCGTCCATCTCGGCGTCGGGCACCACCACCGCCCCTCCCAGAGCGGCCAGCTGGGTGGCGTTGGCGGTCTGGTGATCGCCGGGGGCTCCCGGCAACGGGACCAGAACCGATGCCAGACCGACGACGGCGAGTTCGGCCACGCTGGACGCCCCGGCTCGACCCACCATCAGATCGGCGGCGGCATACACGCCGGGCATGTCGTCTTCGTACTCCACTGCCCGATAGTCCAGCGCGGCGTCGGACAAGTCGGGTCGCAGGTCGGCCAATTCCTCCCAATCCCTTCGGCCCACCACGTGGTGTACCGCCAAGTCATCGCGGTCGGCCCAGCGGTGGACGGCCTCGAACGCGGCCCGGTTGATTCGGGCGGCGCCCAGCGATCCGCTGACCACTGCAACGAGATGGCGACCCTCTTCCACCCCGAGTGCGGCCCGGGCTGCGGCCCGGCCGCTCTCCCGGTCGACGCTTTGGACCTGGCTTCGCACCGGATTGCCGGTGAGAACCGAGCGGCGCAGCGGGGTCCCTGGAAAGGAGACGGCCGACGCCCGGGCCCACCGGCTGGCCACGCGGTTGGCCAAGCCGGGAACGGCGTTCTGCTCGGCCACGACAATCGGAATTCTGAGCAGTCTCGCCGCCAGCGCGCAGGGCACGCTGGCGTAGCCCCCCAGTCCCAAGACCACCGACGGCTGAAGGCGCCGCAGCAGTCGGCGGGCCTGGACCACAGCCTGGGCCAGGCCCCAGGCCGACGACAGGTTCTGGGTGGTCAGCCGGCGCTGGATGCCCCGGCCGGGAAGCAGGGTCAGGTCGAATCCGGCCGCGGGAACCAGATCGCGCTCCACCCCCCGCGCCGATCCCACGAAGTGGACGGTGGGGGGCTCATGGCCGCGACGAACCAGGGCGCGGGCCACGGCCAATCCCGGATGCACGTGTCCGGCAGTGCCTCCCCCGGCGATCACCGCCCAGACCGGAGGGCGGTTGGAGTGTTCGCTGTGCCCCGCCGACTCCCCCGGCCGGGCAGTTGGGTTCACGGCTCGACTCTGATCTGGCGGGCGATGTTCAAGAGCATCCCGGAGGCCACCATGCACGTTAACAATGCCGAGCCTCCCACCGACAAGAACGGCAGGGGCACGCCGGTGATCGGCACCACTCCCACCACTGCGGAGATGTTCACGAACGCCTGGCATCCCACCCACACCGTGATGCCGGTGGCCAAGACCTGCCCGAATCGGTCGGGGGCATTGACGGCCACCCAGATCCCGCAGACCACGAATCCGACGAAGAGCCCGATCACGAACAACGCGCCCAGCCAGCCCATCTCCTCGGCCAGAACGGCGAAGATGAAGTCGGTCTGGGCTTCGGGGAGGAAGCCCCATTTGATGCGGCTCTCCCCCAATCCCACACCGGAGGGTCCTCCCGAAGCGATGCCCACCCGGGATTGGATGGTCTGCCAGCCGGTGTCGAGCGGATCGGACCACGGGTCGAGCATCGCGGCCAGCCGGTTGCGGCGATAACGCGATCCCCATGCGGCCAGCGCGGCTGCGCCGCCGCTTATCAGCGACCAGCCGGTGAGCGGAAGCAGGCGCACTCCGGCCATGAACAGCGCGGCAAAGGCGATCAGCACAAGGATCACCGCGGTGCCCAGGTTGGGCTGGAGCAGGATGAGCCCCGACATGATGCAGCAGATCACCAGCACCGGGCGGATGGTGGTGCGGGTACTGCGCTCTTGGCCCGCCTTGTCGGCCAGCCACGCGGCGGCGAACAACACCATGGCCAGCTTGGCCAGCTCGGAGGGCTGGAAGCTGATCGGGCCGAAGTAGATCCAGCGGGTGGCCCCGTTGGCAGTGGTGCCGATCCCCGGAATCAGCACAGCCACCAGGAAGAACAAGGTGACGGCCACGCCGGCATTGGAGTACTTCTTCCAGTGCCGGTAGTCGGTGCGCAGCACCAACACCATGGCCAAGAGCCCGCCCACGCACCACACGAGCTGGCGCTGGAAGGTGAACCAGGTGGACTGGCCCACATACAGGCTGGTGACCGAGGAGACCGACAGCACCATGACCAGGCCGATGGCGTTGAGGGTCACGATCAACCCGAACAGCAGGTAGAACGGAACCGTGGCCTGTCCGGCCGGGGCCGCCCGGAGGGACGAGACCCACGACAGGCGGGGAACGCGGGGAGCTAATGCGGTCATGGCGATCCTCCGATCATCTCGCGTACCAGCAGGGAGAAGTGGTCGCCCCGCTCCGCGTAGGAGCTGTACCAGTCGAACGAGGCGCATCCCGGCGACAAGAGCACTGCGTCACCGCTTCGGGCGATCTCGTTGGCGGTGCTGACCGCCGCCTCCATGGACTCGACGGTGACCACCGGGCACAGCCCGGCGAACACCTGCTGGATCTCGGAGGCGGCCTCTCCGATGGCCACCACCGAACGGATCCCGTCGGCCGCATCGGCCATGGGCCGCAGGTCGAGACCCTTGTTGCGGCCGCCGGCGATGAGAACCGAGTGCCCCACCGACCGCACCGCGGCGCACACTGCGTGGGGGGTGGTGGCCTTGGAGTCGTCATAGAAGCGCACCCCGGCGTGCTCGGCCACCAGCACCACCCGATGGGGCAGACCGGTCCACGACAACAGGGCCGCCCTCACTCCATCTGGGTTGGCCCCGCTGGCCATGGCCACCGCCGCTGCGGCCAGGCAGTTGCCCAGCTCGTGGGGATGGGGCCGGTGCAGCTCGGCGATGTCGGCCAGCTTCTCCGACTCCGCCCACAGGGCGCCTTGGCTCACTCGGAAGTCGCCTTCGGTGAGCCCGAAGGTGATCACACGGCCTCGGTCGGGCGCGTGTTCGAGCACCACCGGATCGTCCCGGTTGACCACCGATGTGGAGTTGTGATCGACCCTGCTCCACAGTGCGGCCTTGGCCGCCCGGTAGCTGTGGAGCGAGGCGTGCACGTCGAGGTGGTCGGGGGCGAAGTTCAGCCATGCGCCCACCTCAGGACGATAGCAACGGCTGTGGCCTAGCCGGAACGAGGACGCCTCGACCACGAATGCGGCGGGCCGGTCGTCTCGAATGGCCTCCACCAGCGGCGTCTCCGTGTTCCCGGCCACGCTCACCGCGATGCCGGAGGCCTCCAGCATGGCTGCGGCCAGAAGCGTGACCGTCGTTTTGCCGTTGGTCCCGGTGACCGCCAGCGTCGGGCGGTCGTCCCAGCGCTGAGCCAGGTCGAACTCGGAGATGACCGGCGTGCCCGCAGCAGCGGCCGCACTCAGGGAGGGGTGGGATTCAGGCAGCCCCGGGGTGGGAACGACGGCCCGGGCATCAGCGGCCAATGACGGCCAGTCGTCGGGAGCGGGCTGCTCCAGGAGGGTTAGCCCCAGTTCGTCGGCCAAGCGGCGGGCGTGGTCGTCGGGGGCATCGTCGACCGCCACCACCGGCAGGCCGCGCTCGGTGAGCTGGGCGCACACCGCCCGGTTGGTGATGGCAAAGCCCACCAGCAGCAGGGGTTCCCGGCTCAATCTGCCCCTCCCACGGATACGAAGTCGGCGTAGAAGAGTCCCAGGGCCACCGCGGTGGCGAAACCGGTCATGATCCACAGCCGGATGATCACCGTGGTCTCCGGCCAGCCGCGCAGCTCGAAGTGGTGGTGGATGGGGGCCATGCGGAACACCCGAGTGCCGAACACCCGGAAGCTGAACACCTGGATGATCACCGACAGGGTCTCCATCACGAACAGCCCGCCGATGATGGGCAGCAGCAGGTGGGTGTTGGTGGCCAGGGCCAGAGCGGCCATCCCCGTTCCCAGGGCCAGCGATCCGGTGTCGCCCATGAAGATGCGGGCCGGCGCGGCATTCCACCACATGAACCCGGCGCTGGCCCCCACCATGGCAGCGGCCAGGATGGCCAGGTCGAGTGCGTGGGGGATGCCGTAGATGTCCTCGTTGCGAAAGGCCCAGAAGCCGATCACCACGAAGGCAGCGAAGGCGAACACCGAGGAGCCGGCGGCCAGGCTGTCGAGCCCGTCGGTCAGGTTCACGGCATTGCTCGTGGCCAAGATGAGCAGCACAGCCCACAGGCCCCAGCCCCACGGCCCCAGGTCGATGTTCAGGGAGTCGTAGCGGGTGAACGACAGCTCGGTGCGGACATCGGTCAGGTGGATCATCAACAGCGCGTACCCCGCGGCCACCACCAGCAGGCCGAGGATCTTGGTCTGCTTGCCCAGGCCCAGGTTGCGCTCTCGGGACACCTTGAGCCAGTCGTCGATGAAGCCGACCACGCCCGCCCCGACGATGGCCAGCATCACGATCAGGCCGGTGCGGGTGAAGATGCCGTTGTAGAGATCGCTGATGCCGTATCCGGCCAGCGCGCCGACCACGATGGCCACTCCCCCCATAGTGGGGGTTCCCGCCTTGCTGACATGGCCTTGGGGTCCGTCGAGGCGTATGGGCTGGCCGATGGAGTGCTTGCGCAAGAAGTAGATCAAAAAGCGGGTGCCGATCACCGAAACCACCCCGGCAATGGCGACAGCGAACAGGAGGCGGATCATCGGGCGGCCTCCATGGCGGCCAGAAGCTCTCGGGCCACCTCCCGGTCGTCGAAGGGAATCACCTGGTCGCCCACCGTCTGGGTGGTCTCGTGGCCCTTGCCGGCCAGCACGACCACATCGCCGGTACCGGCCTCGGCCAGGCTCCGGGCAATGGCGGCTTCTCGGTCGGCCAGGGTCAAGATCCCAGCGGAGCGGCGGGGCACTCCGGAGAGGATCTCGGCAATGATGGCGTCGGGATCCTCTGAGCGGGGGTTGTCGGAAGTGACGATCACGTGATCGGCCTGTTCGGCCGCCACCCGGCCCATCATCGGGCGCTTGCCGGAGTCGCGGTCGCCGCCGCAGCCGAACACCACCCACAGGCGGCCGTCGCCGGCTAGTAGCTCCCGGGCGGCGGCCAGCACCTGGGCCAGACCGTCGGGGGTGTGGGCGTAGTCCACCACCACCGTGAAGGGGCGACTGGACTCGATGGTCTCGAAACGACCCGGCACCGGCGCTGCCGCTTCCAGCCCGGCCACCACCTTGGGCACGCTGTGCCCCAGCATCAGGGCGGTCTCTGCCGCGGCCAGGGCGTTGGCCGCGTTGAAGCGGCCGATGAGCGACAGGGCGACCTCTTGGCCCTGCCACTGCATGGTTATGCCCTGCGGCCCCACCTCGACCGGCACCTCTGCGGGGTCGTAGCCCACCGTGGGGATGCGGGGGTCTGTGGCCAGCCGCCGGCCGTATTCGTCGCCCCGGTTGACCACGGCGCGGTCGGACAGCTCGGGGGTGAACAGGCGGGCCTTGGCCTCGAAGTACTCCTCGACGGTGCCGTGATAGTCGAGGTGATCGACAGAGAAGTTGGTGAACACCGCCGCGTCGTAGCGGATGCCGTCCACTCGGTGCTGGTGCAGCGCATGGCTGGACACCTCCATGGCCACCGCCTGCACCTCGGCCGACCGCCAACAGGCCAATTGGCGCTGCAAATCTAAGGACTCGGGGGTGGTTCTGGTGCCGGTGAGGGTGCCCAGCACCTCGGTTTGCATACCGGCGGCCTTCAGCACCGAGCCCAGCAGGCTGCACACGGTGGTCTTGCCATTGGTGCCGGTCACCCCGATCACCGTCATCGACTGAGAGGGGTGGCCGTAGAAGGCGGAGCTCATGGGCCCCATCGCCCGGCGCACCGAATCGACCTGCACTTGGGGGCAGCCCAAGTTGAGAGGGCGCTGCACCACCACTCCGGCGGCCCCCCGGTCCAATGCCTCGGGGGCGAATTGGTGCCCATCGTGGTTGGCGCCCGGCACGCAGAAGAACAGGTCGCCTTGGTTTACGGCTCGGGAATCGTGGGCCAGCCCGGTGATCTCGGCGTCGCCTTGGCGATCGACCAGCGAGGGCGCGGCCTCGGCCAGTTGTTGCAATGCCATCGATGGGGCGCTCACAGCCCGTCCTCGGTCGGCGGGGACTGTCCGTTGGCCTGTGGCGGAGTCCCCTCTCCCTGGGGCTCAACGCCGGGGGACGGGCTCTGCGGCTCTGTCGGGGAATCCGGATCGGGGGCGGTCTCCGGGGCCGGCGTCTGTTCCGGGGTGGGACTGGGGGTGGGAGTGGGCTCCGGTTCAGGCTCCGGAGTGCTGGTGG
>JAJEEH010000247.1 GCA_022821105.1 Acidimicrobiia bacterium
CTCCAGGTGGCCAACGCCACTGGTCTGACCACCACCCGCGACGGCCAAGCCGCCACGATCGTGCCGGTGACCCGCACGCAGTGGGCCACTGCCACTCTGGAGTCCTATCAACATCTGTTGGAACCCATCGGAGACGTGTCGAGCCGAGTGGAGGCGGAGGAGGAGTCGTTCGACCCTGCTCAGGCCATGTTCGGCCAAATCATGAAGATGATCGGCCCGGTCATGCTGAGCATGACCGCCGGGAGCATGGTGGGCAACCTCGCCCGCCGGAGCCTGGGCCAGTACGACCTGCCCATACCTCGAAGCGGCTCGAATCTCATGGTGGTACCGGCCAACATCGACGAGTTGGCCGAGGAGTGGAGCCTCGACCCCTCCGACCTCCGGCTGTGGGTCTGCATGAGCGAGCTAACCCACCATGCTGTGCTGTCAATCCCCCACGTGAGCCAGCGCCTCGATGAGCTGTTGGCCGACTATGTCCGCGGTTTCAAGGCCGACCCGGCGGCGCTGGAGGGCCGGCTGAGCGAATTGGACTTCGCCAACCCCGAATCCATGGGCGATCTCCAGTCGGTGCTGGGCGATCCCGAGATCATCCTGGGGGCGATCCAGTCACCGGCCCAACGGGTTTTGCTGCCCCAGATCACCGCGCTGGTGACGGTGATCGCCGGCTACGTCGATTGGACCATGGACAGCATCGGACGCGGTCTCATCGGCTCCTACCAGCGCCTCAGCGAAGCCCTGAGACGGCGGCGGGTGACCGCCGGCCATGCCGACCGCTTCATCGAGAGGATGTTCGGCCTCGAGCTCACCCAAGACCAATACGACCGCGGGTCGGCCTTTGCCAGCGGAGTGTTGGAGCGGGCGGGAACCGACGGCCTGGCCCGGCTGTGGCATTCGGAGCGAGAACTGCCTACGCCCTCTGAGGTTGACGCTCCGGGCCTGTGGCTGGCCCGGATCGACCTGCCTGATTAGTGGTTGGCCGCAGCCAGAAGAACACCGCGGCGGTTGCGGCGACTACGGCAATGAGGATGAAGCCCACTCGAGCGGGCATGGGGATAACCACGGGGATGAGCGCGCCCAGCACCCAGAAAATCTGAAAGCGGGTCTCGAAGACGGCGAACGAGCGGCCGTGGTCGGCGCCCTCGGCGTCGCGCTGCACGATGGAGTCGAAAGACAGCTTGCCGGCACTGGCGGTCACACCCACTCCGAGAGCCAACAGCAGGGTGGAGCCATACCCCCCGCCCCACGCGGCCACCAGGCCGACCAGGAACAGGGCCAACAGGGCGCCGGCGATGATCACCTCCTCGCGGATCCGATCCCGCAGCTTGGGGGCCAGCAGCGATCCCACCAAGAACCCGCAGACCAGGAAGGCCGCCACCAGTCCCAGCTTCCAGGCCGGGCTGGCGTCGGAGGCCACATCGCCTTGGAGGGCATGGCGGATGCCAGCTCCGAATGCCTTGCCCACGCCCGAGAGGTTCACGTCGTCGGCTCCGCCCCGCAGAGCGAACGCGGCCAGAAAAGTGGTGAACCCCACGATGCCCCGCAGCGTTCCGGTGGCCGACGCCGCTTTGCGGATGCCCACCGTGCGGAGCTTGCTCTCTTCGTCATCATCTGTCGGTTTCGGCGCCACTCGGCCCGGCGGAAGCGACAGGCAAGAAAGGGCGCACAAGATGTACACCAGCATGGCCATCCCCACCGCCCACGAAGGCCCTCCCAGCCAGTTGGCCAAAAGAGCGGGACCCGCTCCGATGAACCCGCAAACGCTCCCCACCAGCGCCAGCCGGGCATTGCCCCCCACGAATTGCTCCTCGTTCCGCAAGATGAGGGGCACCATGGATGCCTTGGCCACTCCATAGCTCTTCTGGAGGATCAACATGGCGAAGGAGAGGGGAAACAGCAGCAGCGAATCCATGTTGGAGATCATCAGAAAGGCGAAGAACGCCCGACCCGCGTTGATGGCGAGGATCATGGGGCGCCGCCCGCCTCGGAAGCGGTCCAGGGCCGGGCCGATCAACGGCCCGACCACCGCGAACGGCGCCATGGTCAACAGCAGATAGAGGGTGACCCGGAGGCGGGCCGCGCTGGGATCGATGGAGAAGAAGAGCGACCCGGCCAAGGCGACGGTGACCATGGCGTCGCCCGCGGCTCCGAGGGCATGAACCCGAACCAGCCGCAAGAACGGGGTGTTGATCACACTATGAAGATATCGGCGGGGCCTAGGGCGGCGCGGTCTCTGCCGGGACGCCGGTGGCGTACTTGTAGCCCAGGCCTCGGATGGTCACGATTCGGCGGGGATTGGAGGGATCGTCCTCGACCTTGGATCGAAGCCGCTTGATATGGACGTCGAGCGTCTTGGTGTCGCCCACATAGTCGCTGCCCCATACCTGGTCGATCAGCGCGTCGCGGGTCAACACCCGCCCGGCGTTGGTCAACAGCAGTTCCAACAAGTCGAATTCCTTGAGCGGCAGCTCTAGCGGCTGCCCTCGCACGAACACCTCATGGCGCTCGGGGTCCACCGCCACATCGCCCACCTCGATGACATCTCCCCGGAACGTCCCGCTCTCCGCCGTCCAACGGGATCGCCGCAGCAGCGAGCGCATGCGAGAGATCAGCTCGCGCAGGCGATAGGGCTTGGTCACGTAGTCGTCGGCCCCCACCTCCAGGCCGACCACTGCGTCGATCTCCTCGCCCTTGGCGGTGACCATGATGATGGGCACCTGGGAGCGGGCCCGTATCTGGCGGCAGACGTCCACCCCGGACACCAGGGGCAGCATCACGTCGAGCAGCACGATGTCGGGGGAGTAGGCGTTGAAGAAATCGAGGGCTTCCTTGCCGTCGCGGGCCACGTTCACGGTGAAGCCCTCCCGGGTCAGCCCCACGGTCAGAGCCTCGACAAACGACTCCTCGTCTTCGACGATGAGAACCCGGGCCGACCCGCTCATGGCTGCGCCCCGACTAGAAGGGCCAATGTGAACGAAGAGCCCTCCCCTTCGGTGGACTCCACCCGTACTTCTCCCCCGTGGTTGTTGGCCACATGGCGCACTATGGCCAAACCCAGGCCCACGCCGCCATCGGTGCGCTCTCGGGACCGGTCCACCTGGTAGAAGCGCTCGAAGATGCGCTCTTGGTGGCCCAGGGGAATCCCATAGCCCTGGTCGCGAACCTCCACCTCAACCCAATCTCCCTCCAACCGAGTTGTGACCTTCACCGGTCTAGCAGCCTCCGAATACTTGACCGCATTGTCCAACAAGTTGAACACCGCGGAAGTGAGCTGCCGACGGTCAGCGTGCACCACCAGGTCCAGCGCGGGGAGAACGGTTTCGATGGGAACCTCTTTCTCCTCTGCGGATGGCTTGGCCCGGGAGAGGGCATCGCTGATCACATGCTGGATCGCGATTGGTTCCCGCTCGGACGACTCGTCGCTCTCGATCCGGCTGAGCTCCAGGAGGTCGTCCATGATGTCGGACAGCCGAATGGCCTCGGCCTGCACCCTCATCGCCAGTCGAGAGGCCACCTCGGGATCGCGCTCGCCGGCCAGAGTCTCGGCCAGCAGGCTGAGCGCCCCCATCGGAGTTCGTAGCTCGTGGCTGATGTTGGCCACGAAATCCCGGCGCATGGCATCTAGTCGCTGGGGCTCGGTTATGTCGTCGATGAGGGCCACCGAGCCGTAGTCACGGCCTTCAAGCGTCAGCGGCATGGCGCTCACGAACATGCAGCGGCGAGGGGGTCCGAACAGCTCTACCTCCCGCTCAACCGCTCGCCCTTGGGCCGCCTCGGCCAGCAGCTCGGCTACCGCGGCCTCCACCAAGGCTTCCCCGTGGCGGGCTTCGGTGAACTGCCGGGCGTAGGAATTGCGGTACAGCACGTTGCCTTCGTCATCGGCCATTACCACTCCCTGGGTAATGGCGTCCAGCGACAGCCAGAGTCGGGCCTCGCTTTCCGCTACCTCGTCTTCATGGCGGCGGTGCATCTCATCGTCTCGGCGGCGGCTCTCCTCGGCATCCACAAAATGCCGGTGCTCTCGCCAAGCCACCGCTCCGACCAAAGCCAGGCCCACCACCGCGGCCACCACAACCAAGGCCACGATCATCCGGTCAATCCTCGCCGGTCTCTTCGTCGGTTTCGTCGAGGTGTTGGCGCTCTCGGATCTTCAACCGGGCCGATCCGGTGTGCTCGGGAAGCCATCCCGTCACCATGTACACCACCCGCTCGCCGATGTTCACCGCGTGGTCTCCGATGCGCTCGTAATACCGGCTGATCAGGCAGAGCTGAACCGCGGCCTGAAGGTCGATGGCGCCGTCGTTGTGGGCTTGGAACACGGCCTGTACACAGTCGCGGTTCAAGCCGTCGAGCTGGTCGTCGATGTCGTCGAGAGCGGCGGCCAGCCCGGCGTTGCGATCAACATAGGAGTCGATAGCCAGGCGCACCAGCCGACAGGCTTCTTCGCTCATCCTCACCAACAGACCCCGCAGAGTGGCGTCGTAGCGGGTGCCGTAGATGCGCCGGGTGGCCTTGGCGATGTTCACTGCCAAATCGCCCGATCGCTCCAACTCCGCGTTCAGCCGTAGGGCGGTGCTGAGGGCCCGCAGGTCGCCAGCCATGGGAGACTGGAGGGCCAGCACTTGATGACATCGCTCCTCCAGATGCACCGACAGGTAGTCGAGCTCGTCGTCGTCGGTAATGAGCTGTTGGGCCAGTTCCAGATTTGACTCCAACAGCGACTCGGTGGCCCTGGGCACAGACTCGGTCACCAGCGCAGCCATGCGGACGATGCCAGTTTGGATCTCGTCCAACTCCTCGTGGAAGGACTTCCGCAGCTCCTCCACAACAGCCTCCCGCTAGCGGCTCAGCCGAATCGGCCGGTGACGTAGTTCTCGGTCCGCTCGTCGGAGGGATTCGAGAAGATGGTCTCTGTGCGGTCGTATTCCACCAGCAGCCCGCTTCGCTGGTCGGTGGTGGAGTCGAGCTGGGCGGTGAAGAACGCCGTGCGATTGCTGATCCGGGCCGCCTGTTGCATGTTGTGGGTGACGATCACGATGGTGTAGTCGTCCTTGATCTCCTGCATCAGATCTTCGATGCGGGTGGTGGCAATGGGATCGAGAGCCGAGCACGGCTCGTCCATCAGCAGCACATCGGGGTCGACGGCGATGGCTCGGGCGATGCAAAGCCGCTGCTGCTGTCCGCCTGAGAGCCCCAGTGCGGAGTCCTTCATCCGGTCGTGTACCTCGTCCCACAGGGCGGCCCGGTGCAGCGACCTCTCCACGATGTCGTCCAAGTCGCCCTTCTTCTTGGCCATTCCGGTCACCCGGGGGCCGAAGGCGACGTTGTCGTATATCGACTTGGGGAACGGGTTGGGCTTCTGGAACACCATGCCAATGCGTCGGCGGACCTCAACCGGGTCGACCCTGGGGTCGTAGAGCGACACGTTGCGGAAGTTCAACCGGCCCTCAACGCGGGCGGTGGGAATGAGGTCGTTCATCCGGTTGAAGCAGCGCAGCACCGTGGTCTTGCCGCACCCCGAGGGACCGATCATGGCGGTGATCTCATGCTCGTACACCGTGAATGTGGCCCCCTGAACAGCCCGGAAATCGCCGTAGTACACGCTCAGGTCTTCCACCTCGAAAACCGGGTCGCCTGTGTCGTCGGGCACAGCCGCTTGCCCGGTGCGATCAATGTCCAAATGGAGATGAGGAGTGGCTTCGGGCTCAACCATTTCGTTGGCCATACTCCCAGAGATTGCCTGCACGAATCACCCTCTCTTCTTCTCGAAGTGGTTGCGCAACAAGATGGCCGCAGCATTCATCAGGATAACGAACACCAGCAGAACCACGATGGCAGCGGCCGCGGCTTCGGCAAAGCCCGGATCGCGACCGGAGTTCTGCACCCATTCGACGATGATCACTGGCATGGCCATGAATGACTCAGCGTTGATGGCGCTGAGGTCGAAGAAACCCGGATTGCCCCCCAGCCGGCCAGAGACCGCCCCCACCAGGAGCAGCGGAGCGGCCTCGCCGATGCCCCGGGACATCGACAGCAGCGTCCCGGTGAAGATGCCGGGAGCGGCGTAGGGCAGCACCTGGCTGCGAATCATGGTCCACTTGGTGGCCCCCACGCCGTAGGCCCCCTCTTTCAGCCCTTGGGGCACGGCTCGAATCGCTTCTTGGGCGGTGATGATCACGATGGGCAGCACCAAGATGGCCAGCGTGATACCTGCGGCGGCGATCGACTTGCCGCCGGTGAGATCGCCCAGGCTCTGCACGAACAAGAACAGACCGAGCAGGCCGTACACAATCGAGGGAACCCCGGCCAGGTTGCGGATGTTCAATTCGATGAACCGGGTGAACCGGTTCCTGGGCGCGTATTCCTCCAACCAGATAGCCGCGCCGATGCCGATGGGAAAGGCCAGTACGGCTACGAAGACGGCGATCCAAAAAGTGCCCACCAGCGCTTGCTGAACGCCCAGCTTGGGATCGTCGGAGAGGGAGCGCATGGTGCCCGACAAGAAGCCGCCCGGTCGTCCGGTGAGCAACCCCCAGGCGTCGATCATCACGTCCGCAATCAGCACGCCGAGGATGAACAGCGATATCAGCAGGGTCGTAAGCAAGCTGAACTGGAACACTCGCCCCCGCACGTCAGCGGCCCGACGCTCCATGGCCTGCACCATCACCCTGCTGGTGCGATCGCCGATCAGCCTCGCCTTGGCCATCAGTACTGCTCTCTCACCCGGTGGACGAAGCGGTCGGCCACCAGGTTCAAGGCGAAGGTCACCACAAACAGCACCAGCCCCACGAAGAAGAGGCTCTGGAAGGTGAGGCCCTCACCCACCACGCTGTCGGTGCCCCGAGCCAAAGAGGTCATCCCCGCCGTCATAGTGAGGCTGCCGTCCAGCGGGTCATGGGTGTAGACGGCGGTTTGGGCCGCGCCGCCGGCCATGAACACCACCATGGTCTCGCCCAAAGCCCGGGAGACGGCCACAATGAACGCCGCCATCAATCCGGAGACGGCGGCGGGCAGCACCACCCGGACGGTGGTGGTGATCTTGCGGGCCCCCAACCCAG
>JAJEEH010000148.1 GCA_022821105.1 Acidimicrobiia bacterium
ATGTTGGTCATGGCCAAGTGCGTCAAGTTCTGCCAGGGCTTGGTGGAGCGCTTCGGGGTGCGGACGGGCCGGCTGAACGATCCCATCGCCGTACTGTCGGGCGGCAATCTCCAGCGGCTGCTCTTGGGCCGGGAGTTGGCCGAGCAGCCCGCGGTGCTGGTGGCCGCCCAGCCCACCCGGGGACTCGATGTGCAGGGGGTGGCCGCCATCCAGAGCCACCTGGTGGACCAGCGATCAGAAGGGGTGGGGGTGCTGTTGATTTCCGAGGACCTCGACGAGTTGCTGGCGCTGTCGGATCGGCTGCTGGTGATGTATGAGGGTCGGGTGGTGTCGGAGTTGGCCCCCGACGTCACCCCCCGAAGCGTGATCGGCGAGGCCATGGCCGGACAGGTGCGGGCATGATCCGACCGATGCTCTACCGAGGGGACCGGGCATGATCCGACCGGTGCTGGCCCGGCGGGAACGGGTATGGCCCGCCACCCAGGCATTCGCCTTTCTCGTCGGCATCGCGGTGGCACTGGTGCTGGGGTTGATCTTGCTGTGGACTTCGGGCCACAACCCGGCCGAGGTGTACGAGCGCATGTTCGACTCGGCCTTCATGGGCACCGACTCGCTGTCGCGCACGCTGGAGCGGGCCACTCCGTTGGCGCTGACCGGGCTGTCGGTGGCGGTGGCCGGGTCGATGGGGTTGTGGAACATCGGGGCTGAGGGCCAGATGATGGCCGGCGCCATCGTCGCCACCGGCGTGGCCATGATGGCCGACGGGCTATCGGGCCCCTTGCTGATCGCGTTGATGATCGTGGCGGGGGTTGCCGGGGGAATGGTGCTGATGGTTGGCCCCGCGCTGGCCCGGTCGCATCTGGGGGTGAGCGAGATCATCACCACCTTGATGCTGGTGTACGTGGCCATTCGGGTGGTCGAGTGGCTGGAGACCGGCCCGTGGAAGGATCCCGAGTCGTTCGGCTTCGCGGTGATCGAGCCGGTGCCCGAGCAGGCGGCGCTGCCGGGGCTCTTCGGGCGGGCCAACATCGGCATGCTGATTGCGCTGGGCCTGCTGATTGTGTTCTGGCTGGCCGTGTCCCGCACCGCATGGGGCTATGAGCTGCGCTTGGCCGGATCGTCACCCAACACCGCCCGCTACGCCGGAGTCTCCCTGCGCCGGAAGATCCTGACCGCGCTGCTGCTGTCGGGCGGCATCGCCGGGCTGGCCGGGGCGGTGCAGCTCACCGGATCGGCTGCTCGGCTCGAGTCGGGGCTGTCCAACGGTTACGGCTTTGCCGGCATCATCGTGGCCGCCTTGGCCCTCATGCGCCCCTCGGGAGTGGCGGTGGTGGCCTTTGTCTTCGGAGCGGTGCAGGTGGGCGGCCAGAGCATCCAGACCCTGGGGGTGAGCTCGGCCATCTCCGACATCTTGCAGGCCATGATCCTGTTCGGCGCACTGGTGGCCGCGGTGTTCTTCAACTACCGGATCCGATGGACTGGTCCAGCCGTTGATTCATCCGGGGAGGAGCCCGAAGAACCCGAAGAACCCGAACCGGCCGAGGACGCAGCCTGATGTCTGAAGACGCCCTTATCGGCTTGTTCGTCGCCACCGTGCAGTTCGGCACGCTGGTGTTCTTGGCTGCGCTGGGCGAGCTCATTGCCGAGCGGTCGGGGGTGCTGAACCTCGGGGTCGAGGGAATGATGGCCATGGGCGCGGTGAGCGGGTTCATGGTCGGGCTGGAAACCGGGAGTCCGTGGGCCGCGTTTTTCGCCGCTTCCGCGGTCGGTGCTCTGGTGGGCGGGTTCCACGCCCTGGTGAGCGTGGTGCTGGGCGCCGATCAAGTGGTGTCGGGCCTGGCCCTCACCATCGGCGGCCTTGGGTTGGCCGCCTACGTGGGCCGCAACGTGGTGGGGGAGCGGCCCGAGACGCTGTTCACCGATCTGGGGATCGCCGGGTTGGCCGACATTCCCTGGATCGGCGAGATCTTCTTCGACCAGCCGCCGGTGGTGTACCTGGCCGTGCTTCTAGGGCTGGTGGTGTGGTTCGTGCTGGCCCGCACCCGGCTGGGTTTGGCCCTGCGGGCCGCGGGCGAATCGGCGCCCACCACCGACACGGCCGGCCATTCGGTGATGGCGCTGCGGTCGGGGGCGGTCATGGTGGGCGGCGCGTTTGCCGGGGCGGCTGGTTCGTTTCTGTCGCTCTACATGGCCCCGGGCTGGGTGGAGGGCACGGTTGCGGGCCGGGGCTGGATCGCGGTGGCCCTGGTGATCTTCGGGGCTTGGCGACCGGGGCGCCTGGCCCTGGGGGCGCTGTTGTTCGGCTTCACGCTGGCCCTGCAACCCCGCTTGCAGTCGTTCGACATCGAGCTGCTGGGGGTGCAGTTGAACAGCATCTCCCCGGCGCTGCTCGGCATCTTGCCCTTCGTGCTCACCGTGGTGGTGCTGGTGATCATCAGCTGGCGCTATCGCCATCGCCCCTCCCCGGCGCCGGCTGCTTTGGGCCTGCCCTATCGCCGAGAAGAGCGCTGAGTCAATCGTCGCCAGCGGGGAGTAGGGTTCCCCGATGGCTGTGAACACCACCCTGGGTTCGGCGCGCCAATTCTTGCCTTATTTTGTGATCACCGGCGCGCTTTCAATGGGGTACGGCTCGGTGTTCACCCTGTTGGCCGAGTTCCGGGAGAAATTCGGATTCAGCGAGACCGAACTGGGTTTCATTGCCGGGGTCGGCTTCTTTGCCGGTGTCATCGCCCAAGTGGGTTTGGCCCGGTTCGCTGATCAGGGCCACGTCCGGCTGTTGATCCACATAGGGATGATCGTGGCCATCGTGTCGATGCTGGGCATGGCGGTGGCCGATCAGGCCTGGCAGTTCATGGCGGCCCGCTTCTTTCTCGGCGCGGGAACCGGGGCGGTCGGTCCCGCCATTCGCCGCATTCTCATCACTCGGGATCCCGCCAACATGGGGAGCAATCTGGGGGCAATGGGGGCCTTCGACGTGAGCGGGTTTGTGCTTGGGCCGGTGGTGGCCGCGGTATTTGCGGAATTCATCAGCCTGCGTGCTCCGTTCTTGTTCTTGACGGCCTTGTTTGCCGCGGTCTACGTATGGTCTCTGAATCTGGATTTGTCGGCGGGCGGGGCGGCCAGCATCAAGGTGCCCGTGCGTCGGCTGCTGAGGATAAGGCCGATGTTGGCCGGAATCTTGGCCGGCATTGCCTTTTACACCACCATCGGCGTGTTCGAGGCCTCGTGGGCGGTGCTGCTCGACGACCTGGGCGCCAGCACGCTCATCATTGCTCTATCTATCAGCTTGTTTGCCCTGCCGATGATCCCTCTGGCGCCTTTGGGTGGAAAATACGCCCAGCGCCGGGGTCCGATCCGGGTAATGGCAGTAACCATCATGGGCGCAGTGGGCTGCATGTTCGTGTACGGCTTTGTCGAATTTGTATGGGTACTAATTGCGGTGTCGGCCGCCCACGCCATGTTCGACGCTTTCACCATGCCCGCTGGACAGCTATCGGTGGCTTTGTCTGCGCCCACCGAGCAAGCGGCGGCGGCCCAGGGGCTCTATGGGGCGGTGGGGTTGGTGGTCTCTGGCCTGGCCGCGGTTGCCACGGGAGCGGTCTACGACGCCTGGGGCCCCGAGGTTCTGTATACCGGCTCTTCAGTGGTCATGGTGATTGCCCTGGCTGGGGCAGTGGCGCTGGGGGGAGAGCTGATGGGTCCGGCGAGCCGCTCGGCCAAGGAGCCCGCCCCCGCCAGCTCCTAGTCGGACGCTTGCCCGAGCATGGTTGCGCCGACCAGTTCGAACATCTCGTCGGTCACGTGGACGTGTTGGGTGGCGGCGTGGGCGTCTCGGAAGCACTGGTTGAGGGGATGGTCTTGGTAGAGCACTGACCCGCCGCCTCGGCGGTAGGCCATTGATGCCACCTCCACGGCAATGTCGGCGGCATGGGTGGCGGCCGCCCGGGCTCGCTGGATCAGTTCGTCCTGCACTGGCTGATCTGCCACTCCCACCGCCCAGATCTCGTCCAGCACCTCCAATACCAGGGCTCGGGCCGCTCGCAGCTTGGTGTCGGCCTGGCCGAGGTCGCGCTGGAATGCGGGCCGCTCATCGAGGGGGGCCTTGCTGGTGAGGCGGTTCTTGCCCGCCGCGGCGATGGTGATCTCATCCAGCGCCCGCCGGGCGATGCCCAGACTCACCCCGCAGTGGTCGGGAGTGATCAAGGCGTACATGGGCAGCCGGTGCAGGATGCCGCCCCGAGGCGGCGGCTGGGACAGGTCGAACAGCCGACGGTGGGGCACGAACACCTCTTCGACGCTGTAGTCGTGGCTCAAGGTCTCCTCCAGGCCGCTGACCTGCCAGGTGTCGTACACCGTTACCTGCTCCACCGGGATCACCGCCCACCTCGGCCCAAGCTCGGTGGTGCAACCGGCCACCACCCAGGCGGCATCGACGATGCCGGAGCCAAATCCCCATCGTCCGGTCAACACCACGCCGTCGGGGGCCGGTGCAGCCCTTCCCGACAGTGGAAACGTGCCGGTGAACGGGGGCCAGGCTGTCCCACCAGTGGCGCTGGCGGCTACCTCGTCCATGCCCTCTTGCGGCAGGCGGGCCGCGGCGATGGCTGCCGAAGTGGTGGTGAATGTCTCGTTCCAGCCGGCTGATCCGTCGGCGCGGCTCGCTGCTTCGGTGGCCAGGAACTGAGAGCGCAGGTCGGCTTCCAGGCCGCCCAGCTCTCTGGGCAGCTTCAGCGTCAGCAGACTCGGACTCTCGGTGCTCATGCTGCCCTCAAACCGATTCTGCCGAGCTGAGCTGCACCGGCAGTCCCGACTGCCAGACCATGCCGGTAAGGGGATCGACGTCTATCTCGGCGGTGGTGAGGGTGCAGACGTTGGGGTCGGCCCAGCCGTGGGGGATGGACACCGCCCCGGGGGCGATCTCGTCGCTGGTGCGGGCCGTGCCCACCAACTCGCCGTGAGCGCTGCGCACCTGCACCGGCTGCCCGTCGGAGATGCCGTGGTCGGGGTGGATCAACACTTCGGGGCCCACATTGCCCAGGTCGCGGAGCTGCCCGTTCATGGTGCGCATCTGGCGGCGGGGCAGCAGCACCACCGGTGCAGGGTCGTCGAGGTCGGCCAGTTGCTCCACCAGCGGCTCGGGGGCCAGTCGCCAGCGGCCTTCGGGCAGCACCCGGTCGAGCACCCATCCGTGGATCGGACGGGATTCGCCCACCAAGCCCCGTCGGGCGGCCAGCACGGTTGAAGCGTCGCTGCGGCCCCGCTCGGCGATCAGGGCCAGCAATTCCTCATCAGTGGCGGTGTCAGGATCGACTCCCCGAGGCAGCACGCCCACTCCCAGCCGACGGCCCAGGTCGGCAAACACCTGCCACATCAGCCGGCGCTCGGCGCCGGGTGGAACCACTGCGGGGGTGAAATGGGTGGCGATGGCCGGCTGGTAGGCGTCCAGCATCCAGGGCAGGTCGGCTCGCTCCAGTTGGCCGGCCACAGGCAGCAGATGGGTGGCCAGCGCGGTGGTGTCGGTTTCCACCACATCGGCCACCGCCAGAACGTCGAGAGAGGCGAACGCCGCCTGGGTCCGGTCTCGGTCGGGGAAGGCGATCAGCGGATTGCCGCCCACCACCACCAGCGCCCGCACGTTGCCGGCCTCGATCTCATCCACCAGGGCGGCGCACGGGTACTCCCCGAATCGGCGGGGGAGCTCGGGGCGGCTGGCCGGTCCCGGCTCGGGCTGGCCGTCGGACGGCTGCCAGCCCCGGGTGTCGAGCTGAAGCAGGTAGCCGGGGTTGAACCACATCCCTCCCGGCTGGTCGTAGGAGCCGGTTACCACGGCCAGTGCCCACAGCAACCACTCGGTCACGTTGGCGTGGCGCCCCATGGACACGCCGGTGCCCGACAGCACCGACAGCCGGCCCGCGGTTCGCACCGCGTCGAGGAGGTCGAGCAGGTCGGCGGGGTCCAGCCCGGTTCCGGCCGCTGCTCTGTCGAGGGTGAAGGGGGCCACGGCGGCGGTGAGGTCCTCGACCCCCACTGAGTGCTCGTTCAAGTAGTCCCAGTCAACCCCATCCACCAGCAGCTCCCGCACCAGCCAGCCCAAGATGAGGTAGTCGGTGCTGGGCCGCGGGGCCAGATGACGGTCGGCCAGCCGGGCGGTCTCGGTACGGCGGGGGTCGATCACCCATACCGGGCCGCGCTCCTGCTGGGCCCGCAGCCGTGTAATGGGATCGGCCAGTCCGTTGCCGTGGCCGTGGGACACCACCGGGTTGGTACCCACCAGAAGGAGCATCCGGGCCGCTTCCTGGTCCCACATGGGGGTGATCCCCGACCAGCCCCCCATGAGCTCGGCCACCAGCGGGCGCATGGGGGTGTCGATGGTGGTGGCGGTGTACTTCTGGCGGGAGCCGATGGCACCCAGGAACCGCTCGGCAGCCCGGCGGCCGTTGGCGTCGTAGGCCGAGCCGCTGGCCAGATACATGGCCACCGCGTCGGGGCCGCTCTGGTCGATGATGGCGGACAGGTGACTGCCCAGGTCGTCGAGGCACCGGTCCCACCCCACGGCCTGATCGCCGATCTGGGGTCGATCCAGCCGGTGCGGGTGGTGGTGCCACTCGGGCAGCGCCCGGCCCTTGGGACAGGTGTAGCCCTGGGAGATGGGGTGGGCGTCGTCGCCCCTCACCTTTAATACCTGGTCGCCTTCGACGATGACCGTGATGCCGCACATGGCGGTGCAGATGCGGCAGAAGGAGTGAACCTCCTGGGCCTTAGACAATGCCCCGGGCGCGGTCGATGCTCCATTGGCTCGCAGTTGGAGCGTTGGAACTGGTCTTGTGAGCGATCTCGGCCATGATGCCCTCCCGCTGGGCCATGCCCACCATGCTCTCCAGCCTTCCGGTGTAGGAGATGGGCTGTTGGAGCATCCACACGATGCCCTCGGCGGAAACCGAGGTGTCGGCCCAAGTGGAGTGATCGGCGTCGGGAGCGTTCATCACAAAGCCCTCGCTGGCCACCGCGGTGTCGATGCGGAAGCAGTTCACCGCGATGCCGTCGTCGGCCAGGATGGCCGCGCTGCTCACGGTCAGGTGCTCCAGTGCGGTTTTGGACATGCCGTAGGCCATCAGCGAGGGGAAATAGGCCAACCCGGCCGCCGATGAGACGTTGACGATCCGCCCGCCGCGTTCGGCCAAATGGGGCCGGCAGAGCCGGGTGGCCAGCAGCGGCGCGGTGGTGTTGATGGCCATGGTCAGCTCATAGCGCTTTAGCTCAATCTCAAGGTCGCCCACGAAGGTGACTGCGGCGTTGTTCACCAGGGCATCGATGCGGCCGAAGTGGTTCACCACGGTTTCCACCATGGCCTCGATCTGGTCGGGGCGGGACAGGTCGCAGGGCACGGCCAAGCCGTCGCCGCCGGCTTCGTCAACGGCGGCTGCGGTTTCGTCCACCGTGCCGGGCAGCTTGAACCGGGCCGAATCGGTGGCTCGGGCCACGCAGGCCACCCCCGCGCCCAATTCGCCGAGGCGGACGGCCAGGCCTGCGCCCACGCCGCGGCTGGCCCCGGTGACTATTACTGTCTGCCCCTCAAACGGGCGTTGAGACGTGGTTGAAGACACGGCGACATCCTATGGCTGGGGCTACGGGGAAGCTCAGGCCACGGTGCCGCTGGAGCGCAGCTCCGCTATCTGATCGGGAGTGCGGCCCATTGCGGCCAGCACCTCGTCGGTGTGCTCGCCCAATTCTGGAGCCAGGCTGCGAGGCGCCCATGGGGTGCCGTGGAAGTCGACCGGGGTGGCCAGCATGGTGGTGCCGGTGGCCCCGTCGGGCACCTCCACCAGCGCGCCGGACGGGCCGGTCTGGGGGTCGGCCAGCAGGTCGTCGAGGGTGTTCACCGGGGCCCAGAACATGTCGGGCTCGGTGGCGAAGATCTCGGCCCACTCATCCAGCGGTCGAGCGGCGAAGGCCTCGTCCAACGCGGCGATCAGCTCTACGGCGTTGACCGCCCGGTCGCGGGGGGTGGCGAACCGCTCGTCTTCGATCCACTCGGGGTGGCCCACGGCTCGGGCCAGCGGGGGCCAGTGGCGGTCGCCCTCCAGGCCCACCACCCAGAAGCGGCGGCCGTCGCCCGCGGTGTAGTTGTTGATGGCCGGGTTGCCCATTGCTTCCCGGGTGCCCACCGCCATGTTGAGGCCCCACATCAACAAAACGTTGATGTCGAAGCCGATGGTGTACATGCCCTCCCGGAACAGCGACGACGACACCATCTGGCCCTCGCCGGTGCGCTCCCGGTGGTACAGGGCCGCACTGATGGCCGCCGCTCCGGCCAGGCCCACGTTGTGATCGCCCATGCCGCCCCGCTGAAAGGGGAGCGCGCCGCCGGGCGGGGTGAGCTGGGCGGCGATGCCCGAGCGGGCCCAGAAGGCGGCGATGTCGTAGGCCGGGCGGTCGGCATCGGGCCCCTCGAGGCCGTAGCCGGTGATGGCGCAGTAGATCAGCCCCGGATTGCGGGGGGCCAGCGACTCGTAGTCCAGCCCCAGCCGGTTTAGCGCGCTCAGCCGCAGGTTGGTGAGGAACACATCGGCGTCGTCGATGATCTCGGCTGCGATGGCCTGGCCTTCAGCCTGGGCCAGATCAACCACGATCGAGCGCTTGGAGCGGTTGTCCAGCTCGAACACCGGGTTGGTGGGCATGTCCCCGCCCAGCATCCGCTGGAACGTGCGGGACGGATCGCCCGAGGGGGGCTCGATCTTGACCACGTCGGCCCCCCAGTCGCTAAGGATCCCGCCCGCCGCAGGGCCGGCCACCCACACCCCCAGCTCGACCACCTTCACTCCATCCATCGGACCTGTCATGCGTTGAGCATAGAAAGCCGGCGATGCGGCTCTTACACTCCAACGCCATCAAGGTTCTGTTTGTCTGCACGGGGAACATCTGCCGCTCGCCGATGGCCGAGGTGCTGTTCGCCCATCTGGCCCCTGATGTGGAAGTGGGCTCGGCCGGGACGATGGACTGGAGCGGGCAACCCGCCCACGAATACGCCATAGCCGCCATGGCCGAGCGGGGGCTTGACTTGTCGGCCCATCGCAGCCGCCGGCTCTCGGAGTATCTGGTGGACGAGTCCGATCTGATCGTGGTCATGACCCGCAACCACGGCTGGGCGGTCGAAGCCCGCAGCAGGCCCAAGGCGGCGGCCACATTCCTGCCCGCCGAGCTGAGCCGTCTCGCCAGCCACATCGGAAATCGCAATGGGGCCGACGCCCAAACGTGGGTGGGCAAGCTGCACGCCCAGCGCGACGCCCAGACAAGCGCCCGGTTCATCGGCCGGGCAGCCGACGAGATTCCCGACCCCATCGGGGAGCCTTTGGCCTACTTTCGGGTGATTGCCGACCGTTTGGAACGGGATCTCGCCCCCGCCGCGGCCCGCCTGCGGTCATAGGCGTGCCGTCACCTTGCGATAACTCCGACAGAATCCCTAAGGTCTGACAACTTGCAGTCGGTTGAGGCTCGGCTGCCCATAGCCAAACCCGAGGGGGTAATGCTCATGAAATCGCGTTGGTTGAGGCTTCTTGCCGTCTTGTTGGCGCTGACGGTGTTTGCCGTCTCCTGCGGCAACGATGACGACGACGGTCCAGGGGTAACCGCAGGCACACCTGCCCCCGCAGCCGAGGAGCCGGAAGACGAGGCTCCCGCGGAGGAGGCTCCCGCCGAGGAGGCTCCTGCCGAGGAAGCTCCCGCGGAAGCCCCCGCTGAAGAGCCCGAAGATGAGCCAGTGGTGACCATCCAGGAATCCGAAGAGGTGGATGAAGAAGAAATGGGGGGAGTGCCCACCGGCAGCACCGGGTATATCTCGGGTGAAATCCTCACCACCGACTGCTCTGACGGACGGCCGACAGGCGGCACCCTCACCATCGGCATGTTCGGTGAGATTGTTGGCTGGGACCCCACCCTGATTCAGGGCGGGGCCTCGCTGGGCGGCACCCAGATGATCGCCATCTACGGCGCTCTGTTCTACGAGGACTTTGCCACCGGCCAGCTGATACCCGGCCTGGCCGAGAGCATCACTACCGAGGACAATGAGGTGTTCACTCTGACGTTGCGCGAGGGGATCAACTTCAACGACGGCACCCCGCTGGACGTCGATGCGTTTATCTGGAATGTGGAGCACCATCAGAATCCGGACATCGGCTCGCAGTCCCGGGCCCAGGCCGACCTGATCGCCTCGTGGGAGAAGATTGACGACTACACCGTCGTGCTCACTGCCACCAGCAGGAATGCGGTGTTCCCGCAGATCTTCGCCTCCCGCATGGCGTGGATGATGTCGCCCACCACCTATCAGGCGGGCCAGGATCCAGATTCTGGTCTCAATGCAGATGTCAATATCGGCGCGGTGAACGCGGGTGCGGGTCCGTTCATCTTGGATTCCTGGGTCCAAGACGACCAGGCCGTGGTGGTGCGCAATCCGAACTACTTCCGGGAGGGTTGCCCCTACCTGGACAGCGTGGTCTTCAAGCCCATCATCGAACCGCCGCAGCGCTATAACGCTTTCAACGCCGGCGATCTCGATATCGGCTACGACCGCAATCCCCAGAACTTGCAGGACGCCATCGCCAGCGGTGTCAACACCACTTCTCGGATCGACAACCACGGCGGCTACTGGATGCTCAACAACCAGAAAGAGCCGTTCAACGTCCGGGCTTGCCGGGTGGCTGCGGCCCACGCCATCGACTACGAGACTGTCAACGAGGTTGTCTACGACGGGCTCAACAACATGGTTCGCAGCTTGATGAGGCCTGGTTCTCCGTGGACCGATCCCGAAGCCGTGCTGCCGGGCTATGACGTGGCCGCAGCCGAAGCCGCGCTCGACGAGTGCGAGGCCGAGCTGGGTGGCCCGCTGGAATTTGAGACCTACTGCACAACCTCACCGGAGAACGTGCTCCTCGCAGAAACCTTGATTTCCATGTGGGAGGCGGTGGGCATCTCTGCCTCCGCCAATTGCGTTGAGGTCGGCGAGATGGTCGGCGCGGTGTTCGGCGGCGAGGCGGTGGCCAACCCGTGGGCCATCCCCGTTGGCGACCCCGACTACATGTACGACGTGTACTTCGGCGATTCCACTGAGGACGGCGTGTGCGGTCCCAACCTCTCATCCCGCAACTGGGCCAAGGCGTGCTATCCGGAATTCGACGCCTCGCTCAAGGTCGGGCGTGAAGGCGTTACCTTCGAGGAGCGCTACGAGGGCTACAGCCGCTTCCAGCGAGAGTTTGTCCATCAGGTCCCGGTTCTCGTTCTGAACAAGCCTGAGATCGGCTACTACTGGTCCGATGAGGTGTCCGGCGTGTTCCAGACCGATGCGGGCATCATCCTCTTGGAATTCACCGCCAAGGGATAGCCAAGAAACTCATCTGAGAACGAGGGGGTGGGCACGTGACGTGCCCACCCCCTGTTCTATCGGGCATTATCTTTGGGCCTTGCTGAGGTGTAGGGGGAGGTGACGGCAACTTGAAGACCATCGGGCGCACCATTATCCGGATCATTCCGGTGCTGATCCTCGTGAGCTTCTTCTCCTCCTTCTATGTGGAGCTGTTGCCCGGTGATCCCGCTATCCGCTTGCTGGGCCAAGAGCGAGCCCAGGAGCCTGGCGCTCGGGAGCTGGTCAACCGGGAGCTTCGACTCGACGAAAACGTCATCGTTCGCTACGGCAAATGGCTGGGAGATGCGCTTACCGGTGATCTGGGCGAGTCGGTAAGGACCCATGGCCTGAAGGTGTCTGACACCATCCGGCAGCGGCTGCCCATCACTTTGGAGCTGACCGTGGTGGCCCAGGCATTTGCCCTGATTTTGGCCATTCCATTGGGGGTGTATGCCGCCTATCGGGCGGGCCGAAGAGCAGATCGAGCATTGAACGCGGCATCGTTTGCCGCCATCTCCCTGCCCCAGTTCCTGGTTGGAATCCTCCTTATTTTCGTATTGTTCAACCAACTCGACCTGTTGCCGCCCCAAGGGTGGACCCGGCTCACCGAGTGGGATTGGTGGGACCACTCTCGCCGCTTGATCATGCCGGTGGTTGCCTTGGCCCTAACCGAGATTGCCGTGTTCCAGCGGTTGTTGCGGGCCGACATGATGGCCACCCTCCAAAACGATTTTGTGCTGACCGCCAAGGCCAAGGGTATGTCTCCTTCTCATATCCTCTTCCGACATGCCCTGCGGCCGTCGTCGTTCTCCCTCATCACCTTGGCCGGGGTGAGCACTGGCCGGCTTATCGGCGGCACCGTGATCATCGAGGTGTTGTTCCAGCTTCCGGGAATAGGGCTCAAGATGGTTGACTCCATCACCGGCAACGACTTGGTGGTTCTTCAAGGGCTGGTGCTGGTAGTGGCGGTGGCCTACATAATGCTGAACATGCTGGTGGAGATTACCTACGCTCTGCTCGACCCGAGGATCAGACGTGGCTGACGTAGCTGAGGTTGTCACCGGGCCTGAGGCACCAGTGGTGATTGACCCTGAACGAGAGCGCCGCGTTCGCCTCGCTTGGGAAGGCAGCTTCCGGTTGGTCGTCGGGCTGGCACTGCTGCTGGTGCAGCTCTTGGTGACCTACGACGGCGTCGCCTGGCTTCAGGTGATCCTCGCTTTGGGAGGGATATACGGCATCTTTACCGGGGTAGGGCAGCTAATCCGAGCAGCATTCGGTTCTCGGGTGGACCCGACGGTATGGATTTCCATGGTCTGGCTAGCCATTCTGGTGCTCTTTGTTTTCTTGCAACTGGGCGGGCTGTTCGACAGCTTGGAGGCCGACTTCCAAGATCGAGAACGGCCTCCATCGTTCACCACCGACGAACCGCTGGGCACCGATCGGCTGGGCAAGAGCGTGATGAACCAGAGCATCCGGGGGGCGAGAATCTCCCTGATCGTGGGCCTGGGCGCCGTGGGTATCGGCTTGGCGGTGGGGTCGGTTATCGGTATGTCTGCGGGATTCTTTCGGGGCGCGACCGAGGGAACCTTCAACATCATTACCGACGCCGTGTTGGCTTTCCCCGCCCTGATCCTGCTGTTCTCCATCGTGGCCATCTTTGGGGGCAGCGTGCTTGTGATCACGCTCGCGCTATCGGTGTTGAGCATCCCCACCATGGGACGACTGTCGCGCGCCAACACACTGACATTCGCGGCTCGGGAATTCGTCACCGCAGCCAAGGCCATGGGTGCGTCCAACAGCCGCATTCTGTTCCGGGAGATCATGCCCAACGTGGCTCTGCCGTTGGCCTCCTACGCCTTCATCGTCGTGGCGGTGGTGATCGTGGCTGAGACCTCATTGGCCTTCTTGGGGGTGGGCATCGATCCCATCAGCACGCCCACGTGGGGCAACATGATCCAGGAGGGCCGCGATCCGAATCTGCTGGAAAAGGCGCCCCACATCGTGTTCGTGCCCGGAGTGATGATGTTCTGCACCGTGCTGTCGCTGAATCGCATCGGGGAATCCCTAAGAGCTCTCTGGGACCCCCGCGAGGCCAAGCTCTAAACCTGTTCGATAATTCGCGTTAGTTTTTTCTGGTGCGGGTGAACGCGGTCACAAGGTCGCAGCGGTTGTGAGCGACGCCATTCGATACGAGGCCAACGAGCACTGCCCTTCGGGGGTTGCCGCCGTCGCGGGAATTCAGGGCGTGGTGCTGGCGTTGGCGCCGATCGTGTCGATCGTGGTCGTCACCGCCCGGGCGGGGGGCCAAGACGCCGGTTATTTCTCGTGGTCGCTGTTCGCGGCCATGATCATCGCCGGGGTGCTGACCGCGGTGCAGGCCAGCCGTTTCCGGCGGTTCGGCGCCGGGCACATCTTGATCATGGGCCCCACCCCGAACTTCATCGCCATCTCGGTGTTGGCCCTGGCCGAGGGCGGACCGAAACTGCTTGCCAGCCTCACGGTGGTGGCCTCGCTGTTCTACCTGGTGCTGGCCTTCTGGCTGCCGTTCTTGCGCCGGGTTATCACCCCAGTGGTCACGGGCACAGTCCTGATGCTGATCGCGGCCACTGTTTTGCCGGTGGCCCTCGACCGCGTCGAAGACATCCCGGCCGACGCCCCCGAAGCTGCGGGACCGACAGTTGCCTTGGTCACGCTGTTTGTCTTCACCCTGCTGTACTTGCGGGCATCAGGGGTGTGGCGATTGTGGTCGCCGCTCATTGGGATTGTCTCCGGAAGCGTGGTGGCCGTGCTGTTCGGCGCCTATGAAGTGCATTCGGTGGGCGATGCGGCCTGGATCGGCATTCCGGACTCTGGCGGGTTCCCCGGATTCGACCTGACCCTGGGGCCGAGCTTCTGGTCGCTTCTGCCCGCGTTCGTGGTGGTGACGCTGGCGGGCGGAGTCAAGAACGTGAGCGACAGCGTGGCCATACAACAGGTCTCCTGGCGCAATCCTCAGGTACCCGACTTCAGGCTGGTTCAGGGCTCCTTGAACACCAACGGGCTGGGCATCTTGTCAGCCGGCGTATTCGGGATACCGCCTACTTCTGTCTATTCGGGGACCAGCGTGTCGCTGATCAGCTTCACCGGGGTGGCGGCTCGTCGCATCGGCTTCGTCATCGGCGGCACTCTGCTTGCCCTGGCCTTCTTGCCCAAGCTGACCGCGTTCTTGCTCACCCTGCCCAGTCCAGTGGTGGCCGCCTACTTGATGGTGACTATCGCGCTGCTCTTCGTGAGCGGCATCCGCACGGTTGTGCAGGACGGCCTCGACTCCCAAAAGGCCATGGTGGTGGGCCTGGCGTTCTCGCTCGGAGTGGGACTCGACAACCAGACAATCTTCACCGACCTGCTCGGCCACAAATGGGGTTTGCTGTTTGACAACGGCATGCTGATCGGGGCGTTCGCCGCGGTGGTGATGGTCGTGTTCTTGGACCTGACCAGCCCGCAGCGGCGCAGCCGCCTGGAGGTCGACCTGAGCGTTTCATCGCTGCCCGAGATCGATCGCTTCCTACAGGGCCTCGCCGCGGCTAACAACTGGGACGAGGCTTCCTCCCAGCGTCTGCGATCCGCTGGGGAGGAGGCCTTGCTGAGTCTGGTAGAGACCGAAGAGGCCGGCGAGGAGATGTTGAGCAGCTTGGTGCGGACCGACGAATCCACCGACTCGGCAGCCCGATTGATCATCCAGGCTCGCCCCGAACCCGGCATGGTCGAGATGGAGTTTCTGGCGGTGTTCGAGGAGGAGAACCTGGAAGATCGGTTGGCGTGCTTGAACGAAGAGTCCGAGGGATCGCATGAAGGGGAAGTGTCGCTTCGCCTGCTTCGGCACTACGCATCCTCCGTCCACCACCAGAAATACCACGGCTTGGACATCGTCACGGTGCAGGTGAAGGGCACGCGCTAGAGGAACAGTGAGCTCAGGCGACGCTATCCGCTACGAAACCGACGACCGCTGCCCGCCGCTGGTCGCGTTCACCGTCGGCTTCCAAGGGGTGGCAGCAACCATTACATCGGTCGTGTTGTATGTGACCATCACGGTCCGTGCTGGGGACCAGGATGAGGGCTATCTGTCTTGGGCTGTGTTTGCCGCGCTGGTCATCGTGGGAGCACTGACCGCGTTGCAGGCCAGCAAGATTCCGCGGTTCGGCTCCGGGCACTTGTTCCTCATGGTGGTGACCCCGACGTTCATAGCCATCTCAGTGCTGGCGTTGGACAAGGGGGGCCCAGAAATGCTGGCCAGCCTCATCGTGGTCTCCTCGCTGGCCTATCTGGTGTTGGCCTGGCGCCTGCCGTTCATGCGCCGGGTTATCACCCCAACCGTCTCCGGAACGGTCATCATGCTGATTGCGGTCACGGTTCTGCCGGTGGCCCTCAATCGGATTGATGAAGTTCCTGCTGATGCCCCCGACGCCGCCGGTCCGGTTGCCGCCCTGGTCACCGTGATTGTTTCCACCGGGTTGGCGTTTCGGGTTGCCGGTGCCTGGCGGCTTTGGACGCCGCTCATCGGGGTTGCCTCCGGCTGTGCTGTGGTGGCGTTGTTTGGAGGCTACGAATTGGGCTCGGTGGCCGATGCGTCGTGGATTGGCGTGCCCGGCAGCAGTGGTTTCAAGGGGTTCGACCTGACCCCAGGGCCTGATTTCTGGGCGCTTCTTCCCGCGTTTGTGGTGGTGACCATGGTGGGGGCAATCAAGAACATCGGCGGCAGCGTGGCTGTTCAACAAGTTGGTTGGCGCCAGTCGCGGGTGACCGATTTCCGTTTGGTGCAAGGCTCGCTCAACACCAACGGACTGGGCGTGCTGCTGTCGGGAATAGCCGGGACGCCCCCGTCAACTGTTCACACCTCGCGAACGGTACAGCTCGTCAGCCTCACCGGGGTTGCCTCCCGCTATGTGGGGTATGCCTACGGCGCCATCTATGTGGGCTTGGCCTTTCTCCCCAAGTTGACGGCCGTTTTCACCACCATTCCCAGCCCGGTGATGGGTGCATTCATCCTGTCGGCTCTGGGCTTGCTCTTTGTCGAGGGCGTTAGAACGGTTGTGCAAGACGGTCTCGATGCCCAAAAGGCAATGGTGGTGGGCATTGCGTTTGCGGTGGGCGTGGGCTTGGACACCCAGACCATCTTCGCCGACCTGTTGGGCGGCACTTGGGGGGTATTGCTCGACAACGGCGTGCTGGTTGGGGCACTGGTGGCGATCGCGCTGACGATGTTCTTGGACTTGACCAGCCCGAGAATTCGAGAACGGCTCGAGACCGATCTGAACCTGTCCAAGCTGCCCGAAATCGACGGATTCCTCCGAGGGCTGGCTTTGAAGCTGGGCTGGAATGAGGCTTCCGCTCAGCGATTGCGCTCGGCGGGCGAAGAGACGTTGATCAGCCTCTTGCAGTCGGAGGAAGTTGAGGGGGCCGAGGAAGTCCCCAGGTTGATCGTCATGGCCCATCTTGAGGGTGAAGCGGTGGAACTGGAGTTCTTGGCGGTGTTCGACGAGGAGAACCTCGAAGACCGGCTGGCCTATTTGAGCGATGAGACCGAGGGAGTGGAGGAGGGGGAGATCTCGCTTCGCCTGCTGCGGCACTATTCCTCAACGGTCAACCATCAGAAATACCACGGTTTAGATATCGTTACGGTGCAGGTCAGAAGCTCTGGCTAGCCTCGAAGTAGGAGAGAACATGGCTTCGCGAACACGGGAATCAATCGCGGTTGTCGGGATGGCCTGCCGGTTTCCCGGTGCTAGCAACCTGTCGGAGTTCTGGCGCCTGCTGGAAGAGGGCAAGAACACAGTTACAGAGGGGGTTCCCGGTTCGGGAGAGGGGCGAATCGGAGAGATTTTCCCCGATGCCGTTGTCGACAACGATGCCCTTCGCTTCGGCGGATTGATGGACAACATCGACCAGTTCGACGCCCCGTTCTTCCGCATTTCGCCGATTGAGGCCCAGCTGCTCGATCCCCAGCAGCGGCTGATGCTGGAGACGAGCTGGCAGGCCCTGGAAGACGCGGGGATCGACCATGAGCGGCTCCGGGGCAGCCGTACCGGGGTGTATGCCGGGATCAGCAACAACGACTACCGCGGACTGATAAAGACAGACGCTTTCACGGCCGACGCCGCGCTCAGCCTGTACTCGGTGAGCGGTAGTTCTCTCAACACCGCCATTGGGCGAGTTGCCTTCGCGTTGGGACTGCAAGGTCCGGCGATGGCGGTGGACACCGCTTGCTCATCGTCGCTGGCCGCGGTCCATCAGGCTGTTTCCGGGCTTCAGAGGGGAGAAGCCGATCTCGCCCTCGCGGGCGGCGTACACATCATCCTGTCGGGCTACCTGTTCCACTTGCGGGGCAACGCCGGGATGCTGGCCCCCGATGGGAAGTGCAAGGCATTCGACGCCTCCGCCAATGGGTTCGTGCGAGGCGAGGGCTGCGGGATCATGGTGCTGAAGAGGCTCAGCGAGGCGGAAGCCGACGGAGACCGGATTTGGGGCGTGATTCTGGGGTCTGCGCTGAACCAGGATGGCGCTTCCACCGGGCTGACTGTGCCCAGTGGAGAGGCCCAGCAACTGGTGATCACCGAAGCGCTGGCCCGTGCCGGCGTTTCGTCATCACAGGTGGACTACCTCGAGGCGCACGGAACGGGGACGCCGGTGGGCGATCCCATCGAACTGGGGGCCATCGCCGGCGCCTACTGCCAAGATCGCGACCGGGATCAACCGCTGCTCGTCGGATCGGTGAAGACCAACATCGCTCATCCGGAGTCGGCTGCCGGAGCGGCCGGCTTGATGAAGGTGATGCTGGCGATGCAGCAGGGGGTGATCCCCCGGCACCTGCACTTTGAGAATCCGAACCCGGTGATCGACTGGGACCAGGTGCCGTTG
>JAJEEH010000100.1 GCA_022821105.1 Acidimicrobiia bacterium
CCAGTCCTCCCATACAGTGGTGGCGCCCCGCTCCACCATGGCCAGCCACGAGGGCGGTGTGTCCTGGTGCAATAGTTCGTAGGCCACATCGAGATAGCCGGAATCGGCCAGCGCGGGCAACAGCAGCGGCGTGGCCAGAAAACCGGTACCCAGGTGGGTATCGGCTTCGCGCACTAGCTGCACCAGCCGGCTGGCGGTCTGGTCACGCAGCTCGTCGGGCACCAGGCCGAAGGCGAGCGCCCGCACATGATTGGCCTGGGTATCGGGCCAGATCGACCCGTCAGAGGCGATGAACTCCGTTCGCCACGCGTCAAGCGCGTTGGCCGACAGTAATTCGAGCCGCTCGGCTTCGCCATCATGGCCAATGAGCCGGCCAACACGGGCTGCGATTGCCGATGACAGGTGGAGGTAGGCCGTGCCGATCTCCCCTTTGTGGCGGCCGAATCGCTCCTCGTGGGAAATGTCCTCGTCGCCCGGCTCCAGCCATTCCCCCCAGTGAAAGCCACCGTCCCAAATGAACTCTTCATGGGGCGCGGGAGATTCTGAGCGGGCCTCTCCCCAAATGGGACTCTGAGTTCGTGCCGCGTTGGCGGCGTAGTCAACCCAGGCCACCATGGCAGGCCAGCACTCGGCCAGCGCATCTCGGTCGCCATAGGCCCTCCAGAGCTCCCAGGGAACGATGGTGATGGCATCACCCCATCCCGAGGAACCCTGCATGAACAGCCACATCGGCGACTGTTCGGCCAGCCCCTTGGGACGGACCGGATCGGGGGCATAGTTGGTGATGCACCCGTCGGGCCGGGCGTCGGCAATCAGGTCTCTTAGCCATTTCCGCGAGAATCCGGATACGTCGAAGAGGAAGGTGGCGGCCGGCATGAACATCTGGTAGTCCCCCGTCCACCCGGCTCGCTCCCGCTGGGGGCAGTCGGTGGGCACCTCGCAGGCGTTGCCCCGGAAACTCCACACGGTGATGTCGTGAAATCGGTTGATGCGCTCATCACTGCACCTGAACCAGCCGGTTCGACGGAGATCTGTGTGTACCATCACCCCGGTGACATCATCAGGAGTGAGCCGGCCCTTATGTCCTTCTACCCTCACATATTGGAACCCGTGGGTGGTATGGCGGGGTTCGAAGGTCTCGCCGGGGATACCCTCGGCAATGACTTTGTCCACCTGCCCAAGGGGAAAGGGCTCTCGGGTCGTGTAGTCAAATGGCGCCAAGTGATCCATGGTGACGTCGCCCGTCTCGTCGAGCGCTTCACCGTGGGCAAGGGTGAGCTCAGTTCCCCGTTCACCGAGATTCGACATTCGCACCCAGCCGTTTATGTTCTGACCCAAGTCCACCACTTGGCGATCGGGGGCCGGGCGGGTAACGGCAACCGGACGGATGTCTTCGATCTTCCGAGTGGGCGGGGCCGGTGATGAAGTCAGCCGTTCGAAGCCGTGTTCGCCAACCACCACCGGCTTCCACACAGCCGGCTCTCTAGTTCGGTCCTCGACTTGGCCGGCCATAAGGTCGGCGGCGATCACCGGGCTAGCTGCCCACTCCCAATGGGAACCGGTGGCGATGGTCTGGTCGCCCACCAGCAACTGACCGAGAAAGGCCACGGTGTCGCCATAGCAATCGGCCACCTGGGCAAATCCGGTGCGCCCCCGGAACCAGCCATCGCTGAGGACTACCTCCCAGGTGTTGTCGCCCTCCCGGAGCAATGAAGATGCGTCGTAGGTCTGCACGTGAAGGTTGGCGTGATAGCTGGTGAAACCGGGCGCCAACTCGACATCCCCCAGCCTGTCGCCGTTGAGGAACACTTCGTAGATGCCGTGCGCGGTGGCGTAGAGGCGGGCCTTGGCTACCTGATCGAGGTTGAACTGACAGCGCAGCACATAAGCGGGACGAGACCCGCTGGGCGCGACCTCAGTCTCACGGGGCTCGATCCACTGGGCTTTCCAGTCATCGGCATGGAGCAGACCAACCTCAATCCTGTTTGGCGCCGACCAGTCGCTTTCACCCAAGTCGGTCCACACCTTCACCCGCCATGTGACGATCTGGCGAGACACCAGCGGTTGGTCAGGCCAGGGAACCAGCACCGAATCTGCGGAATCCACTCGCGCGATCGCTCTACCGTCGAATTCGAGTTGGTATGCGTGCTGTTCAGAAGCCCCTGACGGCAACCACCATGACAACCGGGGTGCGGTCTCAGTGATCCCCATCGGCTGTTCTAGATGCTCAACCCGCAAACGCCCGGGCCGCCCACCGTCGAGGCCGCGTTCCAATTCGGCGCTCACGTCTCCCCTTTCAATTCCCTATGTGCAACGATGTTCGATCATACGTCAACGCAAATGGCCCGAGCACCAGTGACCCGTCCGAATGTCCTGCTGATCCACAGCGACCAGCACCGATTCGACTGCCTCGGCGTGAACGGGCATCCGCTGGTTCAAACCCCCAATCTCGACCGGCTGGCCGCTGAGGGGGCGAACTTCACTCACGCATTCACCCCTAACCCGCTTTGCACCCCGGCCCGCAACTCGTTGCTGTTCGGACAGTGGTCTTTCCAGCACGGCGTGCTGGCCAATCCCGAAACCGAGTTCCGCCGAGGCCCTCAACCCGATGCGAGGTCGTTCAGCTCGCTCTTGGCCGAAGCCGGGTGGGATCTGGGCTACGTGGGCAAGTGGCACGTTTCGCGTGAGAGCACTCCCCTGGACACCCAATTCGGCTTTCGCTCCTATGTCTCCGAGGACGAATACCACGCCTGGCGAAGCGAGCAGAACCTGCCTGATCAGGCCTTCATTCCCGACCAGCTTCGGGACGACCCAAACACAACCGCTTCGAAGGTGTTCCTCGCCATATTCCAGGGCAGGACCGACGCCGGCATCACGGCCCAGCAGTCCCGGCTGGCCTGGGGGGCCGATCAGGTGATCGATTTCATCGAGCACGCCCACAGTCCGTTCTTCGTCCGCTGGGATCCCTCTGAGCCCCACTTGCCCAATTTGGTCCCCGAGCCCTATGCGTCGATGTACTCGCCAGCACAGATCGAACCGTGGCCCAGCTTCGGCGACCCCCTCGAGGCCAAGCCCTACGCCCAGGCCCAGCAACGGCGCACCTGGAACGTGGAGTCGTGTACCTGGGATGACTGGGCCCCCGTGGTGGGCCGCTACCTCGGCGATATCTCGCTTCTGGATGCCCAAGTGGGGCGGCTGTTGGATGCGCTCGATCAGGCGGAGCTAGCCGACGACACACTGGTGGTGTACACCACCGACCACGGCGACATGTGCGGGTCGCACGGCATGTGGGACAAGCACTTCGTGATGTACGACGACGTGGTGCGGGTGCCCCTCATCATGCGCTGGCCGGGCCGCATCCCAGCGGGCACCGTCTGTGATGCCTTCGTCAGCCATGCCATCTACTTGGCCTTCACCTTCTGCTCAGCCGCTGGTGTGGACCCCCCCGACGCCTTCGCGGGCGCCGATCTGCTTGATCTGTTCGGCAATCCGGAATCGTGGCCGGAGCGCCCTGACATCTTGTCGGCCTACCACGGGAACCAGTTCGGGCTCTACAGCCAGCGCATGGTGCGCGATCGGCGCTGGAAATACGTGTGGAACCTCACCGCCGAAGACGAGCTCTATGATTTGGCCGCTGACCCTGCGGAGGTAACCAATCGGGCCACCGATCCCGAGTGCGCTGCCGAGATCCAACGCCTGCGCCAGCGCCTGCTCGCTTGGCTGAACGCCACCCAAGACCCCCTCGCGACTTGGGCAGGCAATGTCCAGCTCGGAGAAGGCCTCAAAACATGACCGACTTCAATGCCATGACGCCCTTGGGAAAACTCCTCGGTAACCCCGAGGCTGCCGAGGTGGTCTATGCCGCTCTGCCCGAGATGAGGGACTCGGTCGATCTCGAGCTCGTTCAAGGGTTGCCGCTGAAGTTCCTGGCCCTGCACACCGGCCTCGACGAGGCGTGGCTGGACGACATCGTGGCCCAATTGAGCGGCATAGGAGACCCCAAACCGCTAGAACCGCCCATCGTGCCGCCAGCCCAATTCGAATCCGGCGAAGCTGCCCCGGCATCGGCACCTTGTCGCTTCGAATCGGTCGCGCCCCGTTGGGGAGTGTTCGAGGTCACTTTGGACGGCCCGGCCCATGACAACCCCTTCACCGACGTCGTGCTTCGCGCCAATTTCACCCTGGGCCATCGCACGGTGAGCGTTTCCGGCTTCTACGACGGCGACGGCAGCTACCAAATCCGCTTCATGCCCGACGCCGAGGGCCCCTGGAGATTCCAGACCTACAGCAATGCCCGTTCGATGGACGGGATCGAGGGATCGTTCTCCTGCACCCCGCCGGGACCGGGCCAACACGGGCCGGTGCAAGTAGCGGGCACCCACCACTTCGCCTACGCCGACGGAACGCCCTATCGCCCAGTAGGGACAACGTGCTACGCCTGGATCCACCAGACCGAGCAGCTCCAACGCCAGACCCTGGAAACACTGGCCGCGTCGCCCTTCAACAAGGTGAGGATGTGCATTTTTCCCAAGTCGTTCGTCTACAACAACAATGAGCCCGAACTCTTCGCCTTCCCCCGCCTCGACGACGGCGGTTTCGACACCACCCGCTTCAACCCCGAGTTCTTCCGTCGTCTGGAACAGCGGGTGACCGAGCTGGGTGAGATGGGCATCGAGGCCGACCTCATCTTGTTCCACCCCTACGACCGATGGGGATTCGCCGAGCTGTCGGCGGCGGCCGACGACCGGTACCTGCGCTACATCGTTTCCCGCCTCAGTGCCCACGCCAATGTGTGGTGGTCGCTGGCCAACGAATACGACCTGTTGTGGGACAAAGACGAGGCCGACTGGGAGCGATTCGGCACCCTCATCCGAGAGCAAGACCCCCATGGTCACCTGATCGGGGTGCACAACTGCGTCGAGTTCTACGACCACACCAGACCTTGGGTCACACATTGCAGCATTCAGCGCACCGACGACTATCGCACCGCGGAGAACACCACCCAGTGGCGTGAGAAATGGCAAAAGCCGGTGGTGGTCGATGAGTGCTGCTACGAGGGCGACATCGAGATGACCTGGGGCAACATCTCTGGCGAGGAGTTGACGCGGCGATTTTGGGAGGCGACGGTGCGCGGCGGATATGCGACCCACGGCGAGACGCTCCTCGACCCCAGCGAAAACCTGTGGTGGTCGCACGGTGGTGAGCTGCGGGGCCAAAGCCCGGCCCGCATCGCGTTCCTTCGCTCCATCCTCGAAGAGGGACCCCATGCCCTTGAACCAATCCGGGGCATCGGCAATCGCGGGAGCTATTCCGCCGCTGGCGTACCGGGTGAGTACTACCTCGTCTACCTAGGGATCTTCCGACCCCGCATGTTGAGCTTCGACCTGCCCCCCGAGGAGTCCTACTGCTACGAGGTGATCGACACCTGGAATATGACGATCGACAACGCCGGTACCCACCGGGGCCCGCGCCGAATCGACCTGCCCGGCCGTCCAGCCATGGCTATACGCATCAGCCGAGTCGATTCGCCGGACGGACAGGAGCAATAGTGCGGATCGGCCTTACCGGAGGCGCGGCCACCATGGACAAAATGGTGGAACAGGCCATCCAAGCCGAGGCCGACGGATTCTCGGCGCTGTGGTACGCCTCTGCGGTTGCCGGTGACCCGCTCGCGGTCATCGCTGTGGCGGGGCGGGCGACGACTCGCATAGAGCTGGGCACCGCCGTGCTCCAGACTTACCCCTGCCATCCCCTGCTTCAAGCCCAGCGGGCCGCCTCGGTGACCAAGGCGATGGGTCGGGCCGGGTTTACCCTTGGAATCGGCCCATCCCACGATTCCATCGTGCGCGACGTGTACGGCCTCACCTACGACCGCCCCGGAGCCGACACCGAGGAGTATGTCGGCATCCTCACCGCCCTGCTGCGGGGCGAGACCGTGGTGCGCCGCGGGAAGCACTGGTCGGTGAACAGCACCAACCGGGCCGTCCCGCCAGATCACTCGATCCCAGTACTGCTGGCCGCGCTGGGACCCCGGCTGCTTCGGGTGGCCGGCGAAGAAGCCGACGGAACGATCCTGTGGCTGGCCACCGCCCCGGTCATCGAGTCCCACGTGGTGCCGCGCATCACCGCCGCCGCAGCTGCTGCCGGCCGGCCTGCGCCCCGCATCATCGCCGGTTTGCCGGTAGCGGTTCACGACGATCCGGAGGAGGCCCGGGCCGCCCAGGCCGGAGCAGCCGCCCTCTACGCCCAGCGTCCCAACTATCAGAGGATGGTGGAGTTGGCGCGAGCCTCGTCGGCGGCCGAGGTCGCCATTGTGGGCGATGAGGCATCGGTGGCTGCCCAGCTTCAAGGATTGCTGGATGCCGGGGCCACGGAGGTCCATGCCGCCATCTTTCCAGTGGGCCAAGACCGAGAGGCGCGCCGGGCATCGATGCGCCGCACCCGAGAACTGCTGGCCTCTCTAGCTGAAAGGAGCACGCCATGACCGAAGACGAACTCAAGGAGTTGCGCCAAGATGTCCGGCACATAAGGGACAGACTGGACATCCTCGATTGTGTGATGAACCAATCCCGGGGCCACGATCGACACGATCTGGAGTTGATGGCCGATACCTACCACCACGATGCCGTCGACGAGCACGGACCGGTCACCAAAGCGGGGCCGGAGTACGGCGACTACGCCAACGAAGTGCACTCGGCAGTGTTCGTCGACCACTTGCACAACATCACCACCCACACTTGTGAGATCGACGGCGATACCGCCCATGCCGAGAGCTACGTGATTGGCGCTATGCGGCTAGGCGACGGGCGTACAGTTACCCTGATCGGCGGGCGCTACCTGGATCGGCTGGAGCGGCGCGACGGTCAATGGAAGATCGCCCTTCGCCGCTGCACCATCGAGTGGACCATGAATGGCGACACCTCGATTATCGAATCGGGAGCGTTCGCCGGCTTCATCAAGGGCACCTGGGACCGCACCGACCCGTCCTATGCCCGTCCACTCGAAACCGACTCCCCGGCTGAGAGGTGGTGAGTACGAGCTTGCCGGCCCCTGCCCGACCATGCCAGAACTGAAATCCCCAGGCAGCCAGGAGGGAAGTCACCGATGACCGAGCAGATGCCCCACGAGCTGGCCAAGCTTCTCGACTCGTGGGCCTCGGCGCCTGGAACCCATCCCCTTTTGGGGGACTGGCGCCGTGTCGGTTATCGCCGGGGCGCAGCACTGCCCTCTGACCTGGGCCCTGAGACCCCCGCTGGCGATCTCGGCATCGTGCCCGATGTCGATCGCGAGCAAAGTGGGGTGATCCAACAGGCTCTAGACGACATTGGAGCCAACGGCGGTGGGGTGCTCCGCCTCGACGCAGGTCGCTATGTGCTCGACAACCCGGTATTCATGCGCCATTCCCATCTGGTCCTGGCCGGTGCGGGACGGAACCAGACCACGCTTCATTTCCCGCGGCCCCTGGCAGAGTCGATCCGACCGACCTACGACTGGTCGTGGACCGGCGGCCAAGTTTATTTCGCGCATCCTGGACGATTGGCTACGACCACCACCCGATCCCACCTGAGCGATCCCACCGGAGAGAGGTGGTTGACAGGCGACACGCTGGCCACCGTGGCCCCCACACCTCGGGGCGCCGTGGTCCTCATGGTGGATGATTCCAGCATGCTCACCGCTGGGGAGATGGTGCTGCTCGAAGTACGCGATACCCCCGCGCCGGTGAACCGCCTCATGAGAGAGATGGCCGGCAATGTGCCCGGTTCGGCTGCGTTTCCCTGGGCCGAGACCAACCTCGACGGGGCAGTCTGGACGCTTCCGGTGAAAGTGACAAACGTGCCCACGCCGCGCACAGTTGAAATCGAACAAGCCCTGCGAATCACGCTGCACCCCGAGACGACGGCCCTGCTGCGGTCTCTTGGCCCCACGGTGCACGACAGTGGGGTTGAAGGGCTCACCATAGAGAACAGGCTCATCCCCCAGACGATCCACAACACCAACCCTGGCTCCAACGGAGTCTGCTTCCAAGCCGTGTACGACTGCTGGGCTCGAGACGTCGCCGTCGTCAATGCCGATGTCGCCTTTTCCATGACTTCAGCCAAATCGTGCACCCTGCAAGACATCTCGTACCGGGGAAGAGCACTGCATCACTTCACGATCAGCCGGGGCTGCACCCACGACTGCCTCATCGAGGACTTCGAACTAGCCGAGTTCGAAGTACCGGTGGCCGAAGGTGCCTATTTCCACGGGATATGTGCGGAGACCTTGTCGAGCGGCAACGTGTGGAGACGGGGAAATCTGCACACCGGAACCTTCGACACCCACCGCGGGCTGCCCTTCGAGAACCTCCGCACCGCTATCACCGTGGTGAAAAACGACGGCGTACCAGGAGGAGCCTTCGATGCCGGTCCCCAGTTCGGAGCTCGCTCAGTGCACTGGGGCATCAAGGTCGCCACCGACAACCCAATGTGCATGGAGATAACCGACGTCGCCCCCCGCTCGCTCACCGCCGGGATCACCGGACTCTCCGAACCGGGGTCGATGCTCCGGCGGGTGCCCTCCAACTCCCACTTCGAGGGAGAATTAGAGTCGGAGCGCATGGCCTTCGGCGTCGACCTGGGCGAATACTCCGACCTGCTCGACCTTCAGCGCCAAATCCTCCCGCTTTAGCGCCAAGGATCTACCTATCGTGTTTCATTATCAGAGCTCGAAGTTGGCCCGCCGGGTGCTGGTGGCACTCTCTGCGTGCTGGTGGCGCCGAACGTGATCGTTCAGCGAGGCCCGCTGCTTTCGCCGGGTCTCAGCATCGAGTACCACAGGATCGTCTTCTGGAAGAGGGGCGAGCCCGAATCCGGTGTAGACCACGCGACGTTCCGCCGTAACCGGTGGGCGACTCATGTGGAGTGTGCACGAGCAGTGAACGGTGACGTCCCCGGTCTCAGTGGGCACGGGCACCCGGGGCAAGGCAATCTGCTCCACCCCCAGCGCCGCAATGTTGGCGCGGTGTGATCCCGCGACGACGCCGAGCTCTCCGTTCTCGGGACCGGCACTGGTCACCGAGATGCCGGTGACGAGCCCGCAGCATTTGCGGGAATGTCCTCCCATTGCACAGTCCTTGTGCCAGCTCACGTCGGAGATGCCCTCGATGATGCCCACCCGCTTGTGCAGGCCTTCGGCTGCGTCACCTGCGAATGGGTCACGCTGCACGAATTCGTCATCGGTGAATGTCGCGATGCGGCTGAACCGGCCGGTTGAGAGCAGCTCGCACAGCGCGGCGGACCGATGATTGAACCCGAGGATGCGTGACGGCTTCCACTCCCCCGCCTCATCCCGAGCCCACCACGAGGCCCCATCGTCCCGTTCAGCCTCTTCCATAGCCCTGTCGAGGTCAGCTGATACTGCGGCCATTTCCTCGGCAGTGAACACACCCCGAAGATGGAGGAAGCCGGCTTCTCCTAGAAAGTGGCCGATCTCGGCGGGATCGTCATCGGCTCCGAAACTCCTATGGAGGTCCAACGGCGCACCAGCGCGATCGCGAAAGTCAATCGACCCCGGGTCATAAGCCGGGCGGCCGTCAAGCAAGGTCCGCCAGACCGGCTCCCATCCGATGAATTCGTCGACCTCGCCCCGTCGCACCTCTGCCCGCCCCGTCATCTCAGCCCCGAAGGTCGACACAGCATCGTGTACGAGTTCGGCAAAGGTCTCTGTCCCGAGGGCAACAACCAGGTCTCCTCCCGACCCAGAGCGCACCGCCAACCCCGACAGGGAGCGCTCGATGGTGACCGATTCCCCATCGACCTCGAGGGTCAGCGACGGCAACCCCTGGCGATCAGCGCTGTGGAGAGCGACGGCACCGTTTCGCTCCACCCGCTCGGGCGCATAGTCGGCAACAAACGAAACCGGATCGACCGGAATCACCGCCCGATCCGGACGCGCCCGGAAGTCAACAGTGGTCATAATCCGCTCTTTTCAGTCGCTACTGACGAACTCGCAACCACGATTAGAACCGCATGTTAGCGCCACCGTCGATCGCCCAGACTTGGCCGTTGATCCACTCTGCGTCGTCAGAGAGGAGGAAGGCGATGACCGCTCCGAGGTCGTCTGGGCGACCAAGCCGGGTGGTGGGCACTTGGGCCAGGAACATTTCCTGGAGCTGGGTGTCGTTCTGCCGCTCCTGGGTAGGTCCCATAACAAGACCGGGCATGACCCCATTGCACCGCACCCCTTGTCGACCCCAGTTGTTGGCTACATGGCGGGTGAGGGCGAGTATCGCCGACTTCGACGCGGCATAGGCCGGGCGCTTGCCGTCGCCGCGGCTGACCGCCGCGCCGGACGATACGTTCACGATACTGCCGCCGCCCGCCTCCAGGAGGTGGGGAATTACCGCCTTCGACGCGCGCACGTAGCCGAGGAGATTCACGTCGAGTGTCCGATGCCAGACGTCAAGGTCGGTGTCGAGCAGGGTCAGGTCGCGCCCGATCACATTCGGCGAAAGGTCGGCACCCACATTGACCAGTCCGTTCACGCCGCCGAAGGTAGCGACAGCCTGTTCAACGAGGGATTCGACCGCATCCTCGTCGGCGAGGTCGAACTCAATGGCAATAGCCGACCCGCCCGCGGCATTGATATCTCCGGCGGTGGCCTGTGCCCCCGCGATGTTGATGTCGCCGACGACGACATTGGCGCTTTCCTCCCCCAGCCGCACGGCCGCGCCCGCACCGACACCGGTTGCCGCACCGGCCAGGATGATCGTCTTGCCTGCCAGGCCACGCATTGTCTTCCCCTCTGGTGATTCGTCGTCGGCGAGCCGCTCAGTTCATGTATTGGCCGCCGGAGCCGTCAATTGTCTGGCCGCACATGTAGCTGGCCGCGTCGGATGCGAGGAACGCCACAATGTTGGCCACCTCTTCGGGCAGACCCGAACGTTTGAGGCGCACATCGTAAGCGAGCGAGTCCATAACCGAACGGCGGGCGACGAGGTCCATATCGTCTTGTGGATTGACGATTCGCTCCCGCAGGTCAGGTTTCATCATGATGCCCGGTGCGCAGCCCAGCACGCTGATACCGAGGTCTGCCACTTCGCTGGCGAGGTTGCGAGTGAATCCGATGACACCCGACTTGGCCGCGGCGTAGGCCACCAGGCCGGGGGGCGCAATCCGCCCGGCCGCGGCGGAGATGTTGATGATCTTGCCGCCGCGTTGGGGCACCATGTGCTGGAGCGCGGCGTGGGCACCGTACATGAGCATCGTAAGGCTGCCGTGAACAGTGTCGTCGATCTGTTCTTTGGTGAAGTCGGCGAACGTACCGGCCACGGCATACACCGGGTTGTTGATCATTATGTCGAGCCCGCCTAGCGCGGCGTGACTCTCGTCTACAGCACGATGCACCTGATCCCACTCGGAAAGGTCGGCGAGAACCGGCACGGCCTTGACCCCCCATCGCGCCTCGATCTCGTTGGCCCGCCTCTCGACCTTGGCAAAAGTGCGCCCAATCAGAGCGACATCTGCGCCGAGGCCAGCGAGGCGGTTGGCGACGGCCTGGCCAAGCCCGTCGCCCCCTGCTCCGGTGACGATCGCCTTGCGGCCGGCAAGCGACATCACCTCCGTCACGCTCTTGTCAATGATGTGCGTGGGCATGCGGTCGAGACCGAGTTCAACCTCCCAGTCACGGTTATCCGACATGGCACGCTCCCTCCGGTGTGCAACCGTGCCGACAACGGCACTCTCGTCTCGACGTGACTCGGCGAGCCGACCGACGGCGCAAGCGCCGACGGAGTATTACTTTGTCACGAATGACCAAGGAGCGCCGATGGCCAGCGCCAACGAGCTGATAGCCGCCGCAGTAGCGGCGGCAGGGTTGGAGAATTTCGGCGACGACTCGTTCCGCGAGGGCCTGGAAATACTCGTCGCCTCTTTGCGCGACGAAGCTCGGCTAAATGACCGCGGAAACGAATTCATCTACCCCCGCATCGTGGGCCACCTGTCGCAGCGCCTCCACGTCGAGGATTGGTACCGCCGCCACCCCGAGATCGACGACGAGACAATCGATGCGCCGCTGTTTGGTCTCGGCCTCCCCCGCACCGGGTCGACCGCATTGTCGTTCCTTCTTGCCCAAGATCCCGCCGTCCGCTTTCTGCGCCAGTGGGAGGCGGCCCAGCCCTGCCCCCCGCCGTCGACCGTGGTGGGCGACGACCCCCGCATCGACCCGTCCAAGGTCGAGAAGGTCGGCACCCGGGCCCACGTTCCCACCGACGCCGGCGGCCCGATGGAGTGCCTCGAGCTGATGAACCTCGATCTGCGCTCGCCAATCTTCTTTGCCTTCGCCCACATACCGACCTACGCCGAGTGGCTGCTGCATGCCGACCTGACCTCCACCTACCTCTACGAGCGGCGGGTGCTCAAGCTCCTCCAGTGGGGCGAACCCACCCGGCCGTGGCGGTTGAAGTGCCCCGCCCACGTCATCTGGATCGACAGCCTGCTCGCCGCATTCCCCGACGCCCGATTCGTGATGACCCACCGCGACCCGACCGACGTCATGCTCTCGGTCTGCAACGTGTACGCCGACATCATCGCCGGCTTCACCGACCACCCCGACCGCGCCGCCATCGGCCGGTTGAACGTCGAGCAATGGTCAATTGGAATGGAAAGGGTGTTAGCGGTGCGTGATCGCGGGTTTGACGGCCGCTTCTACGACATCGACTTCCGCGCCGCCCAAGCCGACCCGACCGGCGAGGTCAGCAGGCTGTACGACTGGCTTGGACTGTCGGTCAGCGACGAGTTCGCCGCCAACATGCAGAATTGGTGGGACCACAATGCGGCCAACCGCGAACCGAGCCCTAAGCGAGAGCCGGAGGATTTCCACTTGGACCTCGACACCGTGCGTCCCCTGTTCGCCGACTACACCGCTCGGGCCGCCGCCTGGACATAACACTGACGGGAGCACCCATGGCCATCGACCTCACCGGCGGCATCGACCCGTCCCGCGAATTCGTCTTTGACCGGCGACCTGCCGACCCCGAGATGCGCGACTCGGTCAGCATGTGGGTTTACGACGACGACGCAAGCGTCGGCCTCACTCGCATCGGTGTCGAGGCGGTCTCGGCCAACTGGGACCATCACGGCATCCAGGTCAACCTCGCCTACCCCGACGGACGCGCCTACCGCCTGCGCACCGATGCCCCTTCCCACCCCGCCACTGGACCGGACGGCCTCGCCACCGTGCTTGGTGCCGGACCACTGGCGTTTCGCTGTGTCGAACCCTTCCGAACCTGGACGATGACCTTCGACGGACAAGCCGTGGCCACAACCTCCGCCGACCTGGCCGCCGGTCGGATTGACGGCCCGCTCGTCGACGTCCGCTTCGACGTCGAGACCACCACAGCCGCACCACCCTGGGAACCCGGCACCCTCATCGCCGAGGCTGGCCATGCGCTGGCCACCCACGAGCTCGGCCTGATGGGCGGCGACCGATACGAACAACTCTGCCACTGCACCGGCTCGGTAAACGTCGCCGGAGATCCAGAACTCGCCTTCACCGGGACCGCGCTGCGCATCCGCCGCCAAGGCGTCCGCCGCCTGATCGAGTTCCGAGGCCACTTCTGGCCCTCTGGACTGTTTCCAAGCGGCCGCGCCTTCGGGGCCATCACCTACCCGCCACGCTCCGACGGCCTCCCCAGCTTCAACGAGGGGTACGTGTACGACGGCGACGGCGAACTGGTGCCCGCGATCATCGCCGAGGCGGCCTGGCTGAATCGGATACAGCCACTTGGCGAAGACGTTTCGTTCACCTTCCGCACCCCACGAGGCGAAGTCCGCATCGAAGGTGAAACTGTGCTTTCCACCCACGATGTCCACCACACCGACCCCGGCTTCTCCCAGGACCAACTCCGGATCGAACACGCTTCATTCCCGGCCCTCCAGCAGGCGGGGGTGCGCTGGCGCTGGGACGGGGAGGAGACGATTGGCATGCTTGAGCGCTCCTCTCCGAAGAGCGAGCTCGGCTTGGCTTGAATTTCGGGTATTACTGATTCGTCTTTCCGCTTCGCTGGATGGCTCGCTCGTCCATACCCAGATAGCTGGCAATCACTTTGGGGTCGCTGCGCACCGTGGCCGGGTCGCCCTCAGAGATCACCTTGCCGAGCTCAAGGCAATAGACGCGGTCGCTCATGCCCATGATGAACGGCATGTCGTGCTCGATGATGAGCATGGATGCTCGGAGCTCTTGGCGAATCTCCAGCAGCAGCGGGCCCATGGCCTCAGCTTCTCTTTGGGCGATGCCCGCGGTGGGCTCATCCAGGCACAACACCTGGGCGCCGAGCGCCAGCAGGCCGGCCAACTCGACGATGCGGCGGGTTCCGGTGGAGAGCTCCGATATCGGCTTTTCGGCGTAGCGGCCCAGCCCCAGAAAATCCACCAGCTCGTCGACCTGGCGGCGCTGCACCCGAGATAGAGCGGCCACTCGGGGTGAGAACAACATCGTTTCGATCATGCCGGTGCGCCCCCGGGCCTCCAAGGCCACCAGCACCGTTTCACGCACGGTTAGCTCGGGAAACAAGGTAGCGGTCTGGAACGTTCGACCCATTCCCAGTCGCGCCCGTTGCGCCGGTGCCATCTTGGAGACGTCGGCTCCCAACAGCTCCACCTGCCCTGTCGACCGGACAAATCCGCCCATGGCGTTCATCAACGTGGTCTTGCCCGCGCCATTGGTTCCGATAAGGCCGACCACTTCTTCGGACCGCACCTCAATCGAAATTCCGTCGTTGGCCATCAGGCCTCCGAAGGAAACCTTGATGTCGCTAGTTCGCAGCGGCACAGGGTGTACATCGGTGCCCTTGCGCTCGACTCCGACCGAGGCCGGTGGCGCAACCGCAGATTTCTCTACCGGGGGCAACCTCTTCTCCATCCGCCGGTAGATGGCGCCTCGTACCCGGTGCAAGACATGGACGAAACCGCCGGGGAAGTAGAGCAGCAAGATCAACAGCCCGAGGCTCGACGTCAGAAGCGGAATGATCTCGTTGTCGGGCAGCGCGGACGGCAATCCGACCACCCAGATAGAGCCGATGATCGCACCTCCCAGCGAGCCCATACCGCCGATCACCACCATCGCCACCACCAGCAGCGACCCCTCCACCAAGAATCGGCCATCGCCGAATGAGAATCGCTGGGATACTCCAACCAGCAGAGCCCCGCCCAGAGCGGCTATGGCACCCGAGAGGGCAAACGAGCGCAGCTTCACCACGGCGGGGCGAATCGTGTAGGCCGCGGCAGAAACGTCGTTGTCCCTCACCGCTATCGTGACCCGGCCCACCGCGCTGCGGCGAAGCCTGCCCAGCACCGCCACCACGATCACCAACATGGTCAACACCGCGAAGTAGTAGGTGCGATGGTTTTGGAGATCCAGGCCGAAGGGCGACCCCCGCGGGAACAGGATTGCCCCACCCCCGCCCTCGGTGAAGATGGTGATGCGATAGAAGTAGCTGGCCGCCGCGACAGCAAAGGCGAAAGTGCTGACCGCCAGCAGCAGCCCGCTGATACGGAGGGCGCCGGAGCCAATTGCTGCGGCGACTATCGCGGTTATGGCAACTGCGGCCACAATCGACCACGCGTAAGGAAACGGTTCGAACCGCAGGTAGATGAGCTGGCTCGTGCCAATGGACCAGTCGATGGTCAAGCCCCGGGAGAACGCCGACGCCAGCAGCGCCCCAAGTGCCGCGAACGACATCTGGCCCAGGGACAGCTGGCCAGCCCACCCGGTGAGAACAGTCAATGACAGTGCGCAGATGGTAAATGCGCCGATGGAGGCATAGAGAACGTGCTGGGAAGCGAGGGTGAACACAAACGGCAGCCCGATCGCGAGGCCCAATGGGATGAGCATGGCTATGCGGTCGAGATTTCGCACCCACGGCACAGAGCGCAGTCGCTCGGGCAGGACATCGACCTTGGGGTTGAACGCAAAGACACTTGAGTCTCGTTCGCGCAGCCAACCAGCAACCACCGCGATCACCGCCAACAAAAGCAGGGCGTCGATCAGCCCTGGGGTGGTCAAGTAGTTGAACTGCACGACGGCCTCTACCAAGCCGATGACCACCCCGACGAGCAGCGCTATCCGGAAGGAGACAAATCGGGCAATCAAGGCCGCGGCGAGGGCGCGGAGAAGGGTGGTGGGGCCCAGATTGCTCAAATTCGCCGCGGTGCCGTCAACTCCACCGACCAGGATCATTGAAATCGTGCCGACGCCACCGGCGATTCCCCACACCACTGTGGAGACGAACTTGGGGTTGACCCCGCGCAATCGGGCGAGATCGGGGTTGGTTGCCGAAGCCCGGATCACGCGCCCGATAAGCGTCTGGCTCAGAAACCAGCCCAAGGCCAGGGCGACCAACGGAGCTACAACAATCACTGTCAGGTGCGAGCTCTTCATTCGGAGGTCGCCGACCTCCCATAGGCCGTCGATGGGCAGGGGATACGGGGCGCGGCCCTTGATGTCGGGAAAGGCGAACAGAACGGCCTGGCTAAGCTGGCTGACCCCGATAGTCGCCACCAGCAAGATCACCCGGGGGGCCCTGAACAGCCGTCGCACCACGATCAACTCGATGACGACGCTGTAGAGGATGCCGGCGGCCAGCGCAACGATCAGCGAAATCCAGTACGGCACGTTGGAACGCACATTCAGCAGCACCAGCAGTCCCGAGCCGATGAGCCCCATGGCCCCCACGGCGAAGTTGATCACCTTGCTCGACCGGTAGATCAACACGATGGACATGGCCAACAGCCCATAAACCATGCCCCGCACCAGACCGTTGAATGCGACCTGTGAAGTGATCCAAACGGCGAATGTCATCCGCCCTCCGTGCCCAGGAAAACCGCTCGGACCAGATCGTCTCGCTCGATCAGGTCGGCCATGGCCCCGTCGAAGCGCACGTGACCCTTCTCCAAGAACACCGCTCTGTCGGCAACGGCCATGGCAACGTTCACCGACTGCTCCACAATGATGATGGTCTGCCCCTGCGCCTTGAGCTGCTCAATGATTCCAACAAGCTGCTCAACCATGACCGGTGCCAGCCCCAGCGATAGCTCGTCGATGATGAGAACATCGGGTTCGGTGGTCAGCACTTGGGCGAGGGCCAGCAATTGGCGCTGGCCGCCAGACAGCGAGGATGCCCTTTCGCCGGGACGCTCGGCGAGGTCGGGGAACAGATGGAGGGCTCGCTCGATGGCAGCCTCCATGGCGACCTTGTCCTTCCGCAAGCCGATGGCGGCGATCTCTAGATTCTCCCGAACGGAGAGATCGTCGAACACCCCAGAGCCACCCGGCAGCAGGTGTATGCCCAGCCGCTTGCGCCTCTCGGGGGTGACAAAGGTGATGGTCCGCCCGTGGTGGCGCACAACTCCTCGTGATGGTGTGCCCAGCCCGGCGGCCACGCGCAGGGCAGTCGACTTCCCGGCCCCGTTAGTGCCCAGCAAGGCCAATACCTCGCCCTTCTTCACTTCGAAGCTCACACCGAACAGGATCTGCACCTGCCCATAGGAGAAATCGACTCTGCTGACCTGGAGGGCCGGCAAGTCCTCGGCGCTGGCCGAGCGGCGATCGTGCTCCTCCTGCTCCTCGTGCAGCTCAGCGGCCACCAGAGCCAGGTCTTCTCGGATGGAGAAGGAACCGCGCAGCATCAAGAGGCCGCCGATGATGGTGGAAGGAACGTAGATCACGATGATTGCCGTGCGGTTCCCGTAGAGGTCGGAAAGCATGCCGGAGAGCAAGGCACCCCCGGTTGCGCCGAAGAGAAAGATGTACACGGAGCCCAATGCCTGGCCCATGCCCCGCAGGCGATAAGGGACGACCGCCATCAACAGCGGTCCGACCATGGAGAACGCGGCATAGGTCATCACTGCGGGCGCCACCCCCATGATCGCGAACGTCACCGGTCCGGGCATGAAGTACTGGACCGGTATGAGCACCGCCGAGGGAAGAATCAGCCAACCGACAAGACGCATGGCGAAGACGGGATCGCGGCGATACAGCCGGTCGTAGTACCTACCGACGAAGGGCATGGAGATCATGACGGCTACACCGCTCACAGTGCCCACCGCGCCTCTTCCGAAGGCGCCGAGTCCGTACTCATCTTCCATGAAGAGACTGCCCAAGATTGGAACCGTGAAGAGTCCGAAGCCGAGGGCGGCAAAGGCGGTGACCACGGCCCGAAGCGTTCGGATTTGCAGCAGCCGGGCAAATGCCACTTCTACCGAGGCGGGAAGCGGGTCCTCGTCTTCGATGATCCCTCCGAGGACATCCTTCTTCTCAAACTGACCTCGGACGGGCTCGGGAATCCGGAAAGTGGCGAAAGCCACCAGCACAATGGGGATCGCCAAGATCAAGAACACCCAACGCCACGCCGACGGCCCGCCGATGATTACGGCCAGTCCTCCCACGATGAGGGGGCTGAGCGTGCCGGTAATCGATCCGATGAGCGACAGGGTGCTCCCGATGCGGCCGCGTGCGCTGATCGGATACTGGTCGGCAACCAGCGAGGACTGCACCGTGAAGGTATTCGACTCGGCGACACCCCCGCCCAAACGGGCGAAAAACAGCATCACTGCGTTGACGACCATGCCGGTAACCGCCACCATGATCCCGAAGAAGAGGTTCGCGATGGCCATGATCCGACCCCGGCGGTATCGATCGGCCAGCCACCCCATCGGAAGCGCGCCCAGAATCAAGAAAGCTCCCGACGCGGAGCTGACGAACACCATCGTGCCGTCGCTGATGCCGAGCGAATCTCGTATGTCAGGAGCCAACGTGCCGAGCGACGCCCGTTCGAGGTTGGAGAAGAACCCGATTGCCGCCAAAATGAAAAAAGTCGACACGCTTCCGGTGACGACGGCCTGTTTAAGGGTCAGATCCCCTTCTCCGGCACCGGGTGCGGCGTCGGGTGACAGGGCGAGGCGCGGCTCGGCAGCCTTCTGGCGTTCGGATTCGAGACCGAAGATCGTCTCTGCCAACTCGCTGGGGCGCTCGCTGACCTCCTCGCTCATTGATCGACCACTATTCGAAACTATCCCCTGCGTCTTCTCTCATGCCTCGGTTACTCCAGTTCGAGGGCACCAATCTCTGGATTCCACACGTAGAAGAGAACCTGCTGAATGCCACTGGGATTGTCCCGGTCGAAATACCAGGGCTCGTCAGAACCCGGAAGCATCACCTCGCCCAGATTGTGGGCCGCGGTGATCAGCGTCCCGCGATTGAGCTCGGGGCCCGCAGCCTCAAGCAGGGCAGCCGCAAATGCGGTGTAGCGACACGCCGTCATAGAACTGGCAAAGTAATTCACCTCATCTTCTTCCCTTTCCGCTTCAGAGAGGATGACGATCTCCAGGCCGCTCTCCTGCGAATCGATGCACTCTTTAGTGGGACTTCCCAGTTGCCGGAAAACTGGTTCAGGGTCGAACGGCCCATAGCCAACCGCCCCCTCAAGGACCGACAAATCGTTTCCTTCTCCCCTGACATAAACGTTGGCGATGCCGGTGTCGGTGATGAACAGCTTGGGCCTGTAGTCCGCCCGGGACATCCCCACCGGAAACGCCGATTCGGCACCTCCCAAGAGCAGAACCTGATCGATGTTCTCCGACTGGAACTTGAGGGCCATCGTCTCTGTAGATGCAAATAAGGCGTTGGTGTCGTTCACGGCAAGGGACGTGTCGATAAAGGCAATGTCGACGACCTCGACGCCCCCCGCATCGAGAAGGGGCTTGATCTGGGATTCATAAGCCTCTTCATTCCCGACTGTGCTGACAACGCCGATGCTTCCGGTGAGCTTGCCCGAGCTGATTAGGGCATGAATCCCGTTCAAGATGAAGTTCTCGCCCGCTTCCATTGTGAACCAGAGGGTCTTGGCCAGAGCAAGGTTCTCGGGAGTGATGCCACCACCCAGCAAGGGCGTTTCGTTGATGTCGACAATGCACAGCACGTCATCGCCGACAAAATTGCCCACCACCAAGAACACGTTCTCATCCTCGGTCAACAGCGTGCAGGCCGCCGTGCTGGCATCGGTGCCGATGGGATCCACTGGCCCGAAGACGGGGACCAGCCGCCGGCCATGGACGCCCCCGGCCGCGTTTACCTGATCGAACGCCACTTGGTAGGCCGCCTCGTAGTCGCCCTGGTCGATGCCGATTAACGGACCCACGTTGGTCAGGTCGGGATATATGACGCCGATCTTTATGGCATCGTCGGTAACCCCGGGCGCCCTCTCGTCCGCAATCTCGGGGAACAGGCCGAGCGTCCCTGGGCCGGAGGGCTCGGGTTCTTCCTCTTCTGGCTCAGCCCCATCATCGTCAGGCGCTTGCTCGCCCTCATCAGTCTCCTCCGGGGCGGAGGCGGCATCGTCAGGCGCCTGCACGCCCTCGTCAGTCTCCTCCGGGGCCGGCACCCTTTCGTCGGGCGTCTCCGGGGCTGGCGCGCCAGCCCCGCCGTCATCGGGCGCCTCGGCGACCGAGACGCTCTCCGTTGGCGCCCCCTTTTCTTTGGAAGTAGTGCAGGCGCTGAGTGCAAGCGCAAATGCAACGACGAGAGGAAGGAGTCTTCTCATGGCTTGTTTCCTTCAGTGGTTACCGAGCATGGCTGTGCGAATATGTGCGAATGTACAGCAATGGGGGGCGAGGCCGCTAGAGGCAATCGTCAGGAATACAATGGAGGAGCAACCATGGCCCTATCCCTTTCTCCGCTGGCCCCCCATGTGGGCGTGGAAGTAGTCGGTGCTTCCGGTTCCGGCCTCCTACGGCAGTCGGCTTCCGAGCAGTGCCGCGAACTCCTCAACCGATACGGCGTCGTCGTATACCGTGATTCCGGCCTCTCCGACGACCAGCTGATCAAATTCAGTTCCATGCTGGGCCAGGTGGTGGTCGCCCCCACCGGAGAACACGAACGCCCTGAGATCCAAACGATCACGCTTGATCCCGAGCGGACCAATCCCGTGATGGCCGCCTACCGGCGAGGAAATTTCTTCTGGCACATCGATGGGGCCACCGATCAAACCCCCCAGAAGGGAACCCTGCTCGTGGCTCGGGAGGTGGACCAGTCCGGCGAGGGGGGCACGGAGTTCGCCAGCACCTATCTTGCCTACGAGACCCTGTCCGACGACGACAAAACGCTGATCGAGAACCTCCAGGTCGTGCACAGCTTTGCGGCGGCCCAACAGCGGGCCAACCCCGACCCCACCGACGAGGACCGGGCCAACTGGGACCGGGTCCCCGTTAGAGTCAACCCGCTGGTCTGGCGGCGGCGGGACGGTCGGCGCTCATTGCTGCTCGGTTCTACCGCAGCCGAAGTGGTGGGTTGGGCACCCGAAGAGGGGCGGGCGCTTCTCGACCGCCTTGAGGCCTGGGCCACCCGGCCTGAGGTGGTATTGCAGCACGATTGGCGAAAGGACGACCTGGTCACCTGGGACAACACCGGAATGCTGCACCGGGCCATGCCCTTCCAGCCCTCGTCTCGGCGGCTCATGCACCGCACAACGCTGGCCGGCGAAGAAGGGGTGGCCTAATCCTCGACCAGCTCGGTTGACTCTCAGCCCCGACGCTGCGCTTCGATCACTCAGCAACCAGCGCGGCGCTCTCAACATCCCAGTTGTAGAACACCACAGGCCTAATGCCCTCCGGGTGGTCCTTGTCGAAATACCAGGGATCGTCGGAGCCTGTCAGCATGATCTCGCCGAGATTGTGGGCTGCGGTAATCAGTGCCCCGCGATTGAGTTCGGGGCCCGCGGCCTCCAGCAGGGCGACTACGAAGCCGGTGTAACGGCAGGCCGTGAAGGAGCTCACGATGTGGGCGGGGTCGCCTTCTTCCTGCTCTGCTTCGGAGAGAAGGACCACGCCGAGTCCGCTCTCCTGCGACTCGACGCATTCTTTCGTCGGACTTCCCAGTTGCCGAAACACCGGATCGGGATCAAACGCCCCAACAGCGATAGCACCCTCAAGAACCGACAGATCATTACCTTCACCGTTGATGTACACGAGGGCATTGGGGTAATTGGTGATGATCAACTGGGGGCGGTAGCCGGTGCGGGCCAGTCCGACGGGAAAGAACGCCTCTGCACCCCCCAAGAACAGGATCTGGTCGATGTCCTCCGACTCGAATCTCAGGGAAACCGTCTCCGCCATCGCATACAGAGCATTGGGATCGTTGGCACCGAGATCGGTATCGAGATACGCAATTTCGGCTACATCGACGGCATTGGCATCGAGGATGGGCTTGACCTGCGTCTCATAGAGTTCCTCGTTACCGATCGCGCCCGCGATACCGACTTTCCCGCTGAGCGTGCCTTTGCGCACAATGGCCTGGATCCCGTTCAGGGCAAGGCCCTCACCCGCCTCAGTCGTGAACCAGAGGGTTCTGGCCAGCGCATGTGATTCGGCGTTTATCCACCCGCCCAACAGAGGCGTCTCGTGGGTCTCGACAAAGCAGAGCACATCGTCGCCAATGAAGCTGCCAACCGCCAAGAACACGTTTTCGTCCTCGGTCAAGAAGGTGCAGGCGGCGGTACCGGCGTCAGGAGGCAGTGGGTCCACCGGCGCAAAGACAGGGATCAGCCTCCGGCCGTGGATGCCGCCCGCATTGTTCACCTGATCGAATGCAACTTCAAATGCCGCCTCGTAGTCACCGTGGTCGACGCCAATCATCGGGCCAACCGTGGTGAGGTCGGGATACATGATGCCGATCTTCACGGCATCATCGGTCACTCCCGGAGCCCGCTCATCCACCACTACCGGGTACAAGCCGAGGGTACCGGGACCAGTCGGCTCGGGTTCTTCCTCTTCCGGCTCAGACCCGTCATCGTCGGTCACCTGCTGGCCGTCGTCGGACGCCTCAGGAGCAGGCTCACCGTCGTCGTCAGGCGCCTGCTGGCCGTCGTCAGGCGCTTCTGGCGCAGGCGCGCCGTCGTCGGACGCGTCCGGAACTGGCGCGCTGGTAGCGCCGCCATCGCGGGATTCGGTTACCGGGGTGCTCTCCGATGGGGGTTCCTCTTCTTTGGAGGTGGTGCAGGCGCTGAGCGCAAGCGCAAGCACAACGACGAGTGCGGAGAGCATCTTCATGACCTGTTCCCTTCGGTAAGACGCGGGAGATGATGTGCGAATACGTGCGAATGTACATCAATGAAGCGTTAGGCCGCTAGAGGATGTTGGCAGTTCCTCCCCGAACCACAACCCGAACCCGGCACAGGTTCTGCACTCTCGAAAATGGTGTGGACGCGTCGCCTTGGCGTTGAGTGGTGGCCCGCAGCACGGGGAAATACACGCCGGCCTCCGGGTATCGGTGGGTGCCAGACCACCCATGATCTGCCAGTGGAACGTCGCGAAATGATCCTTGGCCAAGCGGGTCCCACTCAAGGGCGACTACTTCTCCCCCGCCAGCAGGGATCTCAACGAAAGCCCGAAATGCAACCTCTTCTCGTGGTTCGACTTCGGTCGAAACAGGTTCCCCCCGGTCAGAGGACGGGGCTGAGTCTTGATCAGACTCGATTACCAGCTTCACCACGGGCTGGATTCCCCCACGCCCCGCAGCAGTTCCAGCCAGCAAAATCTGTCCGCCCTCCAATCGATAGAAAGTCGAATCCGGGGGAGGCACACCCCTCTCGGCCCACGCCGCCACATCCCGCAACGCCTGCTGGACTACTCCGTCATAGGGCACCAGCCAGCGCTGTTTGCCCTCAGCGAGCGGGCCGGTGTGATGGTCGGCGTTGTCGGTGAACCAAAGCCGGAACCAGTTGTCGGTGTCAGCCCCCAGCGCCGATCGCACGCGGGCTCCATACCAGTCGCCGTGCCAGGGATAGGCGTCGGCATCCACAATGCTGTTCACCACGATGACCTTGCCCGTGATCTTCCCGGAGTGGCTTCCGCCACCGCTGACCTGGCCGCCGATCAGCGGACCGATCAGAGTCGACCGCTGCGGGTACCGGGGCCGGCCCTCAGCGTCGCGGAACTGGTCCCAGCCGGAGAATTCTCCAATGTCGGGAAGCTGGTGGCGGTGGTAGGTGCAAAGCGCCAACCGCCACCGGGGTTCCAACCGAACCGTTGAATCGCCGTCGGCCTCGGTCTCCTGCTCGATGAGTGCCGCCCGAATTCGGTCGCCCAGCGGCGAAGGATCAGCACCCAAGTAGCCGGGCTCGCTCCAGAAGTCATCAACATAGGACGGGTCCATCGCCTTTACCGCGTCGGCAAACCCCATCAGGCCCAGTTCATCGTCAAGCCCCAGCACGTACCGGTAGTCGTTCCAGGCCACAAGGGGAACCCCCAGCGCCGACACCTCCCGCAAGACCTCGGCTTCAACCGGATCGAGGTGGGCGAAGGGATCGCCGCTGCCGCCGGGAGCAACGGCATCGGCGATCAATGGCGCCTTGTCCGAAAGTATGAGCCGGGCGAACGCCCGGATGAAGAAGTTGTTGGGAATGGACGTCATGGCGCCGATCACCATGGGAACCCCGCCGTTCCAGATCCCTCTGGTGTTCTCCATGGCGGCAATGGTCTGGTACGACCCTCCGCTGGCCCCATAGATGTAACCATGAATCTGCTCGGCGGTGCCGTAATGGCGAGTGGCCACGGATTTGGAAAACGCCGCGGCGGCGGCGTCTACCTGGTAGCCGTAGTCCGCGTTGGTCTGCACGGTGTAGGCCCCCGAGTCCGCGCCGAAGGCGATGGCATTGTCGCTGGGGTTCTCGTCGGCCAGGGGATACACACATTGGTAGAACCGGTGCTCAAACGCAATATCACCAGGCAGCGAAATGGTGAACCGATAGTCGGTGCCGGCGAGATGGCCTCGTACCCGGCGATGGGGAATCGGAGCCGCCTCGTCAGTCTCGCTGTCGATCACTAGACCCTCAACCGCATCGAGCACGTGCTCCTGGGTAACCGTTGGCTCCTGGCCAATTCGTCTATGCGGTTGGGCCGCCAAGAGTCACCCCGCCTTTATCCAATGTCTCCCCGGTGGTCCGGGGTGTGAAATCATTTGCGAGCATACGCCGATAGTCAGAGCCGAGGGCCGCAAGACGTGATCAACAGCCAACACCGCCATCGCCGTGCCCTCTCGCTGTTGCACACCTCGGACTGCCATCTGGGCACCTCTCCGGCCAAGCGCCAGGAGAAGGCATTTGCCGCGGCAATCGATCTGGCCATCGACGAGGCCGTTGACGCAGTGATCATCTCCGGCGACCTGTTCGACCACAACCGGGTGGGCGACGACGTGCTGAGTTGGGCCGCCGATCAGCTCGCTCGGCTCTCGTGCCCGGTGGTGATGATCGCCGGCAACCATGACGCCCACCCGGAGACGTCGGTGCTTCACCGGTTTGGCCCCCATATTCAGGATCTACCGGTCACGGTCCTCGATTCCCTTGAGGGAACCACCACCCACCTTCCCGAGCTGGAGCTCACCGTGTGGGGCAAGTCGATGGACGACCACCATCCCGGCTTCCACCCCCTCGAAGGGCTTCCGGTCCGCCCGGAGAACGGCTGGTGTGTAGCCATGGGCCACGGCCTAGTCATGCCCGACGAGACGCCGTCGTACCGTTCGTCCCCCATCTACCCCAGCCACCTGGACACCGTCGACTGGGACTACGTCGCCTTGGGTCACATCCACCGCCACCAAGTGGTGCGCGAGTCCCCCTCGGTGGTCGCCTACTCCGGCGCCACCGCAGAGTCATTGGAAGGCGAGCCCGCAGTAGTGCTAGTCAGCCTCAGCCCAGATTCCGGCGTCTCCGTATCCCTGCGCGAGCTGACGCCCCAGCCTGTCGACTAGGGCTTGCCCACGCCGGGGACGGCGGCTTCGGTGGCGTAGATGGAACCGGTTTTGGCCGCGGTGACCACTTCTCTCTTCCAGTCGTCGGCGGCGCAGATGAGCAGTGTGCGGCGGTCGTCGCCGCCCAGCACGCAGGCCACCGGCACTTTGGGGGCCATGTCGTAGGAGTCGGTCACCTCGCCGCCGGGCAGCACTCGGAACACCCGCAAGCCCAGCGGATCGGCCACCCATACCGCGCCCTCAGCGTCGAGGCAGATGCCGTCGGGCGGGGCCACTGGGGCCCGGTCGGATTCTGGAACCAGCTCGGCGTAGACCCTTCGGTTGGAAAGGGTGCCGTCGGGGGCCACGTCGAATGCGGTGAGCCGGAAGGCCGCGCTCTCGGCCACGATCAGCGTTTTCTCATCGGAGGTCAGGATGTGGCCATTGGGAGCCTCCATGCCGTCAGCGCCCACGCTCACCGATCCGTCGGGGGCAACTCTGAGGGTCTGCGCCGTGCGCCGCTCGCCGCCGGCGTGGATCCTCTGCCCCATGTCGCCGATGTAGGCGGTGCCGTCGGAGCGCACGATCATGTCGTTGATGTCGCCGATGGCCAGCGGCGACAGGTCGGCGTGCTCCACTATCGAGCCATCGGGCTCTTGGCGCAGCAGCTTCTGGGAGGCCATGGCCACCACCAGCAGCCGGCCGTCGGGAAGCCAGCCCAGCCCCGACGGGTCGTCCCAGTCGACCACGGCCACCGTCTCGGCGTTCCCGTCGAGATCGGTGCGCACCACCCGATGAGCGTGCATGTCGGAGAACCACAGGGCACCGTCGTGCCACCGAGGGCCTTCGGAGAAGTTGAGCCCGTCCAAGATCGTGCGCATCAGGTGCCTCCTCATCGGCTTGCGTGCAGACGAGATGGCACAATAGCCCTATGAGCATGACCCTCACCCCAAGCCTCGACGCCGAGGAGTCCTACGAGACCATCCAGGTTGACCGGATCGGCGGGTCGCTGGGCGCGGTCATCTCGGGGGTAGACCCCCGCGACGGCCTGACCGACCAGCAGTTCGCCGAGATTCACGAGGCGCTGCTCCGCCACGAGGTGATCTTGTTCCGCAATGTGCCCATGAGCGCCGAGGACCAACTGGAGTTGGCCTCCCTGTGGGGCCAGCCCAGCGTATTTCCGCTTCAAGCCGTGATGGGGGTGACCGAGCCAGGTACCTCTGTCATTCGCGACGACGCCGAGAGCCTGCCCACCACCGACAACTGGCACACCGACGTGACCTGGATCGAAGTGCCCCCCAAGATTGCCCTGCTCCAATCCGTGGTCGCACCCCCCTATGGGGGCGACACGATGTGGTGCAGCATCACGTCGGCCTACGACGCCCTGTCGGAGCCGATGCGGGCCATGATCGACGGATTGGAACTCCACCACTCCAACTACCCGCAGTTCTGCACGAGCATGGCCGAGAAGTCGGGAAGCTGGGAATTGGTGGCCCCGTTGAGAGAGGCCTATCCCGGAGTCAACCACCCTCTGGTGCGGACCCACCCTGAGACCGGGCGGCGGGCGCTATACGTGGCCACCAATTTCCATCAGTACGTGGTCGGGTTGACTGAGAACGAGAGCACGGCCCTGCTCGACTTCCTGGTACGCCACATCAACCAACCCCGCTTCCACTGCCGGTGGTCGTGGACCGAAGGCGACCTGGCCATTTGGGACGAGCGGTCAACCAATCACCGGGGAGTGTCCGACCACTACCCCCAGGTCCGGGAGATTCGCCGCTGCACTGTGGACGGCGACCGCCCCTACTTCGACCCGTCGGTGCCCTACCAGCCCAAGGCCACCATGATGCCCACGGTCGCCTATCAATCCCAGTAGTCGCCGGTCGGCAACAGCTGCCTACCAGCCCCAGTAGTCCCCGCCGAAGCGCTCGTCGCGCTCGGCCAGCGCGTCCTTCATGCCTTTCTCCCGAGACGTCTCGTGGAAGTCGAACTCGTCGGGGCTGCGGCGGGTGCCCATCACAAACAAGGGGTGAACGCCGTAGTGGGGGGTGAATGACTGGCCGATGCCCAGCATGTCGTAGGCCAGGTGGGCCACGGCGCGGCCGGTGGCGATGCCGTCGCGGGGCAGGCTGGACAATGCCCCGGTGAGCTGGGCCACCGCTTCATCCAACTCATCGGAGGGCACTACCCGGTTGACCAGGCCCAGCCGCTCGGCCTCGGCGGCGT
>JAJEEH010000056.1 GCA_022821105.1 Acidimicrobiia bacterium
GCCACGTTGCAGTCGGCCAGGTACTTGCCGTTGTGGTCGGTTAGTTCGGGAGCGGTAGCCGCCCAAACCTGGGTGGCCGCGCCCGACTCCAGAGTCTTGTACTGAAGACCTTGGCCTGAGGACGAACTGGCTTTGGCTCGCCCCCTCATGCCCTCGATCATCTCCTTGGTCATGTGCCGGCCCAGCTTGGTGGGGATCGCGCCGGGATGGACTGACAGCGAGAGCAGTTCATCATCGAAGCGCCGGGCCAACTCGGCGGCGAAATGGATGTTGGCGGTCTTCGACCGGCCATAGGCCACCCAGGGGTCGTAGGGGGTGGTCTCGAAGTTGGGGTCGTCGAGGTCGACATCGGAGATGCGGTGCCCTCCCGACGACAGGGTCACCACCCGAGGATTATCCGCTTGGCGCAGCAGCGGCATCAGCCGGGCCGTTAAAGCGAAGTGACCCAGGTGGTTGGTGCCGAACTGCATCTCGAAGCCGTCGGAGGTTCGGCCGAAGGGGCAGCACATCACCCCCGCGTTGTTCATCAGCACGTCGATGCGGTCGAACCGGTCGGCGGCTTCGGCGGCGAAGCTCTCCACGCTGGACAGATCAGAGAGGTCCAATTGGTGCGTCGACAGGTTGGCATCAGGCACCGACGAGCGAATGCGGTCGGCCGCCTCGATGTTGGCCTCGGGATTCCGAGCCAGCATGGCCACCCGGGCCCCGCGGGCGGCCAGCACCCGGGCCGACTCCTCACCGAGCCCGCTGGTTGTGCCGGTGATCATGAAGACCTGGCCCGACAGGTCAAGCCCGTCAACGACCTCCTCGGCGGTGGACTCTCGACTGAACGAACTCATGCTGCGGCCTCCTCTTTGACATCGGCAAGATAGTTGGCGGCGGGGCAGGCTGCCGATCAGTCCTCGAGGTCTTCGATGCTGCGGGGCCAGTCGTCCTTGAGGAGGCGGGATAGGGAGCGGTCGGCCAGGATGCGGCCGTCGGTTTGGCACTGGGGGCAGTAGTTGACCTCGTTGTCGGCGTAGACAATGCGCTGTACCTGGACCGCGCATTTCAGGCAGGGTTGGCCGTACTTGCCGTGTACGGCCATGTCGTCGTGGAAGGCGGTGACCTTGTCGGGGAAGCCGTCGCCCACCGCTTGACGATGGCGCTCGGTCCAGTCGACCAGCGTGGTTCGGGTGGCCTCATAGAGCCGGGCGACCTCGTCGTTGTCGAGGTTGCCGGTGCGTTGCACCGGGGACAGCCCGGCGTGGAACAGGATCTCATCGCTATAGGCGTTGCCGATACCGCTGAACACGGTGGGATCGCATAGGGCCCGCTTTAGGGTGCGGTTGCGGCTGGTCAGAGCGGCCCGGAATTCGCCTTCGCCCACTTCCAGTGGCTCCACCCCGCCCCGATCATGATGCTCGACCAGCGCGTCGGCCCCCCGGACCAGCCACAGCGATGCCTTCTTGCGCTTGCTGGCCTCGGTGAGCACCAGGGTGCCGTGGTCGAAGTCGAAGGCGGCCAGCCCGATCTTGCCCGGCGGCTTGGCCCCGGATTCATCCCGCCATCGCAACCGCCCCGCCACCATTAGGTGGATCACCAAGAACAACTCGTCGTTCCCGCCCAGTTCCAGCACCAGCCGCTTGCCCAGCCGCTGAGTGCCGACCACCGTTCGCCCCTCAGCCTCGCTGATCGGTGGATCAAACGTCTGGAGCAGGCTAATCCCGACTATTCGGATCTTGCGCAGCTCCCGCCCCACCACATGCCGGTCCAGCGCCTCCAGATAAACCACCACATCCGGCAGCTCAGGCATGTCAGCGCGTCCGGCCTGCGGCGGTCACGTAGTTAGGCTAGGACAAGGGCACGATTTCCAAGTCGGTGTGGCGGGCCATGGCATCGAAGTCGCCGTCGGCATGGAGAACCGGAACCCCGGATTGAATGGCCACCGCGGCGATCAAACAGTCCAACAACTTGCGGATGGTCTCACCCCTCCTACGACACGACCGATAGACCGAAGCGGCGTGGTCGTAGTGCGCTGGATAGGTGGGAAGGATCACGGCTCGAGCCAAGAGGCGACGGAGTCTCCGCTCGTGGATGTCATCGCGGGCACCGGCCAAAACTTCCAGTCTCACTGCGTCGGTGACGGCTAACTCGGCCTTCTCGGCCAGTAGGTCGTCGAGCTTTATGCAGGCATTGCTCCCCGTATCTCTCAAGTATTCCACCCACACTGAGGAGTCGACCAGAATCACCAGACTTCTGTGGTCCGCATCTCGTCAAGGTCGCCCTCCCATCCGGCACCCCGCATTTGAAGAGCCTCTTCCACCGTAAATGGTTTGACGACCAGCTGGTTCAGGGCAAAGTTGACGGCTTCCCGCTTGGTACGCAGCTGGTAGCGCCGCATGACCTCAGCGCAAGCCTCCTCGTCGATATCGATATTCGTCCGCGCCATGAATGGAGCATACACCTCCAATACACCAAGTTGAGCCTCAATTCCCATGGGCTCAATAGGGCAGGGCGATGAGGGTGCCTTCGGTGAAGTGGGTGATGGCGGCGGGGTAGATGCCGAACAGGAGCGTGGCCGCTGCGGTGAGGCCGAGGGCAGCGATCAGAGAGGGGGGCACCCGCAGAGACGAGGTGTCGGCCTCTTCGGGGGCGTCTTCGAACCACATCATGCGGGCAACCTTGGCGTAGTAGAACAGCGCAATCACCGAGTTGACCGCGGCGATGGCGGCCAGGGAGTAGCCCCAGCCGGTGTCGGCTTCCACCACGGCCCGGAACACCGCGAACTTGGCGAACCAGCCGCCCAGCGGGGGGATCCCGGCCAGGGAGAACAAGAATATGGTCATGAGGATGGTCATGCCGGGGGCGTATTTGAACAGCCCGGCGTAGGAGCGGATCTCGCCGGAGGCGGTGCGGCGGGCTACGGCGATGATCACCGCGAAGGCGCCCAGGTTCATGGCGGCGTAGATCAGCACGTAGATGATCACCGCGGAAAGGGCTTCGCCGCCGATGTCGCCGGCCACCGCCAGGGGGGCCAGCATGAAGCCGGCTTGCGACACCCCGGAATAGGCCATGAGACGCACGATGTTCTCTTGCCGTAGGGCGATGAGGTTGCCCGCGGTCATCGAGCCCACGGCCAAGATCCACAGCAGCGGCTGGTAGACGTCGTCGCGACCGGGGAATCCGGCGTGCACCAGCTGCATGAGGGCCACGAAACCTGCCGCTTTGGAGGCCACGGCCAAAAAGGCGGTCACCGGGGTGGGAGCGCCCTCGTAGGTGTCGGGGGCCCAGGTGTGGAAGGGGAATCCCGACACCTTGAAGGCGAATCCGACGATCACGAAGATGATGCCCAGGATGACCACCGGGTTGGCATCGCCGGTGGAGACTGCGTCGGAGATGACCGAAAGACGGGTGTCGCCGGCCAGCCCGAACAGCAGCGACATCCCGTACAGCATGATGGCCGAGGCGAACACCCCCATCAGGTAGTACTTGAGTCCGGCCTCGTTGCTCCTGGGGTCGGCCTTGCGCCAGGCGGCCATCAGATAGGCGGGGATGGACAGCAGCTCCAGGGCCACGAAGATGGTCACCAGGTCGCGGGCCGATGCCATCAGCACCATGCCCATCACCGATGCCAAAAGAAGGCCGTAGTACTCGTTCTCCCAGTAGTCGCCCTCGGCGATGTAGTTGGTGGACAACAGCACCACGATGTAGGCGACCACGATGAACATGGCCTTCAAAATGAGCGCGAAGTCGTCCACCACGAAGGCCCCGCCGAACATCTCCCGGGTGGTCCCGTCGGCGGCCAGGGTCACGATGGGGATCAGCGCCACCAGCAGCCCGATGCCGGCCAGGGCCGAGGTGTAGGCCCGTCCCCGCTCCAGCAGCACGATGTCGAGCAGGGTGACCACCGCGCCCACTCCCAGCAGGGTGAGCTCGGGCGCGACGGCGTGCCAGTCGATGTCTGGTCGGACGAAGCCGACGATCGATGGCAGGGACGAGAGCATCAGTGCGGGCTACTTTCCGGCTGCCGCGTCGAAGCACGTTCCGCTGGTCACGGAGTCAAGGCATTCGCTGAGCGAGTTGACCACCGCGGGATCGGTAGCCCCGAACAGCAGGTGGGGGTACACGCCCAGCACCAAGATCAGGATGAGCAGCGGGGCCCAGGCCAGATATTCGGACACGGTGGCGTCGCGCACGTGGGGGTCGTTGGCGAACTCCTCTCGGGGAGTGCCAAAGGCCGTTTTCTGGAGCATCCACAGCAGATAGCCGGCGGCCAGCACCGTGCCCAGCGCGGCGATGACCATGTACGACCGGAAGGTCTCCTCGGCCAGCACTTCGGCGGGGTTGTAGGAAGCCAAGATGGCGGGGAACTCGCCCCAGAACCCGGCCAGGCCGGGCAGCCCCAGCGAGGCCATGGCGCAGAACCCGAGGATCCAGCCCATCCGGGGGGCCTGCACCAGCAGACCGCCCAGCCGGGACATGTCCAGGGTGTGGTAGCGCTCCTTGACCGATCCGGCCAAGAAGAACAGCATCCCGGTGATGAGCCCGTGGGCCACCATGCCGAACACCGCGGCGTTGATGCCGAAGTCGGTAAGGGTGGCGATGCCCAGCATCACGAAGCCCATATGGGCCACCGACGAAAACGCCACCAGCCGTTTCAAGTCGCGCTGGGCCAAACAGCCCAAGGCACCGTAAATGATCCCGATCACCGCCAGCAGTCCGATGAACGGGGCCCACTCGGCGGCGGCCTCGGGCAGGATGGGGATGGCGATGCGCACGAAGCCGTAGGTACCCAACTTCAGCAACACCGCGGCCAGGATCACCGAGCCCACCGTGGGGGCCTCGGTATGGGCATCGGGCAGCCAGGTGTGGAAGGGGAACATGGGCACCTTGATCCCGAATCCCAGGAACATGCCGCCGAACACCCATACCTGCGACGACTTGGCGATGCCGGCGGCCGCCTCGGGCAGCAGCCGCATGTCGAAGGTGCTGGCGTCGGCCAAGAAGTACAAAGCCAGGAAGCTCACCAGCATCAGCGCCGAGCCGAACAAAGTGAATAAGAAGAACTTGATGGCGGCGTAGCGCCGGTTCTCGCCGCCCCACACCCCGATCATGAAGTACATGGGCAGCAGCACGACCTCGAAGAACACGAAGAACAGGATCAGGTCTTGGGCCGCGAACGTGCCGATCATCCCGGTCTCCAGGATGAGCAGCAGCATCAAGAACGCTTTGGGGTTGTGCGGCTCGGGGAAGTGGTTCCAGGAGTAGATCACGCACAGGGGCACGATCAGCATGGTGAGCAGCATCAGCGGCAATGAGATGCCGTCGACGCCCATGATGTAGCGGGCGTCGATGACGTCGATCCAGCCCTTGTCCACCACGAAGTTGAGGGCGCCGTAGTTGTCGTTGTCGATGAACTGGATCAACAGCAGCAAGCCGAAGACGGCCACCGCCAAGGTGGTGGCCAAGGCGATCAGCTTGTGGAGCTGCTCTCGATCCTTGGGAATAAGCAGCATGACGGCCGCGCCGATGATCGGCAGGAACGTCGGGATACTGAGGCCCCAGTCGTTGAGAAATTCACCCATGTGTATGTGTGCTCCCTAGATGACGATGATGAAAATGCCGGCCAGGATGGTGGCGGCGGCGAACATGATGGCGGCGTACTGCTGAACCTTGCCGGTTTGGATGCGGCGCAGCTCCTCCCCCGAGCTGTCGGAGATCTTGCCGGTGGCGTTGACGATGCCGTCCACCACCAGCTGGTCCACCTTGTGGTAGACGATTTCGCCGGCCTGCACCGACCGGGTGCCGGCCTCGTTTACCACCCGGTCGATGATGTTCTGGTTGGTCCAGTACGCAGCCTTGGCCAGAGGCCCTTTGACGAAGCCGACGATCACCGTGGTGTACAGCCAGTCGAGGTAGTACTTGTTGACCAGGATCCGGTGGCCGAGACGGGCCACTGCCGATCTCGAGGTGGGTCCGTTGGGCAGCTCGGTGGCGGCCGGGCTCACCGCCCGGACCCGGACGAAGTAGTAGTAATAGGCCGCGCCGATGCCGATCAGGGCCACGATCACCGACACGATGGCCAGGGTCCACGACGGGGTGGCGTGCTTGATCGCCGGGAAGTAGCTCACCCCCACGGGCTCCACCCACTGGAGGAACTTCTCCTCCCACGACGCCGGCACGAGCTGGAATCCGGCCGGGAAGTTGATGAACCCGGCGACGATGGCCAGCCCGCCCAGGATCCACAGCGGCACGGTGATTCGGGGGCCGGACTCATGGGGGGTGCCGTGGCCCCGGAACTCCCCGAAGAAGGTGAGGTACACCACCCGGGTCATGTAGGCCCCGGTGAGCGCGGCGGTGATCATCCCCATGGCCAGCATCACGGTGTAAGCGCCATTGCCCCCGGTGCCGCCGAACAGGCCCCACCCGCCGGTGCCCACCAAGATCTCATCCTTCGACCAGAATCCCGACAGGATGGGCAACCCGGCCAGCGCCACCGTGCCGATCATGAACGTGCGGTAGGTGTGGGGCATGGCCTTGCGCAGGCCGCCCATGTCCTTCTTCATGTCGAAGGAGTGGACGGCGTGGCTGACCGAGCCCGAACCCAAGAACAGGCAGGCCTTGAAGAAGGCGTGGGTGAACAGGTGGAACAGGGCCGCGGTCCACGCCCCCACGCCCAGGGCCAGCACCATGTAGCCCAGCTGGGACACGGTGGAATAGGCCAGCACCCGCTTGATGTCGTTTTGGACGAAGGCCAGGGTGGCGCCCACCAGGGTGGTGAGCCCGCCGATCAGGGCCAACATGTTGATGCTGGAGCCGCCGATGGCGTAGCCCTCGAAGAACACCCCGTAGAGCCGGGCCACCATGAAGATGCCGGCCACCACCATGGTGGCGGCGTGGATGAGGGCCGACACCGGGGTGGGCCCGGCCATGGCGTCGGGCAGCCATGTGTGGAGGAAGAACTGCCCCGACTTGGACATGACCGCGGCGGTCAGGCACAGCGCGGCGGCCAGGGTGACCGTGTGGCTCATGCTGCCGTTGATGGCGGCCTCGTTTACCCCGATCACGTCGAAGGTGCCCGCGCCGAAGAACAGGATGGACACCCCGATGATGATGCCCATGTCGCCCACCCGGTTGGTGAAGAAGGCCTTGAGGGCGGCGTCGGAGTTGTCTTTCTCCTCCCACCAGTGGCCGATGAGCACGAAGGAGCACACCCCGACCAGCTCCCAGCCCACCAGCATTTGGATGGTGGTGGATGCGGTGACGAAGAAGAGCATCGACGCGGTGAACAGGCTCAAGAAAGCGAAGAAGTGGGTGTAGCGGCGGTCGCCGGCCACGTAGTCGGTGGAGTAGATGTGCACCAGCAGCGACACCACCGTGACCACGAAGATCATCATCACGGCCAAGCCGTCGATCATGATGCCTGCACCGATGGCCTCCGCCCCGTTGGTGAGCCAGGTGATCGACCGGGTGAGCGCACTCACCCCGCCGGATGCCTCGCCCTCGGCCGCGGCAACCAGTCCGCCCGCCCCCAGGGCATGCTCGCCCTCGGCGCCTCCGCCTCCGGCGCCCTCCACCTCGCTGATCCACTGGATGGCGGTGAGCAGGCCGAAGACAAATGAGGCCCCCACCGCGGCGATTCCGATTTCAGAGCCCCCTCGGGGGAACCGCTTGCCGAACAGCAAGATCAGCAGGAACGACACCGCGGGGAACAGCCAGATCAGCCAGGCGTTCTCCAGGAACCAGCCGGAGGCGGCGACGGCCTTGCCCGCGGTTTCAGCGGCGGCGGCGATGTTCGCACTCAGCACCGACCCATCACCCCTTCATCAGATCGACTTGGTCCAAGTCGATGGATCGACGGTTCCGGTACAGCAGCAGAACGATGGCCAGGCCGATTCCCACCTCGGCGGCGGCCACGGTGATCACGAATAGGGCGAAGATCTGACCCATCACCGTGTCGTGGAACGCCCCGAAGGCGATCAGATTGATGTTCACCGCGTTGAGGATGAGCTCGATGGACATGAGCACCAGCACGCCGTTGCGGCGGGCCAGCACGCCGTAGACCCCGATGCAGAACAACACCGCGCCCAAAAGAAGCATCTCATTGAGAAGCATCAGCGATCAGCTCCCGAGGCGAACTTGCTCGATGGGGCAGACATCAGCCGCCCTCCTCTCGGCGGGCGATCACGATGGCGCCGATGAGGGCGGCCAGCAGCAGCACCGACACCGCTTCGAAGG
>JAJEEH010000157.1 GCA_022821105.1 Acidimicrobiia bacterium
CTGCGGGTTCGGAGTGTGGTGGTTGGCGAAGACTTCCACTTCGGTCGGGCGCGACTGGGAAACATCGACAAGTTGCGGAAATTCGGCATGGAAATGGGGTTCGAAGTTCGCGCCGTGAACCTCCTTCATCATGATGAGAAGTGGCCCGAGCCGGTGTCCTCAACCGCGGTGCGACGAGCGCTGGCCGGCGGGGATGTCCGCACGGCGGCGGCCATGCTGGGGCGCTACCACGAGATCAGGGGCAAGGTGGTGCTGGGGGATCGGCGGGGGATGACCATCGGATTTCCCACCGCCAACATCCCGGTGTCCATAGCTATGGCCTGGCCCGCCGACGCGGTTTACGCCGGCTGGTATACCCGTCCCGACGGGTCCCGGTACATGGCAGCCATAAACATCGGCCGGCGCCCAACCTTCTACGAGCACGCCCAGCAATCCCTGCTGGAGGCGCATCTTCTCGATTTCGAGGGCGACCTCTACGGCGAGGAGGCCAGAGTCGAGTTCGTGGAGCTGCTCAGAAGCGAGCACCGCTTCGACGGCATCGAGTCCCTGGTTAGACAACTCCGCATTGACGTTGCTCTGTCCCGCGAGATTTTGATGGCGGAACCTTCCCCTTAGCCGCCATGGATCTAGCCCTATTCTCGGAGATCCCCGTACCCCGGCCGTGGCATCACAACAGCGAGCAACTTCGCTATCAGGAGTTGATCCAGCAGGCGGTGCTGGCCGATCAGCTGGGGTACCACAGCTTTTGGACGGTGGAGCACCACTTCCTCGAGGAGATGTCGCACAGTTCAAACCCCGAAGTGCTCTATGGCGCAGTGGCCGCGCTCACCGAGCAGATACGGCTGGGCTACGGGGTCCGCCTGACTCCCAAGCCCTACAACCACCCGGTCCGCAGCGCCGAGTCGGCGGCCACGCTGGACGTCATCAGCGGGGGACGGGTGGAGTTCGGCACCGGCCGCTCCACCACCCGAGCCGAGCTCGAGGGCTTCGGGATCGACCCCCGGGAGACCAGGGCCATGTGGGCCGAGGCCGTCGGGCACATAGCGGGCTGCTGGCTGAATGACGAGCACGAGTTCGAGGGCCAGTACTGGTCGATGCCCCGACGCCGGGTTCTGCCCAGGCCGGTTCAGAAGCCCCATCCCCCGATATGGGCCGCCACGGGCAGTCGGGAGACCCACCAACTGGTGGGGGAGATGGGGATGGGCCTTTTGTCGTTCAGCGCCGGCGTGTCGCTGGAAGAACTGGCCATGCGAGTCGGCTTGTACCGCGACGCGGTGCAGGCGTGCCAAAACCCGGTGGGCGGCTACGTGAACGACCGGGTGGCCACCTTCGCCATGTACCACTGCGCTCCCACCACGGCCGAGGCCTACGAGAATGCCCGGGAGTCGTTCTGGTGGTACCCCACGGTGGCCTTCAAGCTGGTGGGCAGCGTGGCCGAGATGCTCCAAGAAGAAGGCGCCGATCTCGGCGACTGGAACTATCTCCGGTATTTGCCCGGGATGACCGCGGACGCCGATTGGGATACCACGTTCAGCATCGAGGACCTGGTGGAACAGGGCGTGGCCATAGCCGGCGACCCCGACCAGTGCATCGAGCTATGCCAGGGCTTCGCCGATCTCGGCGTCGATCTGCTGTTGTGCATGATGAACCCCTACGCCATCCCCCACGACAAGGTCATGGAGAGCATCCACCTCACCGCCACCCACGTGATGCCCGCTCTCAAGGGTTAGGACGGCCATCCAGCAGGGCGTTGACCGCGGCCTGCGTGGGCATTGAAGGCTGGGCGCCGGGGGTGCCGACTGCAAGGGCGCCGGCGGCGTTGGCGAAGCGGACGGCCTCGATGAGGGAGCGTCCCTCGGCCATGGCGACACCCAGCGCGCCGCAGAAGGCATCGCCCGCGCCGGTGGGATCGACCACCTCCGAGGGGTAGGAGGGAACCACGACATCGTCGACTTGGGCGCCTCGACCGCCCAATGTGACGACTGTGTCGCAATGGCCGGTTTCGGGGCCGATCGCATCGATCTGGGTTTGCTCGGCCCGATTCACCACCAAGACGTCGGTGAGCGGCACGACGGCCTCCACAAGAAACGGATCCACGGGAGCAGGGTTGAACACCACCGTGGTCTGCCCCGAACGGGCCGCTTGAGCAGCCCTTCTGGCCCCCGCCGCGCCCACCTCGCCTTGCAGCAGCAGCACATCGGCAGCGGCGATCACTTGGGCGGCGGCGTCGGCATCGGCCACCCCGGTGCTGGCGTTGGCCCCGGCCACGATGACGATGGAGACATCCACCGGAGAAATGAGCGGCACTGCCGTGCCGGTGGGCTCCTCGACGATGCGGACGAGGCCGGTGTCCACGCCGCTCTTGTTGAGCACATCCAGCAGCCAGCGGCCCCGGTCGTCGTCGCCCACACAGCCCACCATGTGCGTATCGGCCCCTAGGCGGGCCGCGGCCGTGGCCTGGTTGGCGCCCTTGCCTCCCGAGAACGCCTCCATTCGCTGGGCCCTCAGCGTTTCGTCGGGACCGGGAAGCCGTTCCAGCCAGATAGACAGGTCGTAGTTGAGGCTCCCGAAGGAGACCACCTTCACAGACACCAGTATCTCTCAAATGGCTCAGGTAGGTGTTTCGGCGTGGGGAGTGGTAGCTTTACCGGGTCCCCCGGGCACAGGCACGGCGTCAAACAACATGGAGCTGTGCATTCGCCCGTTTTCTGACCGACGGACACACTGAGTAGGGATGGCCGAGAAGCTACTGTCAAAGACCGCGACGATCGAACAGCATCGCCTGCATGACACTGATACGGGCTCGCCAGAGGTTCAGATCGCTTTGCTAACTGAGCGCATCAATCACCTCACCGAGCATCTGAAAGTGCATGAGAAGGACCACCACAGCAGGCGGGGCTTGCTGATGATGGTGGGTCGTCGGCGACGACTGCTGGACTACGTCAAGGACAACGACGTGGAGCGGTACCGAGGCATTATCGCCGAACTCGGACTTCGCCGCTGAGAATCGGGTGTCGCCCTGGCGACCTTATGAAAACAGATATGCGGGCCTAGAGAGAGGCCAGCTGCCAGTTGAAGGGGCCGAGTCAGGCTGGGCCTCTCCAACTGGGAACTGGCTCGGTGGGCTCGCTCGGACCTCGCATGGTCCGGAGAGGAGCAAACATGGCGGAAGCCATCACCGTCTCGGCCGCCGTAAGCGGTGCCGAAGACAAAACCCTGTCTTTTGAGGCAGGTCGCCTGGCTGGCCAGGCTGACGGGGCCGTAGTGGCCCGCATGGGCGACACCACCATCCTGGTGACCGCAACCGCGGCCCGCCGCGTTCGTGAGGGAGCAGATTTCTTCCCCCTCACCGTCGACATCGAAGAGCGGATGTATGCCGCGGGCAAGATCCCCGGCTCGTTTTTCCGGCGGGAGGGCCGGGCCCCCGAGTCGGCCATCTTGACGTGTCGGCTGATCGACCGGCCGCTGCGGCCCTCGTTTCCCGACGGGTTCCGCAACGAGATCCACGTGGTTGGAACCGTCTTGGGCGCCGACCAGGAGAACCCCTATGACGTGATCGCCATAAACGGCGCATCGGCGGCACTGAGCATTTCGGGAATCCCGTTCGCCGGCCCTATCGGCGCGGTGCGGGTGGCCCACAGCGCCGACGGTGAGTGGATTCCCCACCCCACCTATGCCGAGGGCGCCGAATCCACCTTCGAGATGGTGGTGGCCGGCCGTGTCCTGGACGACGGCGACGTGGCCATCATGATGGTGGAGGCCAACGGAACCGAGGCCGGTTGGGAGCTCTACAACAACGGAACTCCCAAAGTGGACGAAGCCGCCCTGGCCGAGGGTCTGGAGCGGTCCAAGGAGTGGATCAAAGAAGCGGTGGGCCTCCAGCGCCGATTGATTGCCACTGCCGGGGTCAAGCCCCCCATGGAGTACGAGCTCCAGGTGGACTACACCCCTGAGGTCGAGGCCGCGGTGGCCGAGGTCGGCGCCGACAAGCTGGCCGCGGCCATGTCCATCGCCGACAAAGCGGAGCGCCAAGAGGCCGAGTCGCAGGCCAAAGAGGAGATCGCCGTGGCGTTGGCCGAGCGGTTTGCCGAGGTCGAGGGGGTTGACAAGCAGATCTCAGCTGCCGTCCGCTCGCTCACCAAGAGCATTGTCCGCACTCGCATCGTGCAAGACGGCGTGCGCATCGACGGCCGGGGGGCAGCAGATCTCCGGCCATTGGGATCTGATGTCGGGGTTGTGGAGACCGCTCACGGTTCCGGGCTGTTCGAGCGGGGGGAAACCCAGGTGCTGAACATCACGACGCTGGGCACTGCCCGGATGGACCAGATGATTGACGGGATCGACCCCATCGACAAGAAGCGCTACATCCACCACTACAACTTCCCGCCGTATTCCACCGGCGAGACCGGGTTCATGCGGGGTCCGAAGCGCCGAGAGATCGGACACGGGGCGCTGGCCGAGAAGGCCTTGGTCCCGGTGATCCCGTCCATGGACGATTTCCCCTACACGCTGCGCCTGGTGTCGGAGGTGTTGTCGTCCAACGGCTCCACTTCGATGGGCTCGGTGTGCTCGTCAACTCTGTCGCTGATGGACGCGGGCGTGCCCATCAAGGCGCCGGTGGCCGGCATCGCCATGGGGTTGGTTTTCCACGAGGGCCAATACACCACGCTGACCGACATCTTGGGCGCCGAGGATGCCTTTGGCGATATGGACTTCAAGGTGGCCGGCACGGCCGAATTCGTTACCGCCCTCCAGCTCGACACCAAGATCGACGGGCTGCCGGCCGACGTGCTCGCCGGTGCCCTCAATCAGGCCCGTGATGCCCGGCTCAAGATCTTGGAGGTCATGGCTGGGGCCATCGACGCCCCCCGAGACGATGTGCGGCCCACTGCGCCGAAGATCGTCAAGTTCGAGATCCCGCTGGACAAGATCGGCGAGGTCATCGGGCCCAAGGGCAAGGTCATCAACACCATCCAGGCCGAAACCGGCGCCGAGGTGAACGTGGACGACGCCCAAGACGCCGGCATTGTCACCATCTCATCGCCCGATCGGGACTGCGTTGAGGAGGCCGAGCGCCAGATCCGCCTCATCCTCGACCCGCCCACTGCCGATGTTGGGGAGGTTTACAACGGCAAGGTTGTGAACATCACTGCATTCGGGGCGTTCGTGAACATTCTCCCGGGCCGCGATGGCTTGGTGCACATCTCCAAGTTGGGCCGGGGTCGCCGGGTAGACCGGGTAGAGGACGTGGTCGCATTGGGCGATGACCTCGAGGTTGTCGTGGAAGACATCGACCCCAACGGCAAGATCAGCCTCAAGCTGACTGGCGACGACAGCAGCGACGACCGCGACAGCCGCCGGTCTGATGACCGGGGTGGCCGGGATCGTGATGATCGTCGGGGACGTCGTGACGACCGCCGCGACGACCGCGGTGGCCGCGACCGCGACGGCCGCCGGTCTGACGACCGTGGTGGCCGCGACCGCGACAGCCGCCGGTCTGATGACCGGGGTGGCCGGGATCGTGATGATCGTCGGGGACGTCGTGACGACCGCCGCGATGATCGCCGCGACGACCGTGGTGGCCGAGACCGCGACGGCCGCCGCTCGAGCGACCGGGGTGGCCGCGATCGCAGCGACTGGGACGGCCCTTCCCAGGCGGCATCCTTTGAAGACGACTTCGAGTCCCAGCTGCGCGACGAGTTCGGCGATCTCGGGCCGGGCGGTGGCTCGCACCGTCGAGGAGGAGGTCGCGGCCGCGACCGAGACCGGGCGCTGCGCTAACCCAACCTTCCGCTTCTTTTTCTGAGCCGAATTCTCACGGTTCAGCCCTATATCGTCTCGTTCATGATCCGGGTAGGGGTGTTCGGCGCGGGAGGGAGAATGGGGGCCACCGTCTGCGAGGCGGTTGCCGCTGACCCCGATCTGGAATTGGTGGCCTCAGTGGACCCCAACCGCGTGGGTGCGTCTGCGGGCGGAATGGTCTCGGTTGCCGACCGCCAAGCGGTGGCCGATGCCGGCGCCGACGTCGTGGTGGACTTCACCATCGCCGAAGCCGCCCGAGACAATCTGGTCTGGCTGGCCGAACAGCAGGTCCACGCGGTGGTGGGCACCACCGGGTTCACCGACGACGACTTGGAGCGATTCCACGCGGCCTTCACCACCGCAGAGCGGGCGTGCATCATCGCCCCCAACTTCGCCATCAGCGCCGTCCTGATGATGAGGTTTGCCGAACTGGCCGCGCCCTACTTCGACACCGCCGAGGTGATCGAGCTGCACCACGACGCCAAGATCGATGCTCCTTCGGGCACCGCCCGTCTCACCGTGGAGAAGATGGCGGCCGCCTCGGGCGACTGGGCCCCCGATCCCACCGAGCACGAAATGCTGTCCGGCGTTCGGGGGGCAGAGGGCCCTACTGGCATCCGAGTCCACGCCGTGCGCATGAGGGGCATGGTGGCCCATCATGAGGTGATCTTGGGGGCCGAGGGCCAAACCCTCACCATCCGCCAGGACTCCACCGACCGCTCCTCGTTCATGCCCGGTGTGCTGGCCGCGGTGAAGGCCGCCCCCGACCGCTCCGGACTCATCGTCGGCCTCGACGCCTTGCTGGATATCTAACTGCGACCCAGCTGTGTCGTTTCGGCGCCTCCTAATGAGCATCGCGGTGCTGCTGGCCATAGCTGCCATGATCACCGCCGGGTTCTGGCAGCTCCACCGACTGTCTGAGCGCCGGGATCGCAACAGCACTATCACCGGTCGCAGCCAACTCCCGGTTGTCCAATTGCAGGATCTGGTGGGGGTCGGCGATGCCTACGATTCCGGCGACGAGCTTGAGTTCCGCCCGGTCCGGGCCACCGGCGTCTACCAGCCCGGGGATCAGGTGCTCATCCGCAATCGCAGCTACCAGGGGTCTGCCGGATACTGGGTGCTCACCCCGCTGCGACTGCAATCCGGGGAGGTGGTGGCCGTCAACCGAGGCTGGATTCCCCATGGGGCGGGCACTGGCGCAACCCCCGCAGAGTTTGCGCCACCGGCCGGCCAAGTGGAGGTGATCGGGCTGGTTCGGGCCACGGTCACCGCCGCCGGGCTCCAGCAGGCCGATCCCTCTAGCGGAGTGCTCACCGAAATGGCCCGGGTTGACCTAGCCCGCCTGTCCCAGCAGATCGGTGGCCCTCTGCTCCCGGTGTACGTGCAACTGCAAGCACAGTCGCCCCCAGAGGGCGACCTGCCCGTCCCCGTCCCGGCGCCCGATCTCGGAGAGGGCTCGCATCTGGCCTACGCCGTGCAGTGGTTCGTCTTCGCCACCATCGCGGCGGTTGGCTACCCCCTCATCCTGCGCCGCCTAGGCCGCCCCGGAGACCGGGATCGAGAAGCGGAAGTAGGCTGATCTGGTGCCGTACTCGTCTGGGATGGAGGGGCGCGTCCTCTATGCGCTGCGCACCAAGGGCATGGCCGACGCTGAATCTGTGGCCCTGGCCACCGGCTTGCCGGCGACACAAGCAGCGGGAGTCTTGAGCGAGCTGGGCGAGCGGGGGTGGGTGCGCTACCGGGACGGGAAGCGAGCCCAGGGGTGGATGCTGCTCGGAGAGGGCAGGGCCGAAGCCGAGCGTCTAGTGGCCGCCGAAATCGAGGATTCTGGCACCAAGACCCTCATCCAGGAGCAATACGAGTCGTTTCGGGTGCTGGATCCCCAGTTGAAAGAGGTCTGCACCGATTTCCAAGTGCGCGGCGACCAGACCCTCAACGACCACACCGATTCCGACTACGACGCCGCGGTCGTTGCCCGTCTGGCCGAGATCAACCGGCGGGTTCAGCCGATCATCGCCCGCTTGGCCGCTGCCCTCGACCGATTCGGACACTATGGAGGGCGGCTCGACAACGCGCTGTCTCGAGTGCAGGGCGGCGACATTAACTGGTTTACGAAACCCTCCATGGATTCATACCATGAGGTGTGGTTCGAGCTGCACGAGGATCTTCTGGTGACCCTGGGGATCGATCGGGCAACCGAGATGGCCGACGACGCCGCTGACGCGTAAGGAGAACCCATGGCTCGATTTGGAAAGGTGCTCACCGCCATGGTCACGCCGTTTGCCGACGATGGCTCGCTCGACCTGGAGACCGCCGCGTCGCTGGCCCAATGGCTGGTTGACAACGGTAGCGACGGGCTGGTGGTGGCGGGCACCACGGGAGAGGCGCCAACGCTGACCCACGACGAGCAGATCGACCTCATAGGCACGGTCGCCTCTGCGGTGGATGCGCCAGTGGTGGCCGGAGCGGGCAGCAACGACACCGTCGCCGCCGTCGAGCTCACCGAGCGGGCTCAAGACGCTGGGGCTGATGGCATCTTGTCGGTAGCCCCGTATTACAACCGCCCCTCGCAAGCCGGCCTGGCCAAGCACTTCGCCACGGTGGCCGCGGCAACCGACCTGCCGGTGCTCATCTACGACATCCCCGTCCGCACCGGGCGCAAGGTGGACACCTCCACTCTGCTGGAACTGGGTTACGGGGTGGACAACATCGTCGGCATCAAGGACGCGGCCGGTGACCCCGCCGAAACCGCCGCGCTCATCGCCCAGGCCCCCGAGGGCTTTGAGGTGTACAGCGGCGACGACAGCCTCACCCTGCCGCTGCTCGCGGTGGGGGCGGTGGGGGTGATCGGCGTGGCCACCCACTGGGCCGGTGCCGAGCACGCCGACATGATCGCCGCCTTCGAGAGGGGCGACGTTGCCGCCTCGGCCAAGATCAACGCCAGCCTCATACCGTCGTTCGACTATGAGACGGGATTGACAGCGCCCAACCCCATCCCGGCCAAGGCCATGATGCGCCTCATCGGCCTCCCGGTCGGCCGCTGCCGCCCGCCACTGGACGTCGAGCCCGAGGGTTTGGCGGAGGCCGCGGCCGAGGTGCTGGCCGGCACAAGACTCGGTGCCGATGGCTGATCCGGTCGCCGACCGGAGGTCTCGCGCCCGTGGCTGACCCGGTTCAGATCACCTTTCTGGGCGGGCTGGGCGATATCGGGAGGAACTGCGCGGCCATCGAATCCGGGGACGAGGTGCTCCTGTTGGATTGCGGGGTGCTGTTCCCCGACGAGGACATGCCCGGCGCCGAATTCGTGCTTCCCGATCTGGAGTACCTGCGCGACAAGGCCGACCGCATCGTGGGCTGCATCTGCACCCACGGCCACGAGGACCACATCGGCGCGCTGCCCCGGGCGCTGGAATGGCTGTCGTTCCCCGTGTACGCCTCGCCGTTCACCCTCGGGCTGATCCGCAACCGCCTCGAAGAGCGGGAGGTGAGCGACCGCACCACCCTCGTCCCCATCGGCGACCACGACCGGGTGCGCATCGGATCGTTCGACTGCGAGTTCATCCCCGTTACCCATTCGGTTCCCTCCGGGTTGATCTCGGCCATTCGCACGCCCCAAGGGGTGATCCTCCACTCCAGCGATTTCAAGCTGGACCTGAACCCGGTGGACGGCCGCCGTACCGATCTCGCCCGCATCGGGGCCATCGCCCGCGACGAGGGCATTCGGCTGCTGCTGTGCGACTCCACCAACTCGGAGATACCGGGCAGCTCCCGGTCGGAGACCGAGGTCGGCGAGGTGTTGAGAGGGGTCTTCGCCGCCCATCCCGACCGACGCCTGGTGGTGGCGGCGTTCTCCAGCCATATTCACCGGATTCAGCAGGTGGCCGACGCCGCGGTCGAGTCCGGGCGCAAGGTGGCCACGCTGGGGCTGTCCATGAAGCGCAACTTCGCCCTGGCCCGAGAGCTGGGCCTGCTGCGACTGCCCGACCACGCGGTGATCGATGTGGCCGAATCCGAGCGCTATCCCCCCGGGCAGCTGTGCGTGGTGTCCACTGGCTCGCAAGGGGAGACACGCTCGGCGCTGGCCATGGCGGCCACCGGCGACAGCCGCTGGATCGACATCGGTCCCGACGACACCGTGGTGCTGAGCTCCAGCCCCATTCCCGGCAACGAGGTCCGGGTGTCCCGCATGATCAACAACCTGATATGCCGGGGGGCCAAGGTGGTCCACAGCGGCCAGTTGGAGGTCCACACCACCGGCCATGGCAAACAAGACGAGCTTCGCACCCTGCACACCGTGGCCGATCCCGAGTTCTTCGTGCCGGTCCACGGCGAGGTCCGCCACCTGGCCGCCCACGCCGAGCTGGCCTTGAACATGGGCATGGCGTCTGATCGGGTGATCCTGGCCCGAGACGGCGAGCAGGTTGAGCTGAGCGACCGCGGCCTGGCCAACCGGGGACAGGTCACCTCCGGGGACTACTACTACGTGAACGGGCAGCTCATTGAGAGAGACCGGGAACTGTTCAGCGAGCGATTCATCCTCGGAGGCCAGGGAGTGGTCAACGTGGTGGTGGTATTGAGCCGCGAGGAGGGCCGCCTGCTGGCCCGCCCCCGCTTGGAGAGCAAGGGCTGGGTGGGACCCGACCTGGTTCGCGAGTTGGAACAGGCCGGGGCCGACGAGGTTGCGGCCGTGGTGGAGGAATACCTGGAATCAGGAGAAGGCGACGGCCTAGAGCGCTTGGTCCGACGGGCAGCGGGCCAATTCGTCAACCACAACACCGGCCGCCGCCCCATGATCGTCCCCATCATCATCGAACTCTGAGAGTCGACCGGGCCCGCCCTGTCGGCCCAAACCGTTGGTTGCTGGTGTTGTCAATGGTACGTTTGTGGTTGTTGTGGCTACTAAAACCGCTCGAAAGCCCCCTACAAAGCCCAGCGCAAAGTCCAAATCCAAGGCCGGAGCCTCATCGGAAAGCCGATTGAGGCAGGCATCGGCCGCGGTCTGGGCTAGGCACCGCGCCGACATCATCGCCGTGGGGTTCATCCTCGCCGGGCTGGTCGCGGCCTGCGCCCTGTGGGCCGATGTGGCCGGGCCGTTCGGCTCAGGCCTCCGGGTGGTTATCGGTGCGCTGATCGGCACGGCCAGGGCCGCCGTGCCTATCGCCCTGGTGGCGCTGGGTGTGGTGCTGCTGCGCGGTCCCCGCGCCGACGAGGAGGGCGCTGATCAACAGAATCCGCAGGCCACCTCTGATTCCTTCGACAAGAACCCCTATACCGATCCGGCCCGTGCCGACTTGGTGCAAGCGGTTCGCCTCGGCATCGGAACGGCATTGACGCTCTTATCGGTCACCGGCCTTCTGCACATCACCATCAACCGGCCGGGCATCGAGGACTTGGACGGGCTGATGGGCGCCGGCGGCGCTTTGGGCTTGGTCTTCGGGGGCACGCTGGCCGCGGTCATGGGCGTTTGGGGCGCGAGCCTGGTGGTGGGCGCGTTCGGCCTGCTGGGAATGGTGGTGCTCACTCGGGTGTCGCTGCGGGCCTGGGCCCGCCGAGTGGACGGCGCCAAGGTCAAAGCCGCCTTGTCCCGGGTTCTCCAGTCATTCACCGGCACGGCACCGCCTCCCATGCCAGACGAGGCCCCCTCCTTCGAACACCTAGAGGCGGCAACAGAGTCGATTCCGGTCGAACCGGAAGTGGTGGTCATACCCTCCCCGCTACCGGAACCGGATCCGGTGCCCGAGCCGGAGGCAAGCTCCGCGCCGGAACCCGAGCCCAGTGCTCCTTCCCCCGATCGGGAGCCGGATTGGCAAGCTCCGGCCATCGTGGGCGAAAAGACGACCAAGGCGACCAAGGCCCCCAAGTCGTCGAAGTGGAAGCTCCCACCCCTCAAGCTTCTGGGCGGGTCCGACCCCCAACAGGCCAACCAAGAGGAGGCCACCCTCAAGGGCGCCGCCCTCGAGCAGGCTCTGGCCGCCCATGATGTGGAGGCCAAGCTCGTCGGCATGGTCATCGGCCCCACCGTCACCCGCTATGAGCTGGAACTCGCTCCCGGCGTCAAGGTCAGCCGGGTCACCAGCCTGAGCAAAGACATCGCCTACGCCCTGGCCTCGCCCGACGTTCGCATATTGGCCCCGATCCCCGGGCGCCAGGCCATCGGGGTGGAGGTGCCCAACCGCGACCGCCAGGTGGTGTCGCTGGGCGGGATTCTGGCATCGGCCGAGGCCCGCAAGGCCACCCATCCCCTGGAGGTGGCCATCGGCCGGGACATCAACGCCAAGCCAGTGATGATGGACTTGTCCCGGATGCCCCACATCCTCATCGCCGGGGCCACCGGGGCGGGCAAGTCGTCGTGCATCAACTCCATGATCACCTCGGTGCTCATGCGCTCCACCCCCGACCAGGTCCGCATGATCCTGGTCGACCCCAAGCTGGTGGAGATGGCCCAATACGAGCATGTTCCCCACCTGCTCACCCAGCCGGTGACCGACCCCAAGAAGGCGGCCAACGCCCTGGCCTGGGCCTGCCGGGAGATGGATCGCCGCTACGAGGTACTGGCCTCGGTGGGGGTCCGCGACATCGACGGCTACAACGAAGCCTGCGCCCAAGGCGTGTTCGACCACGATCGCAAACTGGGGATCGAGGATTCCGAGCCCAAAGAACCCATGCCGCTCATTTTGGTGGTGGTGGACGAGCTTTCCGACCTGATGATGGTGGCCCCCCGCGATGTGGAGGACTCCATTTGCCGCATCGCCCAGAAGGCCCGGGCCGTGGGAATCCACCTGGTGATCGCCACCCAGCGCCCGTCCATCAACGTGATCACCGGGGTGATCAAGGCCAACATCCCCGCCCGGCTGGCCTTTGCCGTGTCCAGCCAAACCGACAGCCGGGTGATCCTCGACCAGCAGGGTGCCGAGCGCCTGGTGGGCCAGGGCGACATGCTCCTGCTCAGCCCCACCTCCACGTCCGCCCAGCGCATCCAGGGGGCGTGGGTGACCGAGTCGGAGGTTCGCAATGTGGTGGCCGCTTGGCGGCGTCAGGCCGCGGCCATGGAGCCTTCCAGCCCGGCCACTTCGGTGACCACCGACGGTGGTGACGGCGACGACGATCCGCTGGCCCCCGCGCCTTCGACGGCCTCGAACGGGGCCGGCGACGATGACGACGAGCTCCTGGTCCAGGCCATGAGGCTGGTGGTGGAGAGCCAGCTGGGCTCCACATCGATGCTTCAGCGCAAACTCCGGGTGGGATTCGCCCGCGCCGGTCGGCTTATGGATCTGATGGAGCAGCGGGGCGTGGTCGGCCCCTCAGAGGGGTCGAAGGCCCGAGAGGTGCTGATGGCCCCCGACGAACTCCCTTCATGAACTCTGACTGAGCGTCGGTAGTCTCCTCCTGTGGCTTTAGCAGCGGTGCTTCTGGCGGGGGGCCTCCTCGTGCTGGCGGTGGGTGCCGACCAGCTGGTTGTCGGCGCCTCCCGGCTGGCCGTCGCCCGGGGCATCTCGCCGATTGTTATCGGCGCACTGGTCATTGGCTTCGGTACCAGCGCTCCGGAGATGCTGGTATCTGGTTTGGCCGCCGCCGACGGCGACGTCGACTTGGGAGTGGGCAACATCGTCGGCTCCAACGTGGCCAATTTGAGCCTCGTCTTGGGTGTCTCTGCTCTGGTGGCGGCGGTGGCTGTCGGGGGCCGCTTCATAAGGGTGGCCAACAGCACCCTGTGGCGAGAGGGCGTGGTGTCGATTGCTGCCGCTCTGCTGTTCTGGTTGCTGGTTCAGGACGGATTAGAGCGATGGGAGGGCGTCGTCCTGCTGGTGGCCTTCGTGCTGGCCATGGCCGCCATTTTGTGGCGGCCGGCCCACGTGCCCAAGACAGCGGAATTCGTCCCCGCCGATAAGCCCATCAACCAGCCCAACGAGCTGGTGCGCACCGTGCTGGGGCTGGCGGCCACCGCGGTCGGTGCTCAGCTGGCGGTGGAGGGTGCGGTAGACATCGCCCACGAGGTTGGCTTGGGCTCGGGATTCGTCGGGTTGTCGCTGGTGGCATTCGGCACCTCGCTGCCCGAGCTGATCACCGGGGTGCAGGCGGCCCGGCGGGGAGAGGCCGACCTGCTGGTGGGAAATATCTTGGGATCCAACACCTTCAACAGCCTGCTGGTGAGCGCGGTGGTGGCGCTGGTCGGACCTGGTCCGCTGGTCGACGGAAACCTCTCGGGATTGGCGGTGTGGATCATGGTGGGCATCTCGGTCAGCGCATGGCTGCTCATGTTCCGGGGCGACGGATTGGAGCGATGGTGGGAAGGGGCGCTCTTGCTGGCTGTTTATCTGGTGTCGTTGCCGTTTTTGATCTCCGACGATCCGGATGCAGCCGAACATGGGGCGCCTGATGCCCCTGAGCTGGAAATCGTGGTCCAGTCGGCTTCGGATGCCTCTGCGGTTGAGATGACCCTTGACGCTGATGGCTTAGGCCACGACTCCGCATATTCTGAGCATGGTGCGCCGGTTCTGGGTTGAGACGCTGGGGTGTCCCAAGAACCAGGTGGACTCCGACAAGATCACCGGTCTCTTGGTTCGCGACGGGATGGTTTCTGCCGGAGCCCCCGACCAAGCCGATCTGGTGGTGGTGAACACCTGCGCCTTCATCGAGGAGGCTCGCCAGGAATCTGTGGACACGGTGCTGGCGCTGCGCTCGACCGCCTCCGAGGCCGAGCTGGTGGTCACCGGTTGTATGGCCGAGCGCTACGGCGCTGAGCTGGCCGAGGCCCTGCCCGAGGCCGACCGGGTGGCCGGGTTCGGCGTGCCGGTGAGCATCGGGGCGAAGCCCTCGACGCCCGAGCTGCCTTCATTCGACCTGTTGAACCTGCCCCGGCCGCCCGCCGAGGCGCCATGGGCCTACGTGAAGATCGCCGAGGGGTGCGACCGGCGCTGCGGCTATTGCGCCATCCCCAGCTTCCGGGGGCCCCAGCGCTCCCGGTCGGCCGAGGCCATCGTGGCCGAGGTGGAGGCGCTCGGGGTGCGAGAGGCGGTGCTGGTGGCCCAAGACTTGGCCTCCTACGGCCGCGACCAGGGCCAAGGAGAGCGCAGCATCATCCCTCTGGTGGAGTCTCTCTGTCAGCGGGTCGATTGGGTGCGCCTGCTGTACCTGTACCCGTCCGATCTCACCGACCCGCTCATTGACGCCATCTGCGCCACCGGTGTGCCCTACTTCGACCTGTCGTTGCAGCACGTGTCCCGGCCGCTGTTGGCCCGGATGCGGCGGTGGGGCGATGGCGACCGCTTCGCCGCCCGCATCGCCGACATCCGCCATCGTCGCCCCGAGGCGGTGTTTCGGTCGAACTTCATCGTGGGCTATCCGGGAGAGACCGAGGCCGACCACGATGCGTTGCTCGACTTTGTAGCCGAGGTGGGCCTTGATTGGTGCGGGTTCTTCACCTACTCCGCCGAGGCCGGCACCTATGCCACCACCCTCGACGATCAGGTGCCTGCCGAGCTGGCCGCCGAGCGCCGCCGGGAGCTGGCCGAGGTCCAGGACGCAATCACCGCCAACAAGCGTGACCATCTCATCGGCCGCGAGGTCGAAGTTCTGGTGGACGCCCCCGGAATTGCCCGCAGCTATCGAGAAGCCCCGGAGATCGACGGGGTGATCTCGGTGCCTGAGCATCTGTCGGTGGGCCAGTTCCACTCGGTTCGGATCGTTGATGCCTTTGGTCCCGATCTCGTGGCCGAAGAGGTGTCGCGGTGAGCCAAGTGGGGGCCTACACGTGGTCCGATCTGCGGTTGACCGCCAACCTCATCACGCTGGGGCGGATAGTTCTCTCACCCCTGCTGTATGTGCTGATCTTGGCCGCTTCCGACAGCGCAGGCACGTCGTGGGCGGTGGTGGCCGTGGGCTGGGTGCTGGGGGCCAGCGACTACTACGACGGCTGGGTGGCCCGGTCGTCGGGCAGCGAGAGCCGCTGGGGGGCCTTCTTGGACCCGCTGGCCGACAAGGTGATGATCCTGGGGGCGGCCTGGTGCTTTGTGGCGGTGGACCGCTTGTTCTGGGTGCCGGTGCTGATCATCACCGCGCGGGAGCTCCTGATGAGCGCGGCCCGCACCCGATGGGCCCGAGACGGCCTCTCACTGCCCGCCCGCCATTCGGCCAAGCTCAAAACGCTGATGCAGGGCGTGGCGCTCACCGTGGCCGCCCTGCCCCCGCTGGAAAACGTCGACTGGGCGGTGTCGCTGGCCATCTGGGCGGCAGTGGCCATCACCCTCTATTCCGGCTGGCGCTATTGGGCCGACGGGCGGGCCGGAGCCATTGCCGCCTCAGGCCAATAGCCGAGGCCATTGCAGCCTCGGGCCAGTAGCCGGCGGTATAGCCTCCCTGCGTGAATTGTGAAGTAATCGCGGTTGGAACCGAGCTGCTGCTGGGCCAGATTGTCGACACCAACTCGTCGTGGATCGGCGAGCAGCTGGCCCTGGCCGGCATCGACTCGCACCACCAGGTGAAGGTGGGCGACAACTTCGGGCGCATGCAGGCGGTGCTCAACCAGGCTCTCGAGCGCAGCGACTCGGTAATCATGTGCGGCGGGCTCGGCCCCACCCAGGACGACATCACCCGGGACGTGATCGCCGCCGCCCTCGGGGTGGAGCTGGTGCGGCGCGACGACATCGTGGAGCGCATCTCTCGGGTGTTCGGTGGCCGGGGCCGGGCCATGCCCGAGAACAACCTGCGCCAGGCCGACGTTCCCGACGGCGCCGAGGTGCTGCCGGTGATGCCCGGCACCGCCCCCGGGTTCAAGGTGGAGACCAACGGAAAGGCGGTGTACGCCGTGCCCGGCGTGCCCTGGGAGATGCAGCAGATGGTGGGGGAGTGCGTGCTCCCCGACCTCAAGGCCCGGGCCGGGATCACCGCGGTGATCAAGAGCCGCACCCTGCGCACCTGGGGCGACTCCGAGTCGGGCCTGGCCGAGAAGCTGCACACCGAGATCGAGCGTTTGGACGAGACCGGCGAGTGCACCATTGCCTTTTTGGCCTCCGGCATGGAGGGCCTCAAGGTGCGGCTCACCGCCAAAGCCCCCAGCGAGGCCGAGGTGGACGAGATCTTGGCCAACGAAGAGCAGATCGTGCGGGGCATCATCGGCGACATCGTGTTCGGCGTGGACGACGAGACCATGGAGTCGGCTGTGCTCGACGCCCTGCGGAGCCGGGGCTGGACCCTGGCGCTGGCCGAGTCGCTCACCGGCGGGTTGATCGGCTCCCGCCTCACCGCCGTGCCCGGCGCCAGCGACGTGTTCCGCGGCGGCCTGGTGTCCTACGCCAGCGCCGTGAAGTTCGATCTATTGGGTGTGCCCGAGGGCCCGGTAGTGAGCGAAGAGGCTGTCACCGCCATGGCCCACGGCGCCGCCAAGCTATTGGACGCCGACTGCGCCATTGCCGTCACCGGCGTGGCCGGCCCCGACCCCCTCGACGGCGAAGACCCCGGCACCGTCTGGATGGCCACCCTGGTTAACGGCCAGGTTGAGGCCACCAAGGTCAAGTTCCCCTTCGACCGCGAGCGCACCCGCCAGTTCACCACCGTCTCCATCCTCAACAACCTCCGCATGCGGGTTCTGGCCGGGCAGTAGACGCCCTCTTGGAACGGGAGAAGCGGGTGTGTTGGTCTAGATCTCGGGGTTGACGACGCCGGCGAGCATGCCTCCGTCGGCGATGAACTCGGCGCCGGTGCTGTAGGAGGATTCGTCGGAGGCCAGGTAGACGGCTAGGCGGGCGATCTCTTCGGGCTGGCCCACCCGGCCTAGGGGGAGCATGGCGTAGGTTGCCTCGCGGTCCTCGTCGGAGATGGCGTCTCCCAGTGTGTCGGGAGCAGTCATGGCGGTGTCCACGCCTCCGGGGTGGATGGAGTTGGCCCGGATGCCGAATTGGCCCAGCTCCAGGGCGGCGTTCTTGGTCATGCCCCGCACCGCGAACTTGGAGGCGGTGTAGGCCACGGTGCCGCCGTAGCCGGCCATGCCGTTGGTGGAGCTGATGTTCACGATCGACCCGCCGCCGGCCTCGATCATGGCCGGCACGGTGTACTTCATGCCCAAGAACACCCCCACCTGGTTGACGTTGACCACCCGCATGTAATCGTCCAGCGAGGTGTCCACCATCGACACTCCGAACAGGAGGATCCCGGCGTTGTTCACCAGCACATTGGGCGGTCCGAAGCGGTTGATGGTCTCGTCCACCGCCTTCTGCCATGCCCCCTCGTCGGTTACGTCCAAGGGGATGTAGTGCGCGTTGGGGCCCACATCGGCGGCCACCGCCTCGCCCTCATCATGGAGCACGTCGCCGAACACCACCTTGGCGCCCTCCGCCGCGAACAGCCGCACCTCGGCCTCGCCCTGGCCCCGGGCGCCCCCGGAAATGAGGGCCACTTTGCCGTCCAGTCTTCCCATTTCAGTTCTCCTCTTCGGTGAGATCGCGGTCGAGCCTAAGCGAAGCCGAGTTCATGCAGTAGCGCTCGCCGGTGGGGTGGGGGCCGTCGGGGAAGATGTGGCCCAGATGGGCTCCGCACGATGCGCACACCGCCTCGGTGCGGACCATACCGTGGCTCTGGTCGACGTGGCGGTCTACCTTGCCGTCTCCGGCCTCCTCGAAGAACGACGGCCAGCCGGTGCCCGAGTCGTATTTGGTGTCGGAGGAGAACAGCACCTCGTCACACACCCGGCAGCGGTACATGCCCTCGTCTTTGCAGTCCCAGTACTCGCCGGTGAAGGCCCGCTCGGTGCCGGCTTGCTGGGTGATGTGGTACTGCTCGGGGGTGAGCCTCTCGCGCAGTTCCTCGTCGGTGAACGTGCTCTCTGACATGGGTGCCACCGTATCGGATTCGAAGGAGAACCGGGCAGGTGAGGACCGTGAGGGTGCTGGTGTAGGCGTAGGGGAAACGGGCAATTTCTGAGGGAAACAGGCAGGTGGCGACCGCGGGGTACTTGTGGAATTCCGCCCCCGTAACTACGCTGATGTCATTACTCAGGGACAAACTGTCACTGGTCGTCTTTAGAGTGTGGCTCGACGTTCCCCCGTGAACTCGCAGCCGCGATACCCATGACCTTAAGGAGGAGATGTGGAGCGAGACAAGGCACTAGAGATGGCCCTGGGCCAGATCGAGAAGCAATTCGGCCAAGGCGCCGTAATGAAGATGGGCGAGAAGGGCACCATGGCCATCGAGACCATCCCCACCGGGGCGCTGGCCCTCGACTTGGCGCTGGGCGTCGGGGGGCTTCCCCGGGGCCGGGTGGTGGAGATCTTCGGCCCGGAGTCCTCGGGCAAGACCACCCTGGCGCTGCACGCCGTGGCCGAGGCCCAGCGGAACGGGGGGATCTGCGCGTTCGTCGACGCCGAGCACGCCCTCGATCCGATCTACGCCAAAGCCATCGGCGTGGACGTGGACGAGCTGTTGATCTCACAGCCCGACACCGGCGAGCAGGCCCTGGAGATCGCCGACGTGCTGATCCGCTCCGGCGCCATCGACGTGGTGGTGG
>JAJEEH010000123.1 GCA_022821105.1 Acidimicrobiia bacterium
CCGCCGATGATGGCGATGGCGATCACGTTGATCGACTCATTGGAGTTGAACAGGACCTGAGGGTTGATGGTGGGCTCGCCGGTGATGATCAGCCCGCCCCCCAGCGCGGCCAACCCCCCGGCCAGGGTGAACGAGATGAGCTTGATCCGGCTGCCCGACACGGTGGAGGCGGCGGCCATGTCCTCGTTGTCGCGCACTGCGATCATCATTCGGCCGATTCCGGTCTTGCGCAGGTGGGACACCATCCACACCGCGAGAGCCAGCAAGACAAGTACCAAGAAGAAGTAAGACTTCCGGGAGGCGGTGAAATCGAATGGGCCCCACACCGGAGGGATCACTTTGGGCGTATTGGTGGCCCCTTGGGTGAACACGTCTTGGGCGAAGATCCACGACATGGCGGCGATGGCGAAGGCCAGCGTGGTCACCGCCAGCATGAGCCCCTTCACCCGCAAAGCGGGCACGCCGATGATAAAGGCGGTGATCATTCCCGCGGCCACCGCGATCACCATGGCCACCCCCCAAGGAAGGTCGAACGACCAATCCCACCAGTCGAACGGAATGGGAATGTCGCCGTTCTCGGTCAGCGCCACCACCGTGAGGCCGCCTACTCCCGCGAAGGCGAATTGGCCCAGCGAGAGCTGCCCGGCCCAGCCGGTGAGCATCGACACCGACAAGGCGATCAAGGCGAAACCCAAGATGCGGGTCCAGGTATAGAGGTTGGAGTTTTTGGTGAGGAACAACCCGAGCAGCACCAGAGCACCGAACAAGGCGACGAATCCGAACCTCGACAGGTTGCGGATGTACCATAGGCCTCGGAGCCGCTCGGGGATGGCCTTCACCTTGGGCGAAAGCGACCATTCCCCCTCGTCCTCGGTAGCTCGGCGGGCGAACATCACCGTGATCACCAGAATGGCGATGAAGAAGATCACATCCACCGCCTCGCGGATTTCCCGGTCGACGTTGCCCTGGAACAGTCGCTGGAAGATGCCCAGACAGATTCCGGCGATCAACGTGACCCACAGCGATCGCATCCGGGCGATCAACGCCACCAGCAGCACCCGAAGAAGCAAGCCCGGCCCGAGGCTGGCGGTGCCCGCGTCGGCCGCGCTGACCCGGAACGGCGCCAACAGGATGAGAGTGACCCCGGCCAGCGCCCCACCGATGGTCCACACCATGGTGGACACCCGTCGCACGCTGATTCCGAACAGCCTCCCGGTGTCGGCGTTTTCGGCAGAGGCTCTGATGGCCAACCCGAATCGGGTTCGGCCCAAGAACAAAGCCAGTACGGCTATGACCAGCGGCACCATGATCACCACGATCAGCTCGCGCCCGCCGATGCGGAGGTGATCGGTCACCTCCCAGCGGAACTCTTGGGCGGTGAGCTTCGGGGGCAACGGGAACGGCCCGGGCCGGGACACGTCGGGAAGCTGGATGGAGGCGAAGATTGCCAGCTGAGCCACTCCCAGCGTGGCGATGAACAAAACCAGGCGCGGCGAGTTGAACAGCCGCCGCACCACCACCAGTTCCGTGACCATGGCAAATCCGGCCGCCGCCCCAACCGACAGGAAAAACGCCAGCCAGTAGGGCACGTCGTAGCGGAACGTGAGCATGGCCATCAGGGCAACGCCGAAGCTGCCGATCTCGGCGTGAGCGAAGTTGAGCACCCCGGTCGACCGGTAGATGAGCACAAAGCCGGCGGCCAATGCGGCCACGATGAGCCCCTGCACGCTGCCCGAGAACAAGTCCTGTTGGGAGATCTCCCAGCCGATGTCGATCACAGCACGGCCATCCGGTCTCGGCCCGGGTCAGCTCGCCTCACCGCTCAACCGCCCTCGGCGCCCAGGAACACCGCCCGAACGAGGTCGTCTCGCTCGGCCAGCTCCTGGGCCGGTCCCTCGAAACGCACCCGGCCCTTCTCCATGAAGACCGCCCGCTCGGCCACGCTCAGAGCCACGTTCAGCGACTGCTCCACGATGATCATGGTCAGCCCGGTCTCCTTCAGTTGCTCCACCACCTCCAACAGCTCCTGCACCACCACCGGGGCCAAGCCCAGCGAGAGCTCGTCGATGAGCAGCACCTCGGGTTCGTGCATCAAGCCCATTCCGAAGGCCAGCATCTGCTGCTGGCCACCGGAGAGGTCTCCAGCGGCTTGGGTGCGCTTCTCCCGCAGCGCGCCGAACACGTCGTACACCCGCTCCACCCGCCGGAAGATCTCGGCCCTTTCCTCTTTCGTGCTGAGCATGGTGGCCAGAAGGTTCTCCTCCACCGTCAGGCCGGGGAACACTCCGGCGCCACCTCGAACCTGCACGATGCCCTGTTTGAAGCGCAGCTCGGCATCGGCGTAGGTAATTGTGCGGCCGTTGAGCCGGATGGCCCCCCGGTCGGGCACGCCCAAGCCGCTGACCGCCCGCAAGAGCGTGGACTTGCCCGCGCCGTTGGTGCCCAACAGCGCCAATGTCTCGCCGCGGCGCACCTCCAGGCCGCAGTCGAACAGCACTTGCACCGGGCCGTAGCTGTAGTCCAGCCCCCGCACTTGGAGCACCGGGATGTCATCGGGATGCTCCGACATGCGGCGCATCTCCTCCTGCTCCTCTACCAGCTCGCTCACCGCCAGCGAGATATCGCGTTTGATGTAGCGGGAGCCGTAAGCCACCAGCAGACCGCCGATTATCGAAGCCGGCGGGGCCACGATGCTGATGGCCAGGCGCTCTCCGTGGGCATCGCTGATGGACCCGGCGATGATGCTGCCCATGAACCCGCCCATCAAGAAGATGAACACCGGCAACAGCGCGAACGCCTGGGCCCGCATCCGGTAAGGGGCTACCGCACCGATGGTGGGGGCGGCGGCCACGAAGGAGGCCGACGTGCAGGCGTTGGCCAGGCTTATGCCGAAGATCATGATGGCGGGCTGGTGGCCCCGCATGGCGACGAGCACCAACACGCCCGACATGATGATGAGCGTGCCCGCGGTCCGCACCATCTTGGCCGGATCCTCCCGGAACATACCGTCGAACTTGAAGCCCGAGATGGGGATGGCCACCAGGCTGGCCAGCCACACCAGCGAGGTCACCCAGCCCCGTTGGAAGGCTTCGTAGCCGTATTCGTCTTCCAGCATCAGGTTGAGCTGGCTGGGCAGCGTGACCAGCGCGAAACCGAGGGTGCCCACCCCCACAGCCAAGAAGTAGAAGGTCTTAACCTTCTTGAGCCGGGCGAATGCCGTGGACATCGAAACCGGAAGATCCGACCCGATGGGGGGCATATCGTACTGCTCGCCCAAGATGGCCTGCTGCTCGTTGCCCGCTCGCGGGGGTTCCTTCAGAATCAGCGACACCAGCGCCAGCACAATCGGCGGTATGGCGAAGATGTAGAACGCCCAGCGCCACCCGTCATCCCCACCGGCAATCGAGGCGATGGCACCGGCCAGCACCGGCCCGATCAGCAGGCCAATGGGCCGGCCCATGCCCTCGAAGGCGAATATCCGAGCCCGAGCGGGAATGGGATAGGTATCGGTGAGCAGTGAGGAATGCACTGGCAACCGGTTGGCCTGGCCCGCCCCTGTGAGAACCCGGGTCCAGAAATACTGGAATGGGTTCCTCACCAATCCGGTGAGGAACACACTCACTGCCCACCCCGCAGTGGCCACTGGCACGATGAGGGTGCGCTTCACCCGGTCGGCCAGCCAGGCCAGCGGCACCGCACCCAGCACCAGAGCCACACCACCGAACGAGGAGATGCCCAAGATCACCGTGTCGGACACGCCGAAGGCGTCTTGGAGGTCGGGCAGGAGCACGGCGATCGCCACCCGGTCGAACTCGTCGATCACATTGAGCAGAAAGAGCACTACGAGCATGCTGGCCCCGCCAGCCCGGATTCCCTGCCGGAGGGTCATGGGCGCTTCGCCGACGCCGGGCAGCAGGTCGTC
>JAJEEH010000134.1 GCA_022821105.1 Acidimicrobiia bacterium
CGGGGTGTCCAACCTTTCGGTGTCGCTGAGTTCGGGTTGCACGCTGGTGATCGCCGAGGCGTTCGACCCCACCGAGACCACCGCGCTGTTCGCCCGCCGCGGTGTGACGCTGGTGGGCGGATGCCCCGCCTTCTTCATGGCGTTTCTGGCCGAGCAGCGCAAGCAGCCCGGTGAGCCGATCCTGCCTCAGCTTCGGCTCTGCTCGGGAGGTGGCGCGCCCATGCCTGGGTCCCAGCACTACGAGGTGATGGCTGAGATGGGCGGGCGGGGATGCGGCCACGCGTGGGGGATGACCGAAGCGCCGATCATCGCCCAGAACACCCCCGACGATCCCGACGAGAAGCTGGCCGAGACCGAGGGCCGGCCTCTGGCCGGAGCGGAGATCAAGGTGGTGGGCTTCGAAGGGGAACCGGCCGAAGTAGGGGTGGAAGGAGAGCTGTGGATCCGGGGACCGATGGTGTGCCGGGGCTACATGGACGAGGAGTTGACCGCCGCCTCATTCGACGGAGACTGGTTCCATACCGGGGACGTGGGTTTTCTGGACGCTGGGGGGTATGTGACCCTCACCGGCCGAGTGAAAGACATCATCATCCGCAAGGGAGAGAACATCTCGGCCACCGAGATCGAAGACCTGCTCTTCGCCCACCCGAAGGTGCTCGACGCTGGAGTGATCGGGCTGCCCGACGAAGAGCGGGGAGAGCGAGTGTGCGCGGTGGTTGAACTGGCCGCCGGAGCCGACGGGCTCACGCTGGCCGAGGTGGGGGAATACTTCCGGTCGTCGGGCATCATGCCCCAGAAGATTCCCGAGCAAATTGAGATCGTGGATTCGCTACCTCGTAACGCCACCGGCAAGGTGTTGAAGCACGAGCTGCGGGCTCGGTTCGGCGACTAGAGCAGCTGGCCCACCCCGTGGATGGCTAAGCCGGCGAGGGCGCCTATGAGGGTGCCGTTGATGCGGATGAACTGGAGGTCGCGGCCCACTCGGCGCTCGATCCGGTCGCTGGTGTCGTCGGCATCCCAGCGGGCCACGGTGCTGCCGATCACGTTGGCCACTTCGGCTTGGGCATGGCGGGCCAACAGGCCTACGGCAGAAACCAGCCACCCGTCCACCCGGCTCTGGAGGGTGGAGTCGCTTTGCAGCGACTCTCCGGCCCGGGCCAGCACTGCTTCCACTCTGGTGGCCAACCGCTGGCTGGTCTGGAGGCGCTGGGCGTAGCTTCTCAGCCCGGCGTCGATGCGCAGGCGCAACTCGTGGTTGGGATCGTCGGCCATGTCCGCCAGCACTCCCCGCACCCCCCGGTGGAGGCGGGTGAAGATGTGGTGGTCGAGCACTTTGGGGGTGTAGACGGGCGCTTCTTCCGCGATGCGATCCCGAAGCACCTCGTAGTTGTCCACCAAGAAGCGGTCGGCCCGCTCCACCGCGGCATCCACCATCGAGCGGTGGTGCCCGCCATCCACCATCGACTCCAGCAGCCGGCCCAAGGCGGGTCCTGAAACCAGCCCGGCATCCCCCTCGGCGGCCAGCCATCGCCCCAGAGCCTCGGCGGGGGCCCGGTCGGCCACCCAGTGAGCCAGATCCTCGGGGTCGAAGAAGTTGTCCTGCACGAACTCGCCCAGGCTCGCGCCGATCGCGTCTTTGCGCCGGGGGATGATGGCAGTGTGGGGGATGGGGATCCCCAGCGGGTGTTTGAACAGGGCGGTCACCGCGAACCAGTCGGCCAGACCGCCGATCATGGCCGCCTCGGCGGCCGCCTCCACGTAGCCGGCCCAGCCGTCGTCGTCCGTGAGCAGCTGCATCACCACAAACAAGGCGGCGGCAGCCAGCAGCAGGCCGGTGGCCCGCCGCTTGGCCCGGCGCAGCGATGCCGGGTCGCTCAGGCGACCGTTTGGGGCATCCATGACCCGCGGATCTGCTCGGCCCACGGGTAGCGCAGCGGCTCGATGAGCTGGAACGGCCCATCCATGCCGACGTCGGTGGTCGCGGGCCGGGAGGGAGTGGCGGCCCGCAACGCGGCCACCACCTCGGCGGGGTCGCCTTCGATCATGTGCAGGTCGATGGCGGTGTCGGGAGCAAACCGGGAGGTGAACGACACCACCGCATGCACGCCCTCGACGGCCACCGCCGCGGGGGCGTAGATGGCATGGTGCCAATGTTGATCGCCCAATCCCCGTCGCAGCACTACATGGATGTCGGTGTGGGAGATGTGGGGGATGTCGCCGGGATCGGCCTTCAGCGCCGGGTCGGCCACCGCCCAATCGAGCTCTAGGGCGTCGCCCAACCGCACGATCTTCTTCTCGTCGGGGAACATCCGGTCGGCCTCCACCAGCACCTCCCGGTAGTCGGTCATGGTGGCCATCACCCCGTCGACGTCGCCGCACAGCCAGTAGATGGTGAGAAAGGCGCTGCGTCCGCCCGAGAAAGCCTCATCGCAGCCGTCGGGCCGCAGCTCTTGGTGGCTGGGCGGGGCCACATAGCGGCGACCGTGCATCACATCGGTGAGGGCGATGTTGGGGGGCAGGTGCTCTAGGTCGTACCAGCGGTTCCAGCCCTCGATGGCGTCGGCGTCGCAATCGAGGCCGGCGAAGATGATTCCGGTTGTCTTCATGGATTCATGGTATGACGCTGGGGTGGAGTTCGTTTCACTGGATGGCGGGTCGTTTCTCATGGGCACCGAGGATGTGTGGTTCGAGGGCGACGGCGAGGGGCCGGTGCGCGAGGTGGTGCTGAGGCCGTACCAGATCGCCGCCACCGCGGTGACCAACGACGAGTTCGCCGCCTTCGTGGCAGCCACCGGGCATGTGACCGTCGCCGAGCAGGAGGGGTGGTCGTTCGTGTTCGGCGGGCTGCTGCCCGACGACTTCACGCCCACCCGAGGGGTGGTGGGCGCCGAGTGGTGGCGACAGGTGGAGGGAGCGTGCTGGTCTCA
>JAJEEH010000168.1 GCA_022821105.1 Acidimicrobiia bacterium
CGGTGCTGCATGTCTCGTGGTTCGACGCCGCGGCCTGCGCCGCCTGGTACGGAGCCCGATTGCCCACCGAGGCCGAGTGGGAGCACGCCGCCCGTGGAGGGTTGGTTCAGGCCAAGTTGCCGTGGGGCGACGAGATGAGCCCCGGCGGGCAGGCCCGGTTGAACATCTGGGAGGGGGAGTTTCCCAGCCACAACACCGCCGAGGACGGCTATGTGGGCACTGCGCCGGTGGACGAATACGAGCCCAACGGGTACGGGCTCTACAACTTCTCGGGAAACGTGTGGGAGTGGTGCGCCGATTGGTTCGACAACCGCTTTCCGCCGGAGCGGCCCCTCGTCAACCCAATGGGGCCACCCCAGGGCCGGGCCCGGTCCATCCGGGGTGGGTCGTACCTGTGCCACGACTCCTATTGCAACCGCTACCGGGTGGCCGCCCGCCACGCCAACGAACCCAATTCCACCACCGGGCACATGGGATTCCGGGTGGCCGCCGATGCCGACTCCCAGCCCGGTCCTGGAGCCGGCTCCAAAGTGCGCTGAGCCACAGCCGGTCGGTATCGTCGCCGCCATGAAGTTGGACTTGCTGTACGAAGTGGACGCCCCCAAGCCGTGGGGAAAGCCCCATCCCTGGGGCCAGCGGGAGCGGGAGCAGAAGGCCTACAAAGACGCCGTCGAGCAGATCAAGTTGGCCGACACCTTCGGGTTCAACACCATCTGGGCCGTGGAGCACCACTTCCGGGAGGGGCGTTCGCACTGCCCGGCTTCTGAGGTGCTGCTCGGTGCTCTTTCGATGGTGACCGAGAACATCAAGATGGGCTTCGGCGTGACCCTGACTCCGTTCGGCTTCATCCCGCCCCAGCGCATCGCCGAGAAGGTGGCCACCGTCGACATCTTGTCCAACGGCCGGGCGGTGTGGGGCACCGGCCGGTCCACCCCCATGGAGCAGATCGCCTTCGGCGTCGACCGGGAACGCTCCCGCGACGACTGGAAAGAGGCCATCGAGATCGTGTGCGGCATGTGGCGCGAGGAGTACTTCGAGTACGACTCGCCCCAGTTCAAGTTCCCCAAGCGAATGGTCACCCCCAAGCCAATGCAGTACCCCCATCCCCCGGCATGGATGGCGTGCGCCTCGGAGAACTCCGCCGCAGTGGCGGGCAAGGCGGGCATGGGCATGCTGTCGTTCTCCATCATGCAGCCGTTGGAGGCCATGGCCCGCCACATCCGCAACTACCGGGCCGCGGCCGAGAACCCCGAGCCCATCACCGACGTGACCACCAACGCCACCGCGGCCTACACCCTGGTGCACTGCGCCGACACGCCCCAGCAGGTGCTGGACAACGAGGTGTGGAAGTCGGTGGAGTGGTGGTACTCCAACCTGGCCCAGTTCACCCTCGATTGGGAGCTGCCCGAGCTGTCACAGGAAGAGCGGGATGCCACCTTCCCGCTGCTCAAGCCGCTCATGGAAGAGGGGATCGACGATCTCATCCACCACTTCGACGAGGCCGACATGATCGTGGTGGGCGATGTTGACACCTGCTACGAGAAGATGAAGCACTACGCCGACATCGGTGTTGACCAGCTCATCTGCTACGTGCAGTTCGGCTACCACTCCCACGAGTCGATCATGCGCACCATCGAGCTCCTAGGCAAAGAGATCATCCCCGAGCTCGAGAACTACACCCCCTCGCCTAAAGACTCCTGATCCCGGCGCGTCCGCCCAATGGCGGGCGGCGGTGGATGGCGGGCCAGCGGGGTTTACGCTTGGTGGATGGAACAAGACGGTCTCAGCCGGGCTGAGCTGATCGAGCGGTCGGGCCTGGGCGCCGACCAGGTCGACTTGGCCATCGACGCGGGGCTGTTGATTCCCGATCGAAACGGCCGGTTCGGCGAGGACGCGGTCACCATGCTCCAGGCGGGGGCAGCCCTGGTGGCCGTCGGGGTTAGCGTGCCGGACCTGGCCCGGCTGGCGGTGCTCCACGCCCGCAACGTGGAGACGGTGGTAGACGAGGCGATCGACCTCTTCTTGGGCGCCCTCGGCCCTGAGGGCTTGGAGAGCGCGAGCGCGGAGGATCTGGCCCCGCTGGTGGAGGCGCTGGTTCCCCAAGTGGTGGCCTTGGTGGGCGAGCACTTCCGCCGCACTCTGTTGAGCAGGGCATCGGCCCGGTTGGCGGAGAACGGGCAGTGACGCCGTTGGGCGATTTCGGGTCGTGGCCCGGTGACGACCGGGTGTTTTGGCGGGCGCCGGGTGGCGGGGCGATGGCCGGTTTGGGAGCGGCTCGGGTGGCCGAGCTGGATGGCCCCTGGCGCTTCGATGCCGCCGCGGCGGCCGCTGCTGAGCTGCTCAACGAGGGGGAAGTGGCATTCGCCGGCTTCGGCTTTGCCGATCAGCCGGGGTCGGGGGTGTGGGACGGCTATCCCAGCGGTCGGCTGGTGGTTCCCGAGCGGGTTGTGCGGGGAACGGCTCCCGATGCTGGTGACGTCGTCGAAGACGGAGCGGTGCGGGTAGAGGACGGAACCCGGGCCTCGTACCGCGACGCGGTCAAACAGGCCGCCGATTCCATCGACGCCGGGGAGTTGGCCAAGGTGGTGGTGGCCCGAGAGGTGGAGGCGGTGGGCAGCATCGACCCCGCCGTGGTGCTGTCCCGGCTGTCGGACCGCTTTGAGTCGTGCGCGGTTTTCGGTTTTGGCCGGAAGGCGTCGTGCTTTGTCGGGGCCAGTCCCGAGGTGCTGGTGGAGCTGGACGGCGATGTGGTCACCACCTATGCCGTAGCCGGCACCGCGGCCCGGGGCTCAACGCCAGCCGACGACGCCGCCAACGTTGAGCGGCTGGCGTCCGACCCCAAGGAACAGGACGAGCACCGCTACGTAGTGGAGTATCTGCGCACCCGGCTGGCCCTGGCCGGGGTGGAGCTGAATCCCACCGGAGATCTCGAGGTCCGGACCCTGCCCGGAATCCATCACCTGAGCACGAAGGTCACCGGGCACATCACCCCTGAGCCTGGCTTGGCCCTGCGACTGGCGGGCGCCCTGCACCCCACCCCCGCGGTGGGGGGCACGCCGAGCAGGTTCGCCCAGCAGTGGATCGCCGAGCACGAGGGATTCCACCGGGGGTGGTATGCCGGTCCCGTGGGATGGATCGACCACCGGGGATGCGGATCGTTCTACGTGGCCCTGCGCTCGGCGCTGATCAGCCCCGACGGCCTGCGGCTGTTCGCCGGGGCGGGCATCGTGGCCGGGTCCGACCCCGAGCAGGAGCTGATCGAGACCGACGTAAAGCTGGCCGCCGTGCTGGACGTGGTCACATGAGCGACTTGGCTTATCGGGCCACCGGGCGGTTCTGGGCCGAGTTGGCTGCCTGCGGGGTGACCGATGTTGTGGTCTCGCCCGGTTCGCGATCCGCCCCGTTGGCGGTGGGTGCCCGCAATCAGGAGCGGCTACGGGTCACCGTGCAGCTCGACGAGCGGGTGGCTGGGTTCTGTGCCCTGGGCATGGCCAAAGCATCAGGGCGCCCTGTCGCGCTGGTATGCACCTCGGGCACTGCCGCGGCCAACTATCTCCCGGCGGTGGTGGAGGCCCACCACAGCGGGGTGCCGCTGGTGGTGTGTACCGCCGACCGGCCCCCCGAGCTGCGTGGCGCCGGAGCAGGCCAAACCATCGACCAGCTGAAGCTGTACGGCGACCGCGTCCGCTGGTATGCCGAGACCCCGTGCGATTTGGACGATCCCGACTACTTCGCCCGGCTGGCAGTGCGGGCGGCCACCATGGCCGGAGCTGGACCCGACCGCGGACCGGTTCATCTGAATTGGCCCTTCCGCAAGCCGCTAGAGCCCCAAGGCCCTATTGCCCGACTTGAAGCCACAGTGGGCCAGCCGATCGCCCCTGTGCGGCTCTTGGTTGACGCCGATGTCGACGCGGTGTGCCGCTTGGCTGGTCGTCGCGGGCTGATCGTGGCTGGGGCAATGGACGTGGACGATGCGGGTGCCGCGGCCATCGTCGGCTTTGCCGAGGCGGCCGGATGGCCGGTGGTGGCCGATGCCGGATCCCAACTCCGAGGCCGAGGGCCGATGGTGTTGGATGGCGCCGAGTGGGTGCTGGGCCGCGCTGATCTGGCCCCCGACGTGCTGGTTCGCATCGGAGGGCCGCCCAGCAACCGGGCGGTCATCGATTTTGTGGCCTCGTGTGGCGCAACCGACCGCCTGCTGGTGGATCCCCGCCGCCGCTGGGAAGATCCGTCATTCGGATGGACAGCTGCGCTGGCCTCTGATCCAGTGGCCTTGCTGGATTCGGCCGCGGCTCAGATGTCGTCGGCGAATGATGCCTGGTCTGTGGCATGGACTGAGGCGGCCGACGACGCCTGGGATCGAGTGGAGACGGCCCTGGGCCCCGATGGCCTGCTGGAGCCGCTGCTGGCCGCCACCCTGCTGCGGGCGCTGCCGCCGGAGGTTCCCCTGTATGCGTCAAGCAGCATGCCGGTTAGAGATGTCACCTCGTTCTGGCCTCCCGACGCGCTGCCCCGCCGGGTGCTGGTCAACCGGGGGGCCAACGGAATCGACGGGGTGGTGTCCTCGGTTCTAGGCGCCTCCCTCGTGCTGGACCAGCCGGTGGCTGCGTTGGTGGGCGATGTTGCGCTGCTGCACGACATAGGCGGATTGTTGGCCGCATCCCTGTCGGACGCCGATCTCACCGTGGTGGTGCCCAACAACGACGGCGGCGGCATCTTCTCGCTGTTGCCGGTGGCTGAGGGCGGCTCCGACGTCCACTTTGGCGAACTGTTCCACACGCCCCATGGGGTCGGTCTCGGCAAACTGGCCGCGGGTTTGGGCGTCAACTACCACCGGACCGGACAGGCTGATGATCTGGTCGAGTCCGTGACCAAGGCCTCGGGGGTGACGTTGATCGAAGTCCCCATCGACCACGGGACAGCCATCAAGCAGCGCAATCAGCTTGCTGATCTGGCCGAATGAGCCAGACACCCACCGTGGTTCTGCACGGCTTCACCGGCTCGGCTATAGCCATGGTCCCGCTGACCGCCCGCTTGCCCGAACCGGTATTGGCGCTGGATCTGCCCGGCCACGGTTCAGGGCCGATCTCCGACGACCCGGCCGACTACACCATGGCGGCCGCCGTGGCCGGCGTTGTCTCGGCTACTGCTCACCTGGAGCGGTTTTCCCTGGTGGGCTATTCGATGGGCGGTCGGGTCGCCCTTCACGTGGCGCTGGCCCATCCCGAACGGGTGGCCACGCTGGCTCTCATCGGCGCCCGAGCAGGGATCGACGATTCCGCAGAGCGGGCTGAGCGCATCGCGGCCGACGAAGCTTTGGCCGACAGGATCGAATCCGAGGGCATCGACTGGTTCGCCGACTACTGGGCCGATCAACCACTGTTCGCCACCCAGCGGACCCGTCTATCAGCCGATCAGCAGGCTGAGATTCGGGCTCAGCGACTGGCTTGCAACCCCCAGGGCTTGGCCCACAGCCTGAGGGGCGTGGGGGCCGGAGCGGTCGACCCCATCGGTCGTCGCTTATCGGAGCTGTCCATGCCTTGCACCCTCATCGCCGGTTCAGACGACACCAAGTTCGCGGCCATCGCCCAACAAATGGCCGCTGCCATCCCTCAGGCCACTGTCTGCATGATTCCCGGCGCTGGCCATGCCGCTCACCTGGAAGCCCCCGACGCCACCGCAGACGCGGTGATCCAATGCGTGTCGAGCTGAGCGAGGTCTCGCTCAGTCTGCGCCGTCCGGTGATGACTGGCCGAGGATCCATCACTCAAAGAGATGGGCTGCTTGTACGGGTCACCGATGGCGATTTCACCGGATGGGGAGAGGCCATGCCCCTGCCCGACTGGCCCGGCGCTGATCTGTCGGCTGCTCGGCGGGCGCTTGAAGCGTGGGCTACCGACCCCGACCCCGACAATCTCCCTCAAGAACGGTTCGCCCACAGTGCGGTCGAGTTGGCCTTGCTCGATATGGAGGCCCAGCGCACCGGTCGGACACAGGCTGAAGTGCTGGTTGACGGTGGACCGGTGATCGACTCGGTGGAGTTGAACGCGCTGGTCAGTGACGCCCACTCCGCGGCTACTGCGGAGGCTGCTGGCTACCGCACAGTGAAATTGAAGGTGGGCGCGTCCGATATCGATGTCGACATGGCTGCGGTAGCTGCCGTGCGAGATTCCATCGGGGACAGTTGTCGCCTTCGGCTCGACGCCAACGGAGCATGGACCATGGAACAAGCGTTGGCTGCGCTGTCCCGATTGGAGCAATTCGACATCGAGTACGTCGAAGAACCGGTAGCGGGAATCGAGGCCCTGACTCTGGTTGCCGAGCAGTCCCCGGTCCCTGTAGCGGTTGACGACAGCCTCGGCTCTGTTGGGGCCCAGGTTCCCGAGTCAATTTCCGTGGTGGTGGTCAAGCCCATGGCCCTTGGTGGTCCCCGAACGGCCTACGCCGCTGCCCGCCGCTGGATCGACCAAGGCCGCAAAGTCATAGTCACCAACTACCACGACTCCGCCATCGGCCAGCACGCTGCCCTATGTGTTGCTGCCGCCCTCCCAAACCCCTTACAAGTCCACGGCGCCATCACGCCCGACCTTTTCGACCGCGATATCGCTGATCTACCGACGATTGCTGACGGTTGCTGCCCCCTCCCATCCCGTAGCCCTGTCCCATCAGACCTTTGCCCCGACGATTGATGATGCTTTGATGTTATGATGCAGTGATGCGAACTACAGTGGATCTACCCGATGACATCCACACCCTCGCCAGTGAATTAGCCCATCAACAGCGCAAAACCATGAGCGAAGTGCTGACCGAATTCATCCGCCGGGGCATCTCCTCACCGGCTGTTCCAGAGAGTGCTCGGTCAGGCTGGCCGATCATAAGCGTGGGCCGACCAGTTACTGCTGAAGATGTCCGTTCGCTGGAAGATGAATGACAGCATTGCTCGACGGCAATGTCCTCATTGCTCTGACGATTTCAGGACATGTCCACCATGACCAGGCGTGGGACTGGTTCGACTCCAGAAATGACCAATTCGCGACTTGTCCGATTACCCAGGGAACTCTCCTTCGATTCCTCCTGCGTGCCGGAGAGGGGACTCAGATCGCGCTTGGGGCGCTCCATCAGATCGTTGAACTGCCCCTGCACGTTTTTTGGCCCGATGAGATCGGCTATGACGCCTCGATGATGACCGGTGTCATCGGCCACCGACAGGTGACGGATGCGTACTTGGTCGAGCTGGCCTCATATTTTGGCGGATCGCTCGTGACGCTCGACAAGGGGCTGGCGGCTCTTCACGGCCGCAACGTTGAGCTGATTCCGACCTAGACGGGGCCGCTAGGGCTCCCAGACCACGGTGTCGGTGTTGGCGTCGATGATGATGCGGTTGTCCAGGGGTTGGTCGAGGGTGATGGAGGCGGTCTGCTGGAGGCCGGAGCGCTCGCACTCGTCGGTGGTCACCAGGGCGTAGATGGTGACCTTGATCTGGGTGATGCCGTATTCCACCTCGGCATCGCTGAACTCCTCGCACTCGGTACCCCAGTAGCGGACGGTGAGTGTGTGGTCGTTGTCGCCCACAATCACGTTGTTGATGATGCGAATCTCCCGGGGCGGTCCTTGGGGAAGCTCCTTGGTCTTGGTGGTGCAGGCCGCAGCGAGCAGCGTCACCGCCAATAGGATCGCGACCCGGCGGAAGCTCACGATTCTTCGGCCCGGGTCGCCACCGTCTCCACGCTCAGATCATGCCATCCGACGCGGTGGGGCAATACCGTCAAGCCGTGGGACTTCGGCGGTCGCAGCTCGTGGTGGTGTGGCTGATCGGGGCCGCGGTCATCCTGCCCAACGCCTCCATTGCGCCGGCCATCCCCGAAATAGCCGACGCCTTCGGCATCTCCGACCAAACCTCGGTGTTCATCTTGATGACCGCCCACGCCCCCGGCCTGTTCATGGCCTCAGTGATCGGAGTAGCCGCCGACCGCTACGGGCGCCGCCGCATCATCGTGCCCTGTTTGCTGTTGTTCGGGTTGGCTGGCCTGGTGATCATGGCATCGACCAACCTGGCCATGCTGTTGACGTTCCGGTTCATCCAGGGGCTGGGCTCGTCGGGATTTCTGAGCCTCGCGCTGGTCATCATCGGAGACAACTACGAGGGAGTTGAGCGCACCCGGATCATCGGCCAGAACGCGCTGGCCATGAACTTGAGCGTGGCGGCGTTGCCCGCCGCCGGCGGCCTGCTCACCGAGCTGTTCGGCTGGCGGGGGCCGTTCGCCATGCACGCCGCCACAATCGTGCTGGCCCTGTTCGCGGCCACGCTGTTGCCTCCTGATGAGCGCCGCACCCCCGAGCCGCTGCGCCACCAACTCCGCCAGGCTCGCCCCCATCTGATGCGGCCCGAAGTGGGGGTGCTGCTGTTGGTGGCCCCGTTCACATTCCTCATCTTCTTCGCCGTCGGGATCACCACCATGCCCATCCACCTCGACAATGAGTTCGGCGCCTCGGCTGGGATTCGGGGCCTGATCCAGTCGCTGCCCGCAGTGTCGGCCGGGCTGGTGGCGCTCAGCATGGGCCGCATCGCCGGTCGCTACTCCACTTCGGCCATCGTGCGGGCGGGCTACGTCGGCTTCGTCATCTGCCTGACGGGGATGGCGGCGTCGCCTTCGCTGGCGGTGATCATCGCCCCGGTGCTCGTGCTCGGTGCCGCCGATCAGATGGTGGTGGTCCCCCTGCAAAGCCGAGCCGCCTCGCTGGCTCCCAATGAGCACCGGGCCATCATGGTGGCCGCCTGGGGCACCGCCATACGCATCGGCCAAGTCGGCGG
>JAJEEH010000058.1 GCA_022821105.1 Acidimicrobiia bacterium
CTCCGACCGCCTCATGCCGGTGGCCATCATCCCAATGTTTACCCCCGATGAGGCCATTGCCGAGCTGGACTTCGCGGTGGGTGAGCTGGGCATGCGCCCGGTGATGATGACCGGGCTGGTGCCCCGGCCGGTGGACCCGGAGAACACCAGCCACCGTCACGCCCGCCGCATGGACACCCTGGGCATGGACTCCCCCCACGACTACGACCCGGTGTGGCGGCGGTGCACCGAGCTGGGCGTGTCGCCCACCTTCCACTCCGCGGGCATGGGCTGTGGCAGCCGCACCTCGGAGACCAACTACGTGTACAACCATTTGGGCAACTTCGCCGCCGCGGGCGAGGCACTGTGCCGGGCGGTGTTCATGGGCGGGGTGGCCCACCGTTTCCCCGAGCTGCGCTGGGCCTTCCTGGAAGGGGGCGTGGCCTGGGGCGTGAACCTGCTGTCGGACGTGATCGGCCACTGGGAGAAGCGCAACCGCGACGCCATCAGCCACTATGACCCCGCCGCGGTGGACATGGACGAGCTGGGCCAGCTGTTCGACGCCTACGGAACTCCGGAGGCCAACAGCCACCGGGACCGCCTCCTAGAGGCGCTGCACATGCTGAGCGAGCCCGATGAAGACCCGGCCACCATCGACGAGTTCGCCCTCAGCGGGGTGGACACCGTGGACGACATTCTGGCTATCTGGGACCGCTTCCACTTCGGCTGCGAGGCCGACGATCCCATGACCGCCATCGGCTTCAATCGGTCAGTGACCCCGAAGGGCCAGGTGGTGAAGGGCATCTTCGCCTCTGATGTGGGCCACTGGGACGTCCCCGATGTGCGCGAGGTGCTGCCCGAGGCCTACGAGCTGGTGGACGACGGCATCCTCGACGAGGCCGACTTCAGGGCCTTCACCTTCGAGCACCCGATGTCGCTGTGGGCCGGCACCAACACTGACTTCTTCAAGGGAACTGTGATCGAAGAAGCCTTGTAGTGAGCACCTGGGAAGGTCGGATCGAGGATTTCGACCTGCTGACCGGTCGAGCTCGCTTCGGCGGAGACCTCAGCGCTGAGGGCGCGCTCTGGTTGGGTTTCGTTCGATCCCCGATAGCCCGAGCGACCATTGCCGGTATCGACACATCCGAGGCCGAGGCCCTCGATGGCGTGGTCGGGGCGTTCACTGCTGACGACTTGGATTTGATCACCCAAGCAGGCTTGGAGGGGGTCTCCCCGGCCAACATCAGCCGCCCACCGCTGGCCGAAGGATCGGTGGCCTATGTCGGAGAAGCAGTCGCCGCGGTGGTCGCAGTCAGTGAGGCAGTAGTGGTCGATGCCTGCGAATTGGTGGCCGTGGACTATCGGCCTCTGCCCCCGGTTCCCGATCAAACCAGCGCCACCGCCGAAGACGCCCCACTCCTCCACCCGGCGCACGGCTCGAACACCGTGCTCGCCGTCCCATCGGGTGATGTGGTCGCGACCCAGGCGGCGCTCGACGCCTCCGATGTGACTGTGACCGTCAAGCAGCACTATCCCCGAGTGGCCTGCTCCCCCATCGAGGGGGTTGCCGGACTGGTAGTTCCCGACGGTGACCGGGTGGCAGTCCACATCAACGCCCAAATGCCGTCGCTGACGCATGACGAACTGGCCGCCACTCTCGGGCTCGATGATGACCAGATCAGCCTGATCGTTCCCCCTATCGGCGGCGGCTTCGGGGGCAAATGCGACGGTGAGAACGGTCTGTTTGCGGTGGCCGCCCGCTTAGCCCTGCGGCTGAACCGCCCACTCCGCCTTGCCCAATCCCGCCCCGAGAACCTGCTGTCGATGCAGGCTCGGGACCAAGACCAGCGCATTACGTTGGCCGCTGACCAAAATGGCGTCGTCAACGCTCTGGAGGCCGAGGTGAGCGCGGATGTGGGCGGCTACGCCGGGATGGGGGCATTCGAACCCCTCCAAACCCAGCGACTCATTCCCGGCCCCTACCGGATTGACCAAGTGGCAGTGACCGCCTCGGCGGTGATGACCAACACCGTTCCCACCGGGCCGTACCGGGGACCGGGTCGAGCCGAGGCCATCGGCCTGCTGGAGCGGGCAATGGACACCCTGGCCCGTGACCTAGATCTGGACCCCGCCGAAGTCCGCCGCCGAAATCTGCTTCAGCCCGCAGACTTCCCTCGGGAGATGCCCAGCGGACTGGTGATGGATTTGGCCGACCACCTAGGCGCCATGGAACAAGCCCTCTCGGAGATCGGCTACCAGCGATTGCGAGAAGAACAAGCCGCCCGCCGTGCTACCGGGGATCAAAGGCTGCTGGGCATTGGCTTGAGCTGCTGGGCCGACTTCACCGGCCGCCACGAGCCCTGCCAACCATCCGCAGCCCGGGTGACCGACGACGGCCGAATCGAAATCGATGCTGGCATCGCCCCAATAGGCCAGGGAATGCAATCAATCATCACCCGCCTAACCGCCGACGCCCTGGGCCTGGACCCCTCCATGATCGTGGCAGCAACCCCCAACACCGGCCGCTTCCGATCCGCGCTGGGCAGCTTTGGCTCCCGGTCAGCGTCGTTGGCCAGCAGTTCTGCTGTCCAAGTGTCGGAACGCCTTCGAAAAAAGCTGAAAGAACGGGCCGCGGACCTGTTGGAGGCCGCGGTAGACGACATCGAACTCCGCCCCGATGGCACCCTGGGCGTGCTGGGCACCCCTTCAGCCGGCATCCCGCTGGCCGATCTGGCCGGAACCGAGACCACTGCCGCCTTCGACCAAGGCCAGCCCACCTTCCCCGGCGGCACCCATGTCGCCGCCGTCGAGGTCGATATCGAGACCGGCAATGTGGATCTGATCCGCCACATGGCCGTCACAGACTGCGGCCAGCTGCTCAACGAGGTGCAGGCCTCAGGCCAAGTCCAGGGCGGAGCCGTTCAGGGCATCGGCGTCGCCTTATTCGAGGAGATGCGCTACGACGCCGACGCCAACCCCCTCACCACCAGCCTGGCCGACTATCTGGTGCCAGCAGCCAGCGATGTCCCCGAGGTGGAGACCCACTTCATCCAGACTCCCACCGACCGCAACTCCCTAGGTGCCAAAGGAGTAGGCGAAAGCGGCACCGTCGCCGCCCCCGCCGCCGTACAGAACGCCATCATCGACGCCCTTTCCCCCCTCGGCGTCACCCACATAGACATGCCCTGCACCCCCGAAAGGGTGTGGCAGGCCATCAAGAACGGCGAGTAAGCGCCCCTAAACGGTGAGTCCGTAGAGCTCGGCGCAGTTGTCGCGGAGGACGCGGTCGATTTGGTGATCGGTCATGTGGCTGGTCTGCTCGGTGAGCATTTCCTGTGACCAGGGCCAGGTGGCGTCGGAGTGGGGGTGGTCGTTGGCCCACATCACCCGGTTCACGTTCATCAGATCGAGCAGCTTGAACGCCACCCAGTCGTCCTGGAACGTGAGGTACACGTTCTCCCGGAAGTAATCGCTGGGCTTCTTGGACAGTTCGGCGCTCTCCAGCCAGTTGCGATGCCGGTTGTAAGCGTGGTCGGCCCGGTACATCCAGTGGGGCGCCCAGCCCGCGTCGGCCTCCACGCACACCACCCGCAGGTCGGGATGGCGCTCGAACACGCCGCCGAAGATCAGCGTGCCAATGATGTCCTGGTTGCCCCGGATGATCCCCAGGAACGAGTTGATCTTGGGGCCCCGGAATTGGGCGGCCATGGGATGGTCATTCCCAGAGGTGAGGATGTGGAACGACAGCGGCATGCCCATCGACACCGACGCCTCCCAGAAGGCGTCGAACTCGGGAGCGTCGTAGTCGATCCCCGAGGACGGATAGCCGGGCAGCATGACGCCCTTGAGCCCGAGAGCTTTCATGGCCTCCAAGTCGGCGATGGCCTCGTCTACCGACCGCACCGCGGTCTGACCCAAGCCGATCAACCGCTCAGGAGCATGGGAATTGAACTCGGCAATCCAGCGGTTGTAGGCGTCGAAACACGCCTTCTTATAGTCGGCGTCGGGGTGGTTGCAGATGGTCATGCCCACCGACGGGTAGATCACCTCGGCCACCACTCCATCACGGTCCTGCTCATCGAGGCGGGCCACCGGGTCGTACCCGCCGGGGTGCAGGTCCTCCCAGCGGGTGCCGCTGGAAAGGCTGATCTCATGCCAGCTCTTGCCCGCGGCAGCGATCATTCCATAGGGCATCCGATTGCGGCCGTTGTCGATGGACATGAACGCGCCCATGTCATCGGCCCAGTCCACCCGGGGGGCCCGATCCCGGAATTGGGGATCGATGTAGTCGATGTAGGTGTTGTCGGGCTCGGTGACATGCGAGTCAGCCGAGATGCAAGGACGTACGGGGGCGACGGTGCTCATGATTTGAACCTTCTCAATCGGGTGTCACTGAGACAACCATCAACGGTAGTAGCTAGCGTTGTCGCTATGAGCAGCCAGCGATCCGCCGCAGAAATCCGGGCCGACCTCGGCCATCCAATCATTGACGCCGACGGGCACGTGTTCGAGCACTACCCGGCCCTCCACCAGTACTGCCTCGACGAGGGGCTTGAGGGAGGACTGTACCCCCAGATGTCCAACTGCTCGTTCAACGGTGAGCCCAACTGGTCGGGCCTCTCCCCTGATGAGCGCCTGGCCCGGCGATCCTTCCGGGGACCGTGGTGGGCTCTGCCGCTGGGCAACACTCGGGACTTCGCCACTGCGGTGTCTCCGGCGATGTTCCACGACCGCATCGAGGAGCTGGGCATGGACTTCGCGGTGTGCTACCCCAGCATCGGCCTCAACTTCCCGGCCTATCGCGACGACGATATCCGCAACAAGCTCTGCCGGGCGCTCAACCGCTACCTGGCTGACAGCTACCAAGGCCTGCAAGACCGCCTCACCCCGGTGGCGGCCATTCCCACCCACACCCCCGATGAGGCCATCGAACAACTCGACTTCGCCGTCACCGAGCTGGGCTTCAAAGCAGTGATGATCGGTGGGTTTGTTCCCCGCCAGGTGCCGGCCGGCGGCGAGATGGCCACTTGGATCGACTCGCTGGGCCTCGATTCGGCCTACGACTACGACCCGTTGTGGCAGCGGCTGGTAGAGCTGCAAACCCCGGCCAGCCTCCACTCCGGATCAATGGGCTGGGACGGCCGGCGCTCAATCAGCAACTTCACCTACAACCATATGGGCAACTTCGGCACCGCCAGCGAGGCTGCCGCCAAGTCGATCTTCTTCGGCGGGGTCACCCATCGCTTCCCCGATCTGCGCCTCGGCTTCCTGGAAGGCGGGGTCACCTGGGGCGCCCAGATGGTGTGTGACCTCCTCAGCCACTGGGAAAAGCGCGGCCCCGAGGGCCTCAAGGCCTACGACCCGGCCCTCTTCGAGCCCGATTACTTCGAATCCCTGCTGGCCGAGGCTGACGACCCCATCGATCTGCCCGCTGGCTTCGGCAAAGTAATGCAGAAGGGCATCAGCTCCGATCAGGTCGTCCACGACTTCGAGGCTGCGGGCATCTCCTGCCCTGAAGACATTCTCGAGCAGATCGACCGCTCCTACTGGTTCGGCTGCGAGGCCGACGACCCGCTGGTGCGGCTGGCCTTCGACGGCGCCCTGCCCGAAGGGGCCACTCTCAACGCCATTTTCTCCTCCGACGTGGGCCACTGGGACGTGCCCGACATGTCCGAGGTGCTCCCCGAGGTGTGGGAGCAGGTGGAGCACGGCTGGCTGAACGAAGACCAATTCCGGGCCTTCACCTTCGGCAACGCCCACCGCTTCTTCTCCGAGGCCCGCCCCGACTTCTTCAAGAACACGGTTTTGGAGAGTGCCACCGTCTAGAACTAAGGGGCCATGACCGTCCCCGCACAAGCACCTCCAAAGTTCACCCTTCTGGCCCAGCTCGGGATCTACTGCGACCCCGTCGCCCATCCCGGCTACGGAAAGCTCCGGGTGTTCGACGAGCAGTGCCACGGCGGCCAGGTGAGGGCCTCGGTGCTGATGCTGATTGCCGACATCACTGGCGGCATGATCGGCGAGAAGGAAGACCCGGAGTGCTGGCACTTCACCACCGACTTCCAGCTCCGAACCACAGATGTCCCCCTGCCGCACCAAATCGACGTGTACGCCGAGGTGCTGCGGGCCGGGGCCAGCACGCTGACGTGTGAGTGCCGCTTCAACACCCCCGACGGCACCGAGGTGGGCTATGCCCAGATCGGCTTCGGGCGACACCACCAACGTCCCGGCGACCCGGCCAAGCCCATCCACGACCCTCCCCAACCCGACCTCATGGGGCTTCCCGACATCGACCGGCCCCTAGCCGAAGTGGCCGGCATCGAGGTGGTGGACGCCTCCGTCGGCCATGTTGAGGTGGAGCTCACCCCGCAGCTGCTCAACCCCGCGGGCATCATGCAGGGCGCCATGGTCACCCTGGTGGGTGAGGTGGGCGCCGAGACCTTGGCTGAGCATCATTTCGGCACGCCCCACGCGGTGGCCGACATGGACATCCGCTATCTGCTGGGGGGAAAGATCGGCCCGGTGTACAGCACCTGCCGCTGGATGGGCGATCCGTCCTCGGGCTGGGTGCTGGCTGAGATCAGGGATTTGGGCAAGGGCGATCGACTGATAGCCACCATGATGCTGCGGGTCCGACCGGCTCGCTGAGGGGCTGCGTCCATCTGCCGGAGTAGGTTGACGGAATGAACCGCCAGTGGATCTATGCCGTGCGGCCCGACGGACCAGTCGGCGTGGACAACTTCGAATACCGGGAAACCGACATCCCCGAACCGGGCGACGGCCAAGCGCTGGCCCGGCTGTGCTATCTCAGCTTCGAGCCGGCCATGCGGACGTGGTTGGAGGACTTCATCACCTATATGCCTCCTGCGCCGCTGGGCCAGCCCATGGTGGGGCCGGGAGTGTTCCAGGTAGTGGCCTCCAACACCCCGGCGCTGAACGAGGGCGATCTGGTCAGCGGCATGATGAGCTGGCAGGACTACGAGGTGGTGGACGGCAATGTCAGGGTGGTGCCACCGGGCACGCCCATCCCGGTAATGCTGGGCCCGATGGGAGGCACCGGCCTCACCGCCTACATCGGCCTGCTGGACATCGGCCGTCCCCAGTCGGGTGAGACCGTGCTGACGTCGGGGGCCGCCGGGGCCACCGGTTCAGTGGCCGCCCAGATCGCCCGGATCAAGGGATGCCGGTCGGTGGGCATCGCCGGCGGGGCTGACAAGTGCCGCTGGCTCCTCGAAGAGGCCCGCCTGGACGCCGCCATCGACTACAAGAACGAGGACATAGACGCCCGCTTGAGCGAGACATGCTCCGACGGGGTGGACGTGTACTTCGACAACGTGGGCGGAGACATGCTCGAAACCGTGATGGGACACATGAACCAGGGCGGGCGCGTGGCGGTGTGCGGGGCCATCTCCACCTACAACCAGGGCATGCGCCGGCCGGGACCGTCCAACATGTTCGAGATCATCGAGAAGCGTCTCACACTCCAGGGCTTTGTGATGTTCGACCACATGGACCGGGTGCCGGAGGCTTCGGCCGACCTCGGCCAGTGGGTGGCCGAAGGCGAGATCGCCTTCCAGACCGACATCCAAGAGGGGTTCGACAACATCCCCACAACCTTCTTGCGGCTGTTCTCCGGGGCCAACCACGGCAAGCAACTCCTAAAAGTGCGAGAGCCGGAGTAGGAATCGAGGTAGCGCGCGATGAGCCTCGTTCTCTACGAAGCCGAAGGGCGAGTGGCGGTGATCACCCTGAACCGCCCGGAGGCCCGCAATGCCATGAGCCCGGAGCTGTCCGCCTCCTTGGGCGAGGCGTTCGATCAATTCGAAGCTGACGAGAGCCTGTGGGTGGCCATCCTGGCTGGCAACGGCCAGATTTTCTGTGCCGGGGCCGACCTCAAGGCGCTTTCCGAAGGCCGGGCGGCGGGCATCATCACCGCAGAGGAGGGCTTCGGCCGATTCGCGCGACGGCAGCGGACCAAGCCGGTTATCGCCGCAGTGGACCGCCCCGCATTGGCCGGGGGATTCGAGCTGGTGCTGGGCTGTGATCTGGTGGTGGCGTCCACCGAAGCGGTTTTCGGCCTTCCCGAGGTGAAGCGGTCGCTGGTGGCCTCCGAGGGAGGGGTCACCCGGCTTCCCCGCCGCATTCCCACAAACGTCGCTATGGAGCTTGCCTTGACCGGCGACACCATCGATGTTCACCGGGCCTACACACTGGGCCTGGTGAACGTAGTGTGCGAACCCGGCCAGGCATTGGCCGAGGCCAGGGCACTGGCCGAGCGCATCGTGGTAAACGCCCCACTGGCGGTGAGGGCCGCCCGCCGAGCCATCTTCGACGGGCTGGAGACCACCGAAGCCGAGGGCTTCGCTATTGCTGCGGGGCTAGGCGGGGAGATCTCTAAGACCGAGGACTTCTTGGAAGGCCCCCGGGCATTCGTGGAAAAGAGACCCCCGCAATGGAAAGGCCGGTGAGCAGTGCCGAACCGGCCAGTCAGGCAGAGACGATGAGCTCCGGGGAGCGGGAGCTGATGCTCACCGGAATCGGCGGTCAAGGGGTGCAGCTGGCCGCCCAGGTCATCGCCCAAGGGGCCACCGCCGAGGGCAAAGAGGTGCTGGTGTTCGGCAGCTACGGCGGCATGATGCGGGGCGGCAACACCGACAGCACGGTGGTGATCAGCGACCAGCCCATCGAGGCGCCGCCGGTTCTGTCGACGACCTGGTCGGCCGTCTTGATGCACCACCAGTACTGGGCTCCGCTTAGCGAGCGCATCCGCGATAACGGATTGGTGCTGGTCAACACGTCGGTGTTCGAGGACGAATTGGACGCCCACCGCTACCAAGTCGTAGAGGTCCCCGCCACCGATATGGCCACCGATTTAGGCAACCCGCTGCTGGCTGCCATGGTCATGTCCGGGGTGTACGGACGAAAGTCCGGGCTGGTGAGCCTGGACGGACTTGTCGAGGGCATGCGCCGCTCAGTGCCGCCCTACCGAAGCCAGCTCATCGAGGCCAATGAGGCTGCGCTGGCCGCCGGCTGGGAGATGGCGGCGTGAATTCCGTCACCGTCCGGGGCACGGTGGTCATCGACGTAGAGGCCTGCAAGGGCTGTGACCTCTGCATCGACGCCTGCCCGCCGCGTGTGCTGGAAATGACCACCCACGAAGTGAACATCAAGGGCTACCGCTACCCCCGCCTGCTGGCCGGCTGCACCGGCTGTCAGGCCTGCGCCCAGATCTGTCCCGACTTCGTGTTCCAGGTGTACAAGTACGACACTCCCCAGGAATTGCCGCTTGGCGAGAGCAGCGAACGGTGAGCGACCGAGCGCTGCTGGAGGGATCGGAGGCCATTGCCCGGGCCGCGGTGGCCTCCGGCTGCCGGTTCTTCACGGGATATCCGATGACCCCGTTCACCGAGTTGCTCGAGCACATGGCCTCCCTGCTGCCCGAGGTAGACGGCATTTGCATGAACGCCGAGAGCGAGTTGGAGGCGGTGGGCATGGCCTGGGGGGCGGCCACCACCGGCCACCTGGCCGCCACCGGGTCCACCGGCCAGGGACTGTCGCTGATGCAGGAGTCGCTGGCGGAAATCACCAACGCCCGCCTGCCGCTGGTGGTGTTCAACATGGCCCGGGGCCAAGGCGACTACTTCCAAGCCACCCGAGGCGGAGGCCACGGCGACTACCGCCACATCGTGCTGGCCCCCATGGACGTACCCGAGGCGGTAGAGCTGACCCGGCTGGCGTTCGAGTTGGCCAGCCAGTGGCGAACCCCGGTGATGGTGCTGGGCGACTACTACTTGGCCCACACCTACCAGGCAGTTTCGGTGCCCTCAATAGAAGGCGCCGCCCCCGAGGTGCCCGATTGGGCCCTCAACGGGTCTTCTGGGGGGTCGGGGTCGGCCAAGATCATCTCCCCATTGGGCGGAGGCGTCGAGGGCGAAGAGGGGTTCGACTTGGGGGCCCATTACTCGGCGTGTGCGGCCCACATCCAAGAAATGTCTGTCGGAGTGGACCCGCTGATCGATATTGGCTTCTGCGAAGACGCCGAATTGGTGGTGGCTGCTTACGGATCGGTGGGCAAGTTCGTGCGCTACGCCTGTCTGCGACTGCGCGATGCCGGTCACCGGGTGGGCTATATCCGCCCAATCACGCTGTGGCCGTTCCCGTCGCAGGCAGTACACGACGCGGTCGCCAGCGCCGCCAAAGTGGCGGTGTACGAGCAGAACATGGGCCAGATGGTCGAAGACGTGCGACTGGCTACGCTGGGGGCGGTGCCGGTGGAGTTCATCGGGGGCCCCAGTTGGGACCACTCCGGCTTCGGGATCGGACCCGACATCAACGTCCCCGATATCTCCGAGCGCATCTTGGAGGCCCTGACATGAGAGGAAACAGGCCATTAGGGGGAAGCGGGAAATGAGGGAAAACAGGCCATGAGCGACGAGCGGATTTACCTTTCCACTGATTCGCCGCCCACTGAGCCCGCCGCGCTGGTTGACGACTTCACCCCCTCACTCATCACCCAGGCCAACCACCACCTCTGTCCGGGCTGCGGGGAGCCCATCGCCATCCGGGCCGCCATGGAGGCCATCGAAGAACTGGAATTGGCCCAGTCCACGATCACGGTGTTCGGCATCGGCTGCTATACGGCCTTCGCCCACAACCTCGACGTGGAAGTGGTGCAAGCCCTGCACGGTCGGGCCCCGTCGGTGGCCACCGGCATCAAGCGGATGCTGCCCGACGGGTTCGTGATGACCGTCCAAGGTGATGGCGACATGGTGAACGAGGGACTCCAAGAGGTGCTGCACGCCGCGGCCCGGGGCGAGAACATCACTTGTCTGCTTCTGAACAACGGGGTGTTCGGCGAGACCGGCGGCCAGATGACCACCACCACCACCCTGGGCCAACGCACTAAGACCTCAATTGAAGGACGCGACCCCCACCAGCACGGCCACCCGATTCTGCTCTCCGATCTCGCCGCCACCATGGACGGCGCGGCCTATGTCGCCCGGTGCGCCGTCAACAACGCTGGCAACGTGGCCCGCACCAAGCGCTACATAACCAGGGCCTATGAGTCCCAGATGGCCGGGGCCGGATTCAGCCTGGTGGAGATCCTCACCATGTGCCCCACCGGCTGGTTCGTCGACACCCTGGAAGGCCCTGACTACCTCCAAGACACCCTCGCCCCGGTTCACAACATCGGCGAGCTCAAGACCCCCTAGTCCAGCAGTAGCTCCCGCAGGGCCTCTCGATGCCCCCCGTCTAGGCCCAAGCCGTCGGTCCAGTACTGGTCGAAACTGCCCCAGGTGTCGGCCAGCACCTGCATCTGCTCGGCAAAGTAATCCTCGTGTACAGCCATAAGCGGCATCATCAAGTCGCCATAACGGCCCGGAACCACGTGCTGGTTGGTCTCCAGATAATGGTCCACCACCTGCTGCTCCGGTACTCCCACGGCTAACAGCAACAGGCTGGCCGCCCACCCGGTGCGGTCTTTGCCCGCGCTGCAATTGAACAGCACCGGAACTGCTCCGGGCGCCAGCAGCCCTTGAACAAATCGGCCGAATTGACCTGTCCGCACTGGGTCGCTTACCGATCTCGCCGAAGCATCCTTCATCCACTGGAAGGCTTTGCCGTTGCCGAATCGCTCTTCCAACTCCTCGGCACTGAAGGAAGCAAAGTTCTCCCGAATCCCGGACGGGTTCGCAGAATCTGCCATGGGCAGGGAGACCTGCTCCACCCCTTCAGGCAGTCGGTTGGGACCCTCTACGGCAAGGTCGCCCTGGTTTCGAAAATCAAAGACTGTACGAATACCCAACTCCACCAATGCCTCGACGTCTGCGTCCGAGGCTTCGGCAAGATGGCCCGATCGATACACCAGACCCGACCGAACCCGTCGACCACCAGTCGTGGTCTGGCCGCCCAAAGGACGGAAATTTCGTACCGACTCCACGCCGGGCACACTAGCCAGGGCACCTCAATGTCCCTGCACTGACGGTATCTCTTTCTGGATTAATGACATGAGCGGTTGAAGGGGCTAAAGTCTGGCCCAATTAACCGAGTAGGGGCCGGCCGACCATTGGCTTGGTCCAGGGAGACACAACTATGACCAAGACCAAGTTGATTTTCGTTGGGCTGGCAGTGGCGCTGGTCGGCTTTTTGTTCGCCGGCTCCGCATCAGCACAGGACCAGACGCTTACCGCTGATCCTTCTGCTGTGCCCGAGCCTGGCACATACGACTTCACGTTGACGCCTACTGGCTTCACCAAATCTGCCACCAACCTGGCTGTCTGCAACACCGCAGACCCCGGACCTGATGGGTGGGGACAGGCCACACTGATGCAGTACTGCGGCGGTTTCGGTAGCTCGCAAGATGCTACCAGTGGCGACCCCATCTCAGTGGAAGGCGTGGAAGTCACCGATGCTGGTGTCACGTTCCTGATCTTTGAGCTCGTCCCAGACGGCGAAGCGGCGAGCGTAGCCGTCGAGATCGGTGAGGCAGAGCTGCCAGCAACCGGTTTGAACACATCACTGCTGGTGATCATCGGTACGGGCATCGCCCTCGCCGGTGTGATGGTGTTCGGTCTCAGCCGTAGGCTGCGCACCCTGTAACACCAACTCCTGATCAAAACACTCGGTGCCCCGGGCCTTCGGGTCCGGGGCACCGGTCGTTTCTGGGCGCGATCGACAATTGAAATGTAACTGTCGGATAGATGACACAAACGAGATGCCGCGCTAAGGTTTCGTAACTTATCGGAGTAGGGGCCGGGACTGGTGTCGGGTCGGCCCAAGGAGCTACGTCATGACCAAGACCAAGTTGGTATTCATCGCGATGGCATTGGCGCTTGTCACCTGGGTAGGTGCCAGCGCCGCCTCAGCACAGGATGGGCAGACCCTTACCGCCGACCCTGCATCAGTATCCGAGGCCGGGACCTATGACTTCACGTTGACGCCTTCCGGCTTCACCGTTGCAACAAACCTCGCCATTTGCAAGACCGATGACGCATCGATATTGGATGGCATGGCGGCGCTAACGCAGTACTGCGGCGGTCTCGGTAGTTCGCAGGACAACACTGCACCCTTCACCGTGGAAGGCGTCGAAGTGGGTGAAGAGGGCGTTACCTTCCTCCTATTCCAGCTAGTGCCAAACGGGGAAGCAGCCTCCGTTTCCGTGATCATTGCCGCTGCTTTGGAGGAGCCCGCCGAGGAAGAGCCCATGGACGACGAGGAGCCCATGGAGGAAGAGCCCATGGACGACGAGGAGCCCATGGAGGAAGAGCCCATGGACGACGAGGAGCCCATGGAGGAAGAGCCCA
>JAJEEH010000242.1 GCA_022821105.1 Acidimicrobiia bacterium
GACCGCCGCCCTGGGATGTGTGGACGCCTTGGGGCGCCTCTCCGACCCGCCGGAGATGGTGGGCGTGTCGGCCTGGCACCGCAATCCGCCCGAAGAGCCGTTTGCCCCCAGTGTTCCCGTGGCCGCCCTGCCCATGCCCCGGACCGGCCTGTACTGGTGCTGGCACAAGATGCGGCGGCCCTCCGTGCAGCGGGCTACCGGTGTGGTGGATGTGATCCACGCCACCGGCATGGCGGTGCCTCCCCGGACTGCGCCGCTGGCAGTTACCGTCAATGACCTGGCGTTTCTGCGTCATCCTGACCACTTCACCCCTCGGGGGGTGCAGTTCTTTGGCCGGTCTCTGGAGCTGACCCGCAGCGAAGCCGACGTGGTGGTGTACCCATCGCAGCACACGGCGGACGATTGCGTTCAGGCGGGGATCGACGCCGATCGGGTGAGGCTGGTGCCGTATGGGGTTGAGGACTGCCTGGTGCCGCCGGAGGAGGCCGAAGATGTGCGACGGCGGTTCGAACTGGCCGAGCGATTCGTGCTGTGGGTGGGAACGGCTGAGCCCCGGAAGAACTTGGACGGGCTGTTGGCCGCGTGGCAGATGCTGGACCGAACCGGCGAGGAGCTAGTGCTGGTGGGTCCGGCCGGCTGGAAGTCGAACCTGGACGATGATCTGCCGGCCTCGATCCGGCGGTTGGGCTTTGTTAGCGAGGCCGACAAGCGGTCGCTTATGCGGGCCGCCGCGGCGTTCTGCTATCCGAGCTTGACCGAGGGTTTCGGTTTGCCCGTCTTGGAGGCCATGGTGCAGGGCACTCCCGTGGTGACCTCGGCAACTGGGGCCACCGCAGAGCTGGCGGGAGCAGCCGCGGAGGCGGTGGATCCCGCCCGGCCGGCGGAGATTGCCGATGCCTTGGGCGGACTGCTCGACGACTCTGATGCGGCTGATCGCCTGGGCAAATTGGGCCGAGAGCGGGCGCTGTCCAAATTCACGTGGCAGAGCACTGCCGAGGGGCTCATGCAGATCTACCGGGAGATGGTGAGTTGACCGATCAGACGATCTGTGTTGGGGTGAACCTGCTGTGGCTGCGATCGGGCCGAGTGGGAGGTTCGGAGGACTATGCGGTACGGCTGCTGTCGGCCATTCCCCCGGATGCCCCGGTGCGGCTGACCCTGTTCACATTGCGGGGGTTTGCCAAGTCCCACCCATCTCTGGCCCAGCGCCACGAAGTGGTCACGTCGCGGGCCGGGAAGCTCCGACCGCTACGAGTGCTCATCGAGAACACCTGGCTGGCTACCCAATGCCGTCGACGCGGACTGGATATGGTCCACCACTTCGGGGGCACCGTTCCCATTGTGGGGGTGAAGCCTGCGGTGGTGACCGTCCATGACTTGCAGCCCTTGGACCATCCCAAGCGCTTCGGCCTGGTCAAGCGGTTGTACCTGCGGGTGATGCTGCCGTGGTCGGTGCGCCGAGCCGAGACGATCGTCACCGTGAGCGAGTTCTGTCGCAGCCGACTGGTGGAGCGCTTGAAGGTTGACCCCCAGCGGATTGCCGTTGTTCCCGCACCGGTGGACGACTCCTCCACTGCATCGGACATGCCGCTGGCTGCCGCGGTCCCGGATTTGGATCGTCCGTTCGTTCTGTATCCGGCGTTGACCTACTCCCACAAAAATCACGAAATCCTGTTGCGGGCTCTGGCCCAGTTGGCCGCCGACGGTGTGGATTTGGCGCTGGTCGTCTCAGGGGGACCCGGACCGCTGGACGCCAAACTGGATCACCTTGCCGCCAAGCTCAGCGTGGGAGACCGGTGGCACCGGCTGGGCCGTATTCCCCGAGCCGTGCTGGATGGCCTGTATCGACAGGCTGTGGCCATGGTGTTCCCGTCGAAGTACGAGGGCTACGGCCTCCCGGTGGTGGAGGCCATGGTGCGGGGCTGTCCGGTGGTGGCCGCTGATGCCGGGGCCCTGTCCGAGGTGGTGGGCTCAGGCGGACGCCTGGTAGATCCCGACGATCCCGAATTGTGGGCCAGGGCGATTGGCGAGCTGGTGGGCGACCCTGACGCCCGCCGGCGATTGAGCGAGGCGGGAGCATCCCGGGTTGGCGAGCTGGCCGAGCTCGATCCGGGGACGGAGCTGTGCGGCCTGTACGAAAAGGTGGCCGGATGATGTGTCTGTCCGGCGGGGTTCCAGGCGAGGCGCTAGGCCAATGACTGGGAAACCCCTTTCCATCCTGGTGCTTTGTCCCCACTATGTGCCCGACACGGCCCCCACGGGGGAGGTGATGACCTCCATTTGCGAGCAGTGGACGGCCCGCGGCCACCGGGTGGAGATAGTCACCAGCCTGCCGTGGTATCGGGACCACGCAGTGGCCGAGGGTTGGAAGGGGCGACTGGTGCGGACCCAAGAGGAGCCGTGGGGGCGGATCCGTCGCTGGCACCCGTTTCCCTCCAACAAGGGGCGTCTGGTGGCCAGGGCGGCCGGATTCGCCGGGTTCACCGCGCTGGCCGGCATCAGCGCCTTGTTCGCGGTTGGCCGTTGCGATGTGGTGTTCGCCATGTCGCCGCCCATAACGCTGGGCGCCGCAGGGTGGGCGGCTGCCTGGCGGGGGCGGGCGCCGTTGGTCTTCAACGTGCAAGATGTGTTTCCCGACGCGGCGGTGGAGACCGGTGTGGTGCGCAGCGCCCGGGTGGCGGCCGCGGCCTCCCGACTGGAGCGCTGGCTGTATAGGCGGGCCGCGGCGGTCACCGTTCTGTCGGGGGGCATGGCCGAGAACGTGAGGGCCAAGCTCGGCTCCGGTGTCGATCCCAACAAGGTGGTGGTCATCCCCAACACGGCCGACGCGGGCCGCATCAACCCGGCGGACCGCCTCAATTCGTATCGGGCCGATCTCGGGCTGGATGGCACCGACTGCACCGTGGTGATGTACGCCGGCAACCTGGGGCACTCCCAGCCCCTTGAGCTGGTGGTGGCTGCGGCCCAGCGGTTTGCCGACCAGGGTCGGGCTGACGTGCAGTTCGTGGTCAACGGGGACGGAGTGGCCCGCTCCACGGTGGCGGCCGCCGCCGAGCGGTTGGAGAACCTGCACTTGGTGGGCTGGCAGCCTCCCGAGCGCCTCGGGGAGGTGTTGGCCGCCGCCGATCTGCACTTGGTTCTGTTGCGACAGGGACTCGGCGCCACCAGCGTGCCCTCGAAGGTGTACTCGGTGCTGGCCGCGGGCCGCCCCGTGCTGGCCAGCGTCGACCGGGGGAGCGAGGTTGAGCGTTTGCTGGCCGACTCCGGTGCGGGCCGGACGGTGGACCCCGACGACCCCGACGCCTTTTGCGCCGCGCTGGCCGAAATGGTCGCCGATCGCGATGGCCTGGTGGAGATGGGCCACCGGGGAAGGGCATTTGCAGAACAAGCCGGGGGACCAAAAGAAATCGCCGATCGATACTTGGAGCTGTTCGACAAGTTGGTGGAATAGGAACGGTGGGCCCCTGGCTACAGGTGTGGGTTGGGGGTTCGGGCCGGGTAGCGTTGTGAACCGTGGCAAGAGCCTCTGGGTCTCGAAAGGTGGCGCGGGCCGCGTCGATGGGCGGGGCGGGTCAGCAGCGCCGGATCATCGGCTTTCCCGCCGTGGTGGTGCTCATCATCCTGGTCGGCATCGCGGTGGTGGCCATTGCCCGTACCCAGCGCGAGGCCGAGTCGCGACCCGGTCTCAGCGACCACTGGCACGCGGCGTACACCGTGTGGGACTGCACCGACGGCGACGGCGGGGCGCATCAGCCCATCTTCGAGGGCCGCAGAAACAGCCAGGGCTATCCCTATGACCCCGAGGGCATCCACTCCCACTCCGACGGGCTGATCCACATTCACCCCTTCACCGCCAACGCCGCCGGTGAGGACGCCGTCATGGCCAAGTTCTTTGAGGCGATGTTCGTGACCATGGACCAGAACGGAATCACCGCGGCCGAGTTCGGGGTGATCAGCGCGGTGGACGCGGTGTGCAACGGGCAACCGGCGGTGATGCAGATTGTGCGCTGGTCCAACGCCCTTACCGCGGTGGAAGCGGAGCCCGATGAGCGCATCTACGAGGACTTCGGCGATGTCCGCTTCAAGAAGGACGGCGAGGCCTTCACCATCGCCCTAGCGCCCCGCGATGCCGTGGTGCCGCTTCCCCCCACGGTCAGCGATCTTCTCGCGGTGTCGCCATCGCTGGTGGCCGACCTCTCCCAGCCCGAGGGGCCGGTTGAGTTCGACGAGAACCTCAATGAGGACGTTCCGGGCGTCAGGGTGGAAGACGACGGCTGAGCCGGGGGACCACTTGCATGGACGCAGTTGTTCTGGTCGGCGGATTCGGCACCAGACTTCGGCCCCTGACCCTGACCCGTCCCAAGCAGATGCTGCCGGTGGTCGACCGGCCCATGATCGAGCATGTGGTGGGGCGCCTTGGGGAGCAGGGAATCACTCGAGCGGTGCTCTCGCTGGGATATCGGCCCGACGCCTTTGAGGCTGCCTACCCCGAGCGCCGCTGCGCTGGCGTCGAGCTGTTCTACGCAGTGGAACCCGAGCCCCTGGACACCGCCGGGGCCATCGCCTTTGCCGCCCGCAAGGCCGATGTCCGAGACACGTTCGTTGCCGTCAACGGCGATGTGATCCACCAGTTTCCCCTAGCCGATCTGTTGGCGTTGCATGCCCGGTCCGATGCTCAGGCCACCATTGCCCTAGCGCCGGTGGCCGACCCGTCCCGTTTCGGCGTGGTGGTGTGCGAACCCGGCGGCAGGGTGCGGGAATTCGTGGAGAAGCCCCCGGCTGACCAGGCGCCCAGCAACCAGATCAATGTGGGGATCTATGCCTTGGAGCCCACCGCCCTGGACTCGGTGGCCGAAGGCACCCGGGCATCCATCGAGCGGGAGGTATTTCCGAGGCTGGTTGAGGAGGGAGGCATGTACGCCTTGTCATGGGACGGGTTCTGGGTGGACACCGGTACTCCGGAGGCTTATCTGGAGGTTCAGCAGGCATTGTCTGATGGCGACTGGGTCCATCCGTCGGCTGAGGTTGCGGCCGATGCCACGGTCGAAGGCTCGATTGTGATGGAGTCTGCTGTCATTGCCTCTGGGGCGTCGGTCATCGATTCTGCGTTGCTCCCTGGTGCCCGCGTTGGTCGAGGGGCGGTCGTCGAGCGCTCTATCGTGGGCTACAGAGCCGAGATCGGTGCGGGAGCCTGCCTTCGCGATCTGTCGGTTGTGGGGGACGACACCGCGATTCCCCCCGCCGCTGACTTGAAGGGCGAGAGGACGCCCTAGCGGAACAGGTCCTCGCCAGGGGAGCGGACCAGGTCGGCTTGGATGCTTCCGGGGCCGAGCCAATCGGGGTGGGCCCCCCGGATGACGGCCACTGGGACGCCATTGGTCTTGCCCATGACGAGCTCGGCGGCGGCAGCCAGCTCATCGACGATGGCCACCTCGGTCACCTGGAGCTCCCGGCCGGTTGCGTCGGGGGTGCCCCGCAAGTCGAGAATGGGGCGAACCCCGGCCGTTCCGATGGCCACATCGGCCACGCCCCGTCGCCAGGGCCTCCCGAAGGTGTCGGACACGATCACTCCTACATCCACTCCGGAGCGGGCCCTGATTCCGTCGCGGATCCGTCGGGCGGAGCGATCGGGGTCGTCGGGCAAAAGAGCGGCCGCATCGGCGGCCACGTTGGACCGGTCGACTCCGGCGTTGGCGCACACGAATCCGTGTTTGGTCTCGCTGATGACCAGATCGCCCCGCCGCCGCAGCACCCGCACCGACTCCTGCTCCACCACCGGCTTGTGGGACATGGGGTCGTCGGGGTCGACTGCGACCATGGCATTCTCGGCCTTGGAGACGATCTTCTGGGTGACCACCACGACGTCGCCGTCGGCCAAATCGGCCGCCTCGGCAATGAACCCGGCCAAGTCGTCTCCCACCTCGATCTCCGGCAATCCCTCCACCCCGAAGATCTCGAGCCTCATGCCTGGACTCCCTCCGTCGAGCAGCCCAAAACGGTATGGGCCAGGGCAGTGGCCGATTCGATGTCGTCCATGATTGTTGGGGCCACCACGCAGGACACCCCGACAGCCTCGACGTCGTTGGCCAAATGGGCATCGGCTTTGTCGATCACCAGCGTCGCAGCCACTTCCCGGTACAGTCGGGCCACACCCACCACCGAGCATTCATGGCCAAGCTCCCGCATGAGCCGATCGGCAGGGCCCTTGAGCGCGGCACCCCCCACGATGGGCGACACCGCCACCACGGCGTCGCGGCGAGCGGCCACCGCATCCCGCACGCCGGGTACGTCCAGCACCGGCCCGATGGACACGATGGGGTTGGAGGGGGCGATGACGATTAACCGGGCCTCCCCCAGGGCGTCGATAAGGCCAGGGGCAGGTTGGGCCTGCTTGGACCCTTCCACCCGGACCGCAGAGACCGCCACGTTATGGCGGCGGCGGACGAAATAGTCCTGGAAGCCGATCTCGCCTTCGTCGACGGTCATGACCCTGGTTTCGATCCGGTCGTTGGTCACCGGCATCACGGTCAGCTCCAGATCCCAGGCGGACGCGATCTCCGAGGTAACGGTGGCCAAGTCAGCCCCTTGGCCCAGCCGGTGGGTTCGGTACAAGTGAGTGGCCAGATCGCGGTCGCCGAGTCGGAACCAGGTGATTCCGCCGTAGCGGTCCAAGGCGTCCATGGCTTGCCAGGTCTCGCCGGCCAGGCCCCAGCCGGTGTCGGGGTTGACCGCCCCGGACAGCGTGTACACCACGGTGTCCAAGTCGGGGCTCACATGCAGGCCGTGCAGCACGGTGTCATCGGCGGTGTTCACCACGGCGAGCAGGTCGTCGGGCGGATGGACCCGGATCAGACCGGTGAGCAGTTTGGCTGCTCCCACTCCTCCGGCCAGCGTGACCACGCTCTGGGTCAAGAGAACTCCACAAGTGGACCGGGAGGGGGACCAGTCAAGAAATCCCCTTGAGCTTTCCTTGGAGCAGGTCGAGATCGGCGTCCACCATCATGGCCACCAAGTCTTGGAACCCGACCTCTCGGTGCCAGCCCAGCACAGAGGTAGCCCGGCTGGGATCGCCCACCAGCATGTCGACTTCGGCAGGTCGGAAAAAGGCCTCGTCGATGACCACGTAGTCTTCGTAGTCCATGCCCAGGTGGGCGAAGGCCAGCTCGCAGAACTCCCGAACGGAGTGGGTCTCCCCCGAGCACACCACATAGTCGCCTGGCTCTTCTTGCTGGAGCATCAACCACATGGCCTTGACGTAATCGCCGGCGAAGCCCCAGTCGCGCTTGGAGTCGAGGTTCCCGAGACGCAGCTCGCTTTGGCGGCCCAGGAAAATCGAGGCCACCGCGTGGGTGATCTTTCTGGTGACGAATTCCAGGCCCCGCCGAGGGGATTCGTGGTTGAACAAGATCCCTGAGCTGGCGTGCAGCCCGTAGCTCTCCCGGTAGTTGACCGTGATCCAGTGGCCGTACACCTTGGCCACCCCGTACGGGCTGCGGGGATGGAATGGGGTGTCCTCGGTTTGGGGAACCTCCCGCACCTTGCCGAACATCTCGCTGCTGGAGGCCTGGTAAAAGCGTATGGACGGGTCGACGATGCGAATGGCGTCGAGCAGGCGGGTGACTCCCAGAGCAGTGGTCTCGCCGGTGAGCACCGGCTGGCCGAACGAGGTTTGCACGAACGACTGGGCCGCCAAGTTGTACACCTCGGAGGGGCGGTGATGCTGGAGCGCCTCGATGAGCGATGCCTCGTCCAGCAGGTCGCCGCTGGCGATGGTGATCTGGTTCTGGAGATGGGCGATGCGCTCGAAGCTGACCATGCTGGACCGCCGGACCAGTCCCACCACCTCGTATCCCTTGTCGAGCAGGAACTCAGCCAGATAGGAGCCGTCTTGACCGGTGATCCCGGTGATAAGCGCCCGCTGCGCCCGTTGCTCAGTCATTGGAGTTCCTGCGCTGGACAGCGAACCTGTTTGCCGGGGCAACTTCGTAGGGCTGTGGTCTAGTCATTGGACTCTTCAGTTTGGCTGGTTTGGCTGTTGCGGGCATCTTCGAGGGTGTCTGTCAGGGTGTCGACCAACTCGATTTCTGGGGCCCAGCCGGTGGTCGCCCGGATTTTGCTGTTGTCGCCCCGCTGTACCGGCAGATCGACCGGGCGGAAAAGGCGGTCGTCCTGTTCCAGGCTCATGGGGAACTTGGCCAGGTCCAGCAGGACTTCGGCAATGTCGGATACGGCGACATCGCGGCCCGAGCACACGTTGTAGGCCTCACCGGGCTCGCCGTCGATCACCAGCAGTCGGTAGGCCCGGACCACGTCGCGAACATCGGTGAAGTCTCGGCGGGCCGAGAGGTTCCCCACCGGGACCGCGGAACTGCCGGATTGCTCATTGCGCACTATGCGGGCCGCCAGGGCCGGGGCCAGAAAGCGCTCGCTCTGGCCGGGGCCCAGGTGGTTGAAGGCTCGGGCCCGGATCACCCCCAGCCCGTGGCCCAGGAAACCCTGGATGCACACCATCTCAGCGGCAGCCTTGCTGGCGGCATAGGGGTTTACCGGCCGGAGGGGGGCGTGTTCGGTGATGGGCAGCTCGTCGGGGTCGACCATTCCGTAGATGTCGCTGCTGGTGACGGCCAGCAGTCGCTCTACCCCGGCGTCGATGCAGGCCCGAACCACATGGAGGGTGCCGTCGGCGTTGACGAGGAATGTGCCCATCGGGTCGCCCCATGAGGCGGCCACGTCGCTCAGGCCGGCCAAGTGGTACACCGCATCGGGCTTGGTCTCGGCGATCAGCTCGGCGATGGCGCTGGCGTCCTCGATGGGAGGGCTGCCGATCACCCGATCCACCTCGATTACGTCGTCGGCGCAGGCATTCAGATGAGCGACCAGGTGTGTCCCAACAAAACCCCGCGACCCGGTGACCAGGGCTCGCATCGCAACGAGTGTGCCACTTCTCACGGGCATTTGCTGTGCCCGGTGGCGAGTCGCTGAGTGCTCTGAACCATGCCTCTTTTGTTGCAGGGCGGGCCGGTACGGTGTTGTGGTGGGCGATCCGCAGCCAGTTGAGGAGCCAGCGCCGGAGGAAGATCCGCTGGTTGAGTGCATTCGCAACGGCATCTACACCGCGGTGGGACTCGGTCTGCTGGCCATAAACCGTGTTCAGGCCGCCCGAATGGATATTGTCGAACAGCTGCCCGAGGAGTTGCGAGACGCCTTCTCCGATCTGGCCAATCAAGTGCCCGAGGATGTGCGCAACGCGGTGGCTGATTTGGCCGGGCAGCTTCCCGGGTCGGTGCTGACTGTGCTTTCGGACGCGGTTGACCAGGCCCCGGCCCTCGCTGAGGCACTGCGGGAGTTCGTCAGCCGCAACACCGACGAAACCTGATGGAGTCCAAGGCCGACCCCAGGATTCACGTGGTGATCGTGAGCCACGATCCCGGTCTGTGGTTCGACGAGATGCTGGAGTCGATCGCCGCACAAGACCATCCCCTCGTGGATGTGACCGTGATCGACGCTGGCAGCGAGTCGGACTCCACTGCCCGGGTGCAGCGTCTTTTGCCCCAGGCCGAGGTCCACCGGGTGGACTCAAATCCCGGATTCGGCCCAGCGGTCAATCGAGTGCTGATGGATGCCGACCCGGCTCCCGACTTCTTCGTGTTCTGCCACGATGATGTGGCGTTGGCGCCAAACGCCCTTCGATTGCTGGCCCATGAAGCGGTGCGGTCCAACGCGGGGATTGTCGGTCCAAAGTATGTGGACTGGGACGACCCCAGCCGCATTCTCCAAGTCGGCCTTTTGGTGGACAAGACCGGGGTCCCGATTCCCACGGTTGAGGACGGCGAACTCGATCAGGAACAGCACGATGTTGTCCAGGAGATGTTTGCGGTGCCCGGAGGATGCGTACTGGTGCGCGGCGACCTCTTTGGGGCGGTGGGCGGCTTCGACCCGGAGATGTCGTTTTGCTATGAGCATGTCGACTTGTGCTGGCGGGCTCGCACTATGGGGGCGCGTGTCATGGTGGCCCCAACGGCAATGGTCCGTCATCGCCAGCGGCTGGCCGATCGCATTTCCCGGACCCGAACCGAAGGGCTGTTTCGTCGCCATCGGATTCGCACCCTGCTATCGGTATACGGAGCTTGGCACTCGGTCCGAGTGATTCCCCAAGCGGTGGTGTTGTCGGTTGTCGAGCTGCTGGTCTCGCTGGCTACCGGGCATCTGAGCCAGGCCCGCCAGATCGGGGCATCTTGGGGCTACAACCTGGTCCGGCTGGGTTCGATACGGCGAAGACGCCAGGCCGTCAGGCAATCCCGCCAGGTGGGTGATTCCCATATCCGCCTTTCACAGGCACGGGGCTTTGCTCGGTTGACCTCCTTTTTGGCGAACCGGAGGAGCCGTGCGGGCGACGGGCCCTCGGCGCGGAGCACGCTCTTGGCCCGCTTGAGCCGATCGCGGGTTTCGGTGCTCGTGGGGATCGCCATTTTGATATTGGTTCTGCTCGGGGCTCGGGATTTGATCGCCGGGAGCATTCCCGCTGTAGGCGACATGTCCCGGCTGGGGTCGAGTTCTGATCTCTTGAACAGCTGGTGGAGCGATTCCCGGCCCGCGGGACTGGGCCAGGAGGGGTTTGCCCCCACCGGCCTGGGAGTGCTGACCCTGCTGAGCTGGGTGTTCTTGGGGCAGACCGATCTGTTGCGCACGGTCTTGATAGTCGGCATGGTTCCGCTGGGGGCGTTGGGGCTGTGGCGGCTCATGCGCCCGTTCGACTCCTTGTGGATCCAAGGCGTAGCGCTGGCGGTGTACGTGGCCAATCCGGTGCCCTACAACGCGCTGGCCAATGGGGTTTGGAGCGCCCTGCTCATGTACGGAGCGGCACCCTGGCTCATGCGCGCCGTGCTGGCCGGATCGGGCCTGGCCCCCTATGGGACGGTGGGGGGAAGCTCCGGGCCGGGCTTGCGCCCCCCGTCGTTTGTGAGGGAGGCCTGGGCGGTGGGGTTGCTGCTCGGCTTGGCCGGAGCATTGGCCTCGGAGGCTCTCATTGTCATGGGACTCTTGCTGGCCGGTCTGGTTCTGGGGTCGTTCATCGCCGGTACCGCTGAGGGTATGAACCGCATGCTGGCAGTGGCGGTGGCCGGGGCGGCGGCGGCCGCAGTGTTGAATTTGCCTTGGCTGGCCGACAGCCTGCCGACGTTGCTCGGCGATCGGCCGGGGGGAAACGGAGGGAACTCTTGGGCGGAGATCCTGAGGTTTGACACCGGGCCCTTCGGCGACGATCGGCTCGGTTGGGCCCTGCCGGTGGCCGCCGTGCTTCCGCTCGCACTGGCCCACGACTCCCGGCTGGCATGGGCGGTGCGGGGGTGGACTCTCTATCTGGGCAGCGCAGCAGTGGCCCTCGTGGCCGAGCAGGACTGGTCGCCGGTGCCCTTGCCCCGGCCTGAGGTAATACAGATTCCTGGCGCCGTGGGCTTGGCCATCGCGGTTTCCATGGGTGTGGCCGCCTTCTTGGTGGACGTCCGCCGCCATCGCTTCGGGTGGCGCCAGGTTGTGCCCTTCACCGCCGTCGCTGCACTGGTGGCGGGAATGCTGCCGGCTCTGGCAGTCGTCTCCGGTGGCGACTGGAACGCAACCCGCGACGACTACTCCGATGTGGCTCCGTTCACCGACGACGATGGGGCAGCGGGGCATCGGGTGCTTTGGCTCGGCCACCCCGACGTGCTGCCGCCGGCCAGTTGGAACCTGGAAGGACACCTGTCGTTTGCGATCTCCGACAGCGGGGATTTTCCCGCAGTGGACCAGCGCTGGGTCGGTGGGTTGGACGACCGCACCCGCCGGGTGGCCGATGCGGTGCTGGAAGCGCCGGAGTCGGGTACGAGCCGTCTGGGAGCCGAGCTGTCCCAATGGGGAATCGGTACGATCCTGGTGCCGGAGCGCCTGGCCCCCCCGCCATACGGCGAGTTGTCGCAGCCTGCTCCCGAGTGGCTTTTCGACATGCTCGACAGCCAGCTCGATCTGGTGGCGGGCGGGCTCACCGCGGGCATCGCCTCGTATCACAACACGGCGGCAAGTCCCGAGGCTCTAAGAGCAGCTATCGGCCCCTCTCCCGATGACGGTGCCTCGACACTGACCCGGGTTCTGCTGGCAGTGCAGATCGCGCTGTGGGTGGTGGCCCTTGTGGGGATAGCCCGTCTCAGCACCGGCGAAACGCGCCGCCGGCAGTCTGACCAGGGGCCTGTTTGATGAACGGCCGGGTGATGCGCTGGCCCCTGGTGGTGGTGGCCCTGGCGACGGTGATCGGGCTGGCGGTGGCCGATCGGAGCGATGACGGCCCAGATGTCGGGGTGGTCGGGTCTAATCGGGAGGCAATCAGCGTGGCCCCAGGCTCAGATGCCGAAGGGGGTGTTTGGTACTGCTCCGAGGGAACGTCGTTGCCGGGCGAGTTCGCCGACCACACGGTGATCGTGGCCAATCCGACCGGGGTTGCGGTTGCCGCGGAGGTGTCGGTCTTCCCGGCGACGCCCATCGGGTCGGTGTCTCCGCTGGCCATTCCCGAGAGTGTGCGCTTGAGCGTGCCGGCCGGTTCGCAGTCCTCCATCCGGCTAGCCGAGGTTGTCGAGTCGCAATACACCGCCGCGTTGGTGGAGGTGGACTCGGGCTCGGCCGTGGTTGAGCAACGGGTGCAGGGGCCAACCGGCATGGATGTCGTCCCCTGTGCCTCTCGCTCATCGGAGACCTGGTACTTCGCTGCCGGATCGACTCGGCGGGATGCCCGTCTGATCTTCACCCTCTTCAATCCCTTCCCTGAACGGTCGGTTGTGAAGTTCATTTTCTCGACCGATGAGGGGATCCGGGAACCGCATGCCCTCCGCGGCGTACTGGTACCGGCCCGGTCGCTTGTCGTGGTGAACGCCACCGATCTGGTGCCCCGATTCTCGTCAGTCTCCACAACCGTGGAGGCACAGGCCGGCCGGATCGTGGCCGGGAGGCTCCAGCTGTTCGATGGCAGCGAAGGGCTGGAAGGGCTGACCGCCGGTCCCGGAGTGCCGGAGGCCCAGACCCAATGGGTTTTTCCCACCGGGCCGTCTGGTGAGGGCGCCACCGAGCACATCGTCTTGTACAACCCAACCGATCGGGAGGCGGCCGCCGACGTCAGCGTTCGATTGGACCCATCGGGGCTCGGCGATGCCTTGCCATCGTTTGAGATGAGGGTGCCGGCCCAGCAGAAGGTGGCCCTCGTATTCGGGAACCGGGGGGAATACCCCCTGCCTTCTGCGCCTTTCGCCTATAGCGCAGGGGAATCTCTGGACGGGGGAGTCGGCTTCTGGGCTGCGGTGCAGGTGTACAACGGGGTTCCGATCGTTGCCGAGCGGGTGGTGGCCGCTCCGGCGGCATCGACTCCTGCGGGGGTGGCGGCCACCGTCGGCACGCCGGTGAGCGCCAGGAATCACCTGATTGCCTGGAATTGGGCCGACGGCGCGGATGTGTCGCTGGTTGTGGTCAACCCCTCGCCAGAATCCATCGCGCGGGTGACCGTTTCGACGGTGGCCGGCGGGACGGTCTCTCCCATCGACCTGCTCAATCCCCGAGAGGTGGCACCCAACAGCCGCCTGGTGGTGCCGGTGGACCAGCTGACCGAAGGCGGATCATTCGCACTGCTGGTGGAGGCCAGCCAGCCGGTGGTCGTCTCCCGCTCGCTGCGGGCTCGGAATGGAACCGGACTGGCCTCTGGCCTTTCGGTGCCCTTCGAACCCATCCTGCTCGACCCGTCTGCGTTTTAGCGGGCACCGTTTGCCTGTCTACGATCCCCCTTTGTGGACGCCTCTGCTGAAACCCTCCCCACCGTTCGAGATTTGGTGCTGAGCCGGGCTGACGACGACAGCCCGGCCATGCTGTTCGAAGAGGAGCAATACACCTACCGGGAGTTCACCGCCGGCTGCGTTGCCCGAGCCCATCTGCTCTTGGACCGCCGGGGAGCGGGGCCGTTCCATGTAGGTGCGCTCTTGGACAACGGTCCGGAATACTCCATGCTGCTGGGAGCAGCGGCCGTGGCCGGGGCGGCGGTGGTGGGCATCAACCCCACCCGGCAGGGCGCGGAGCTGGCTCGCGACATCACCCATGCCGACTGTGGCCTCATCGTCACCGAGAGCCGCCATCTGGGGCTCTTGGAGGGACTGGATCTGGGGGCGGCCAACGGCCGGGTTCTGGACGTCGACTCGCCGGAGTGGGCTGCCGCGCTCGCACCCTTTAGCGATGCCGAGCCCCCGGCCGCTGACATCGACCCGCTGGCCCCCTACCTGCTGCTGTTCACGTCGGGCACGACCGGCGACCCCAAGGCGGCCATCTGCTCGCAGGCCCGGCTGGCCCGGATCGGCGAGGTGATCACCGAAATGCGGAAGCTGACGCCCGACGACGTGTTCTACCAGGCCATGCCCATGTTCCACTCCAATGCGCTGATGGCCGGCTGGGTGCCGTGTCTGACTGCGGGCGGTGTGGGGGCTTTCCGGCGCCGGTTCTCGGCCTCGGGTTTTTTGCCCGATGTGCGCCGGTTCGGGGTGACCTATTTCAACTACGTGGGCAAGCCCCTCACCTATATCCTGGCCACCCCCGAGCAGCCCGACGACGCCGACAACACCCTGCGGATCGTGTTCGGGAACGAGGGCGCGGTACACGACTTGGAGCGGTTCTCCCGCCGCTTCGGGGTACCGGTGGAGGACTCCTACGGCTCCACCGAGGGGGGCGTGTCGGTGAGCCGCACGCCGGACACGCCGTCCAATGCCTTGGGTCGGGCCGATGAGAGTGTGAAGATCCTCGACCCCGACACCGGGGAAGAGGCGCCATTGGCCGTGTTCGACGACACCGGCAAGCTGCTCAATCCCGACGAGGCCATCGGCGAGCTGGTGTCGATGGTGTCGGCCCCCACCTTCGAGGGCTACTGGAACAACCCCGAGGCCGACGACGAGCGCACCCACGGCGGCATCTACTGGTCGGGCGATCTGGCCTATCGCGACGCCGAGGGGTTCGTGTACTTCGCGGGGCGGAACTTCGACTGGCTGCGGGTGGACGGGGAGAACTTCGCGGCGGCCCCGGTGGAGCGGATCCTGGTGCGCCACCCCGACATCGATTTGGCCGCGGTGTTTGCCGTGCCCAGTCCGTCGGTGGGCGACGACGTGATGGCCGCAGTGGTGCGCCGGCCGGGAGCGGGCTTCAATCCTGAAGGGTTTGCGGAGTTCTTGGCCAGTCAAGACGACCTGGGCACCAAGTGGGCGCCTCGCTATGTGCGCTGGGCCGACACCCTGCCCCAGACCGAGACCAACAAGATCCTCAAGCGCACCCTGCGCCGGGAGGGCTGGGAGTCGGACGACGAGACCTGGGTGTTGGACGGCGAGGGCTATCGCCGGATGGGGCCGGGGGACGCCGAGGCCATCAGGGCCGAATTTGAGGCCCGGGGCCGACTGTCGGTGCTGGACGTCTAGACCTGGGCGGCCTCGCTAGCCGAGGGCGCCTAGCCCAGAGCGACTGCGGCGATGGCCTTGACGGTGGCCGCCATGTGGGCCCGCTGGTCGGCGTCGATGGCCTCGTAGACCTCGTTCATCCGGGCTGTGGTGATCTCCTCAGCCTGCTGATGTACTGGCTTGAGGGGCTCAGGGTCGGGGAACGGCCCGGCCCAGCCGAACATCTGGGCCTGCTCGGGCCCGAGTTGGGCGACCACGGCCTCGACCGGGGTCATGCCCACCGCGCTCAGCCCGTGTATGTGGAATCCGAATCGCAACTCGCGCAAGATCTTCAGTGCGAGGCCGGTAGCCGCGGCTGGATCATCGGGCACGGGCATGGCCCGCCAGCCGGCATACAGCGGCTGGCTCATCGGAATGGTGGCATCGAACACCGTGCGGGCCGCGGCGGCGAAGTCGGCCAATCCGTCGAGATGGCCGAACGTCTCAGAGGCCCACCGGCCCAAGCCCTCGGCAAAGGCCGCCGCCGCATCCGCAGGCTTCCCCTGCTCCTTGGTCTGGGTCCAGCCCATCTCGATAAAGGACGGGCTGAACAGGGCGAACGCCGACACCACCACGTCGGTAGCCACATCACCCAAGACCCCGCCCCGGCCTCCCACATAGCCGGACAACCCGGAAAAACCGGCTTCGGCCAGAGCGGCATTGGTGGTTTCGCTGAAGTAGTACTTGCGTCCGAAACTAGCGATAGGGAGCGCAGTGGCCGCCGCCACTTCCTCTGGTGTCATTGCTAGAGCCTTTCTGGGAACCGGCGCGGCAAGCGCCTCACGAAGTGGATGAAGAATAGTCAGACGAGTTTGCCGGGACGGCCGCTTCCTGCCGGATTTCTACTCAGGTACTACGCCCCAGCAGACAACGGTGGTGCGGTCGGCCCGGATGCCGCAGGAATGCTGACCGCCAGTGGTTACAGCGATGAACTCGCCGTCGGGAGCATCCGTTTCTCCGGAGGCGTTCTGACCCCAGCAGGTGACGGTCTTGTTTGGGCGGAGGGCGCACGAGTGGATGCCGGTGCTGGCGATAGCAGTGAATTGGCCGTTGGGCGGGTCGGCTTGCCCCTTGTCGTTATCGCCCCAGCAGACAATGGTCTGGTTGGTGCGCAGCCCGCACGAGGTGAGCCCACCGGCAGCGATGGCCATGAACTGGCCGCTGGGCGAGTTTGTCTGTTCGTGTCCATTGTGACCCCAGCAGGTGATGGTCTTGTCGACGCGTAACCCACACGCGTGCAAGTTGCCGGAGGCAATGGCGGTAAATTGGCCGCTGGGGGCGTGGTCTTGGCCGAAGTCAAGCTGCAACCGCGTGACATCTGAACTGTAATACCAGCAGGTGATCGTCTGGTCTGGGTGCAGCCCACAAGCGTGGTGCCAGCCTGAATCGAGGGAGGTGAATTGGCCGGCGGGCGGGTCGACCTGTCCCATTCCGCTTTCACCCCAGCAGACCAGGGCCTGGTCGGACTTCAGGCCGCACGAGTATTGGAAATTGGCATGAACGTAGTTGAAGGTGCCAGCAGGCGGGTGAGTTGCCGGAGAGTCATGGAAGCCATCGCAGACGATGGTTTGGTCGACTCTCAATCCGCACCAATGGACCCCGCCCGCGGAGATGGAAGTGAATTGCCCACCTGGGGTGTAGGACTTCTGCTTGCCGATGGTCTGATCACCCCAGCATTCGGTAACACCGCTGTCTCGCACGCCGCAAGAATGGGAACGCCATGTTCGCACCGAAGTGAATGTGCCGCTGGGCGCGTTGGTCTGCCCGTAGTTGTTTCTCCCCCAGCAGGGGATTGTCCCATCGGTTCGCAGCCCGCATGCATGGTAGTAATGCACTGAGATGGCGGTGAATGTGCCGCTGGGCGGATTGGTCTGCCCGTAGTCCCAGCGGCCCCAGCAGGCGATTGTCCCATCGGTTCGCAGCCCGCAATAGTATTGGATTCCGCTCTGCACAAATGTGAAGTCGGTCCTTGATTGGACTCTCCAAAGTTGGTCTCGTTCGCATTGGTCTTCGTGAGGCCAACCTAGCAATATGAGATGTGAGCATCCCAGCCTGGAATTGTCTACACAGTTGTAGCTCATGACAGAACAATCAAGATCGTGATCTAGCCTGAAGACTGTGTGACCTATTTCGTGAGCTATTACGTAATAGTAGCTCTGGTAAACTGAACAAGGACTCTTATCGCCAAGGTCTCTCACCCGAGATGATGCACTCAAGGGCGAGCAACTGCTGGAATGTCGAGCCTCGAGCGTTGCCGAGAACGCCTGTCCTGTTTCTCCTTCTATTTCCGCAAATCCCGAAGGGCTACCTGGTTCTAGGTTAACCAAGATCAGCAATTGCTGGTAGTCGCCCAACTGGTCAATTGCAGTTTCACACGGGTCGCCGTATATTCCTCCCGTATGCAGATCTGAGACCTTTTGCCGATCCCAGTTGATATCTGGAGATACAACTCCTCCCGCCACAAAGTTGACGGTTGCCATACCTGCGGATTGTCCCGAGAAAAAAGCCCCAACGTTATCGTTTAGTGCTTGCACCTCTCGCTGTAGGTCGGCATTGGAATACCCCGCGCTTTGCGCCGCGCAATAGAACACATGAACGTTATGTGCTCCTTCAAACGGGCGCTTGATTGCCCCCCAGCAGACGGCGGTCTTGTCAGCTCGAAATCCGCAAGAAGTATTGCCGCCTGCGGTTATCTCTGTGAATCGGTCAGATGGCGGGTCTGCTTGTCCGTGGTTGTTCTTACCCCAACACTCGACGGTGCCATTGGCCCGCAGTGCGCATGAATGTTGGCTGCCGAGAGCGATGGCAGTGAACTGGCCTCCGGGCGGGTCGCTTTTCCCCCACCTAGGGCCGGTGACTCCCCAGCATTCAAGGGTGCCGTCGACTTGGAGCCCACACGCATGTTCGAGACCGGTGGAGACGGCGGTGAAGTGACTGCTGGGAGCGTTAAGCGTTCGATCTCGCACCCATTCGCGCCCCCAGCATGAAACTGTGGAGTCTGTGCGTAATCCGCAGACATAGTCGGTGGCGGCAGACAGTGAGACGAATTGGCCTGGTGGTGCGCGCAGCCGCACGTCGTTTGCTGGGATTGGGTTGCCTTTGCCGTCTTGGTGGCCCCAACACTCGATGGTGCCGGCGGGGCGCAGTCCGCATGAGTAGGAGGCGCCCGCCGATACCGCGGCGAATTGGCCGGCAGGAGCGAGGAACGGCCCGAATTGGTCATCGCCCCAGCATTCAACTGTGCCGGTGGGGCGGAGTCCGCACGAGTGGCGATACCCGGAAGAGATGGCCGCAAACTCGCCGCCAGGGGCCCCGGTCAGTGCTTGGCCGTGGAAGCGATTGCCGTTCAAGCAGATGGCGGTGTTGTCGTCTTGCAGATAGCAGGAGTGGAATTGACCAGCATCCATTCGGGTCGGTGGGCTGGCTGATATAGACAGCGGTTCGGCCGTGGATGTCGCCGTCGGTGTAGGCGTGGGTGTGGCCGTCGATGTAGGCGTGGGTGTAGCCGTTGGTTCGGCTCGGAGGACTTGGACGGCGGGTTCGTCGAGGGTCAGGTAGCAGAGTCCGGGGCTGTAGCCCCATCTGACGGTTGCCAGCACCTGCTGGCCGTCGGCGGACTTGGCCACGGGCACTTGGTTGCGGGCGAAACCGCGTTGGGGGTTGTGAGCGTTGTGGCATCTGTCGGCTGCTGCCCCGTCGGCGGGCGTTGTCACTTGCTGTGGTCCAGTGGGCGGGTTGGCCCTTAGGACTTGGATGGCGGGTTCGTCGAGGGTCAGGTAGCAGAGTCCGGGGCTGTAGCCCCATCTGACGGTGGCCAGCACCTCTTGGCCGTCGGCGGTTTTGGCCACGGGTACGGGACTTTGGGCAAAACCGAATAGGTCGGCGCAGTCTGCCTCCTCGCTGTCATGCGCCGCAGCGGGCGTGGCGACGGCAAATGCAATCCCGGCGGCAAGAGCAGCCGTGGCCGACAGGGCAGAAAGCAAGGTTCTTGTGGCGGCAAACATGGAGTTCTAGTTCCAGTGGAAACGTCACATTATACGAGGAAGCAACTGAAGCGGGCTGCACCGCCATGTCGGTGGGGTGCTTGGGAATCCGGGGATCTCGCTGTTGCCGGTCTTTTGTCAGACTAGGCCGGCGTCTTTGGCTTGGGTGAGGCGGTTGGCGTCCCAGCTGAGCAGTTCGGCGTAGACCTCGGCGTTGTGGGCGCCTATGGGGGGGCCAGGGTGGTCGATGGTGCCGGGGGTCTCGCTGAGGACAGGGGCGGGGGAGGGCATGGGTACCGACCCCAGCACTTCGTGGGGCACCAGGGTGACGCTGTTGCGGGCCTGCACCTGGGCGTCGGCCAGCAGTCCGGGCAGGTCGTGGACCGGGGCCACTGGAATGCGGGCCTCGACGAAGACGGCGACGGCCTCCTCGAGTGTGCGGTCGGCGATCCAGTCGGCCACCAGGGTGTCGAGCTCGTCGTTGTGGGCCAGGCGGTCGGCCATTCGGGCGAATTTGGCCTGGTCTTCGGGGCCGTCACGCCCGGTCAGAGCAAGGATGCGCTCCACTTGGCGGTCGGTGGTGCCCGATAGGCACAGGTAGCGATCATCGGCGGTGCGGTAGATGTTGCGGGGGACGCCGGTCTCCAGGCGGGATCCGAACCGTGCCGGTGGAGGGTCGTCGCCGTCGGGGTCCCAGGCGGCCAGGGTGCTGCCCATCAGGGTCAAGACGGGCTCGTACATCGACACGTCCACGTGCTGGCCGCCGAGGCCGTTCACATCCCGGCCGTAGCAGGCCACCAGCGCTCCGATGAGGCCGAAGATCCCGGTGAGGGTGTCGCCCAGCGGGATGGAGGTGAGCATGGGCGGGCCGTCGGCCTCCCCGGTCATGTGGGTGAGGCCGGCGAAGGCCTCGGCCATGGTGCCCGCACCGGGGCGGTCGGCCAGCGGGCCGGTGTGCCCATAGGGGCTGACCGACACCATCACCAGACCGGGGTTGATGGCCCGCAGCTGCTCCCAGGTGCAGTCCCAGCGCTCGAGCATGCCGGGGGAGTAGTTGTGGACCAGCACGTTGACCTCAGCCACCAGTTGGCGAAGGATGTCGCGGCCCTCAGGCTGGTTCAGGTCGCAGGTGATGACTCGCTTGTTGCGCGACACCATGGCCCACACCAGCGACTCGCCGTTTCGGCTGGCCCCGATGCGGCGCAGGGCCTCGCCCGACGGCGGCTCGATCTTGATGACGTCGGCACCGAAGTCGCCCAAGAAGGTGGCCACTTGGGGCGCGGCCAGAAACGACGAGATGTCGAGCACCCGAAGACCGGCCAGCGCTCCTGCGGACTGGGTCATTGGCTGCCCAATGCGAAGGGGAGGTCGGTGGTGAGGAGTTGCATCGAGGTCACCTCGTTGACCAGCGGCTCACCGGCCAGCAGGCGCCGGAGGTTGTCGCAGAACAGCTCCGCGCCCCGATCCCACCGCCCGATGCCCCCGCCGGAGGAGTGAGGAGTGAGCACCACCTTGGGGTGGGTCCAGTAAGGATGGTCTGACTCCAGGGGCTCGGTGTTGAACACATCAAGGACGGCGGTGGCCAACCGGTCGCCGTCCAAGGCTCGCAGCAGGGCCTCGTCGTCCACCAGCTTGCCTCTAGCGATGTTCACCAGCACCGATCCCGGTTTCATGGCTGAGAGGAAGCCGTCGTCCACCAGGTTTTCGGTTTCAGGGGTGGCGGGGGCGGCCAGCACCACCACGTCAGTTTCGGGCAGGGCCGCGGGCACCTCGGCGGGCGAGATCATGGCGTCAATCGGCTCGTCGCCAGTTGGGTGACGGCGCACTCCGGTCACGTGGGCCTCGAACGCTCGTGCTCGGCGAGCGGTCTCGGCGCCGATGGCCCCGAGGCCGATGATCAGCCAGCGGGATCGCCACATTTCCCGGAAATTGTGGTGCTGCCAGCGGCCATCGGCCTGGGCGGCTCGCCAGCGCTCGGCGTCTTGAAAGACGTCGAGCACCGAACGCAACACATATTCGGCGATGGGAATAGCGGTGAGGTGGGCATTGCACATCCGACCCCCTCGGCTCATCAGCCGCTGGTACTCCTCGAGGTCCACGCCGGCGGCGGCCGACTGGAGCCAGCGGAAATCCGGTGCCTGTTCCACGATCTCGAAGAATCTGGTCAATTGTCCGCTGAAGAAGATGTCGCTCGACAGCCACGCCACCTCGGGGTGGGCATCGGTGGGGCCGTGGAGCGCTCCGTCGGAGTCCAAGCGCAGCCACTGGAGGCCATGACCCTCATCGTCCAGCGCGTCGAAATGGGACCGGTGCTGCCCATAGGCCTTCTCGGTGACCAGCGCGAACACGTGATTGATGCTAGGGCATTGATTTGCAGGCGAGAGGGTGATGGCAGAGAACTGGATCTATTTCAGCCAATTTCATTCACCATTGACACAGGCAAGCCCCACTGGAATACTCCAAGCAGGGCTCGCCCCTGGCTAGGGCGGGCCTTAGGGCGGGGAGCTCCAACCTCCCCGCCCATCAGGGCTAGTTCCGAAAGCTAGCCCGACACCTGGCGGTGGGCAAGCGAATTATCTGATCTTTCAGACTTCCTCGGTCGTTCGTGAGATATTGGCTGACGGGGGGAACCAGACAACGCGAGTTCTTTGGTTTCTGCGATCTGAGAGCACCCCTGTAGCCTGAGTGGAGTTGTGGAATCTGCTGTCCGGCTCCGGGCCGCTGTGACGTTATTGGGGCGGTTTCCCGCCTTGGCCGGAGTTGATCTCGACATCTCGCCGGGGGAGATCGTCCTGCTGAAAGGACCCAATGGGGCGGGAAAGACCACCCTGTTGCGCCTTTGCGCCGGACTCTGCACGCTGTCCACCGGCCAGGGCTGGGTGCTGGGCCACGATCTGAGCTCGGAGCGGCGAATGGTCCGCCGCCGAGTGGCGCTGTTGGGCCATCGCACTGGCCTGTACGACGACCTCACGGTGGCTGAGAACGTGGGCTTTTGGGCTCGGGCGGCGGGGGCAGGTCGCCAAGATGTCGATGAGGCCATGGAGCGGCTCTCCCTTACCGGGCGGCTGGCCGACACCCGGGTGGCGCGGCTGTCGGCCGGTCAGCGCCGGCGGGCCTCGATCGCCTCGTTGGTGGTGCGGCGGCCCGAGCTGTGGTTGCTGGACGAGCCCCACGCCGGTCTCGACCAGCAGACCCGCGACACCGTGGACGCACTGGTGCGCGGTGCGGCTGCGGCCGGGGCCACAGTGGTGTTGGCCACCCATGAGCTGGAGCGCATTGCGGTGCTGGAGCCCCGTGTGGTGAGCGTGGTCGGAGGCGTGGTGCGGGGCGACGATCCGCCTGATTCTCAAAGCCCGAACTCCCCGTCGGACGCGGAGGACGACCGCCGTGTTTCGTGATGCGTGGCTGATCGCGGGCAAAGACCTTCGGATCGAGATGCGCTCTCGAGTGGGGCTCAACCAGATTGTGCCGTTCGCGGTGACGGTGCTGGTTCTGTTCGCCTTCGCACTGGACACCGATCAGGAGGCTCTGCGCACCTATGCGCCAGGGTTGTTCTGGGTGACGGTGCTGTTGGCCTCGCTGTTGGCCATAGGCCGCTCGTTCGCGGTGGATTTGGCCGACGGGGCCGCTGACCGGTTGCTGTTGTCGGGCATCGACCCCATTTCGGTGTTCGGAGGCAAGGCGGCGGCCATTGCCGTGCAACTGGTGGTGCTGGAGGTGCTGTTGGGAGCGGGGGTGGTGCTGCTGTTCGACGTGACCGTGCACCGGTACGGCCTGCTGGTATGCGCCGGGCTGGCCGCGGCCGCCGGGGTGGCCACCGCGGGCACGCTGTACGGGGCGCTGGTGGCCGGACTGGGGGTGCGAGAGACCCTTTTGCCGTTGCTGTTGCTGCCGGTGGTGGCCCCGGTGCTCATCGGCGCCACCCGGGCATTCCAGGACGCGTTCGGGGTGGCCGGCGCCGAAGGTTGGGCCTGGTTGGGCCTCTTGGCCGGTTTCGCCGCAATCTATGGGGTATTCGGAGCCCTGAGCTACGGGGCTCTCTTGGAGGAAGCGTGACCACGGCAACCACCGAGTCGACGGGTAGCAGCGAAGGCATCCCGGCGACCACCTCGTCGAAGGCCACGAAAGTGCTGGGCTGGCTGACGCTGGGCGGTTTCGCGGTGCTGGTGGCGCTGGCCTTCGCCTGGGTGCCCGAAGACACCCGTATCACCGAGCAGGGCGACGTGGTGGGCCAGTTCGACGCCGTTCGCCTGATGTTCGTGCATGTGCCGTCGGCCATCTTGGCCTACACCGGGTTCGGGCTGACCTTCTTGGCCAGCCTGGCCTATCTGCGCTGGCGCACCGACTGGTGGGACATGATGGCCCACGCCTCGGCCGAGATCGGCGTGTTGTTCGGGGTCCTGACCCTGGTGACCGGCTCCATCTGGGGCCGCCCCACCTGGCAGACCTGGTGGGAGTGGGGCGATGTGCGGCTGGTGACCACCCTGGTGATGGTGCTGGTGTTCATCGGCTATCTGGCCGTGCGCCGCATTCCCGCCGACGTTGCGGTGAAGGCCCGTCGCTCGGCAGTGATCGCCCTGGTGGGAGCGGTGAACATCGTGATTGTGAATCGTTCAGTGGACTGGTGGGAGAACCGCACCCTGCACCAGCAGTCCACCCTCATCGCCCGCAAGATCCGCGACGAGACCCTTTTCACCCTGTCGTTCTCGTTCGCGGTGGGCATGGTGCTATTCGCCTGGCTGCTGCTGCACCGCTTCCGCACGGCCTACCTTCAGAGCCAGATCGAAGAGCTTGAGGTTAACGAGGCTCTCGCGGAGCGCCGGGCCGAAGCAGGGATAGACGAATCGCCGGGAGGACGGCCATGACCCACGTGGGCTATCTCATCGCCGGCTGGAGCATATCGGTGGCCGCAGTGGTGGCGTATGCCGGATGGGTGCTGGTGCGGGGTCGGTCGCTGAGCCGCCGGGTGCCAGAGAATCGCCGCCGGTGGATGATGCCCGATGACTGACGCACCTACCGAGGACACAGTCGATCCTGGCGAGGCAATGGACCTCAGCCCCCGCCCTGCCCGTCCCGCCCGCCGGGGCATCCGCCGATGGGCGCCGGTACTGGTGGTGGCCATCGTGGCGGTAGTCATAGCGCTCGTCCTTTGGCGGGTGCTGGCCGACGCCACCTTGGTGTTCCGAGAGGTGGACGATGCGGTGGAGCGCCGGGAGGAGTTGGGCGACGACCGGTTCCGGATGATCGGCTCACCGGTGAGCGGATCGGTGCAGGAGGTGAGCCTGGAGGACGGCCGCCCGGCGGTGGCCTTCTCAGTGACCCTGGATGGGGTGGTGGCCGATGTGGTCCACACCGGGGCGACGTCGGACCAATTCCAGCCCGAGGTGCCCGTGGTTATCGACGGCCATTGGGTACGAAGCAGCGCCTTTGCCGGAGCGGCCGACGACGGCTGGTACTTCGCCAGCGATCGGATGCTGGTGAAACACGACAACGACTACCGGGTGGAGAACCAAGACCGCATCGACGACGCCGAAGAGCGCGGGCAATACGAATGACCGGTGATCGGCGCAAGGACGACCTGAGGCCGTGAACATAACCCTGGGGGTTCTGGGCATCGCGGTGGCCATGGCCTCGGCTGCCATCGGGGTGTTCATGGTGGCGGCCCGCCGGCTGGAGCGGGTGCAGCTCTGCGTCTGGCTGGTGCTGGGCGGGGCGGCGCTGTCGGTGTTCGCCATGGAGCGGGCCCTCATCACCCGGGACTTCTCGGTTTCGTATGTGGCCGAGAACGGCAGCCACGCCACCCCCGCGCTGTTCAACGTGGCCACCCTGTGGGCCGCGCTGGAGGGCTCGATCCTGCTGTGGGCCCTCATCCTGGCCGGCTACCTGGTGTTGGTGGCGGTGAAGTTCCGTCACCGCTTGGACGATCCGCTGGTGGGGTGGGCCATGGCGGTGCTGTTCATCGTGTGCCTGTTCTTCTTCGTGCTGATGTTCAACTGGCCCAACCTCGACCTGGCCCAGCCCTTCCGGAAGGTGGACGTGCCGCCGGGCTATAACGGCCCCGGCCCCAATCCGCTGTTGCAAAACCACTGGCTGATGGCCGTACACCCCCCGATGCTGTACCTGGGCTATGTGGGGTTCACCGTGCCCTTCGCCTTTGCAGTGGCCGCGCTGGCCACCGGGAGGCTGGGGGAGGGTTGGCTGGTGGAGACCCGGCGCTGGACCTTGTTCGCCTGGGCCTTCCTCACCGCGGGGATCATCCTGGGGGCGTGGTGGTCGTGGGACGTTCTGGGCTGGGGCGGCTATTGGGGCTGGGATCCGGTTGAGAACGCCTCGCTGTTGCCGTGGCTCACCGGCACCGCCTATCTGCACTCGGTGATGGTGCAGGAGCGCCGGGGGATGCTGCGGGTGTGGAACCTGTCTCTGGTGTGCGCCACGTTCGCGCTCACCATCTTGGGCACGTTCTTGACCCGCTCGGGGCTGGTGGACTCGGTCCACGCCTTCTCGGCCGATGCGGTGGGACCGGCGCTGCTGGTGTTCTTCGCCATCGTGGTGGTGGCCACCGTGGGGCTCATCGCCTGGCGAGGCGACCGATTGCGCTCGCCAGGGCAGATCGACTCCGCGATGTCGCGGGAGGCCTCGTTCTTGGCCAACAACCTGCTGTTCGGGGTGTTCGCCTTTGTGGTGCTGTTGGGAACGGTGTTCCCGTTGATCGTGGAGGCGCTCAACGGCGACCGGATCAGCGTGGGCACCCCGTTCTTCGACCGCATGACCATGCCGGTGGGGCTGCTTTTGTTGTTCCTGATGGCGGTGGCCCCAGTGCTGCCGTGGCGCAAGACCACCGCTGAGCGGCTGTCGGAGCGGCTGATGTGGCCGGGATGGGCGGCGGTGGCCGGGCTGCTGGTAGCCCTGCTGGTGGGGGCTAGGGGCCTGGCCCCGCTGCTGGCGTTCGGATTGGCCGGGTTCGCAGGCGGCGCGGCGGTTCGCCAGCTGGTGTTGGCCACCCGACGGCAGGGCTGGCGAGGTTTTGTGGGGCGGGCCAACGGCGGAATGGTGGTGCATGTCGGCGTGGTGGTGGTGGCGGTGGCGCTGGCCGCAAGCAACAGCTATCTGCACCAGAGCGAGCTGACCGTCGAGCCGGGGGAGACGGCCTACGTCAGCGGCCACGAGATCGTGTATGTGGGCACTCAGGAGAAGGTGTTCGACAACAAGACCAAAATCGAGGCGGTGGTTCTGGTGGACGGCTCGGTGGTGCGGCCGGGGGTGAGCCGCTTTGCCAACGGCGGCGTGGTGCGCACGCCGGGCACCAAGTCTTCGCCGGTGCGGGATATCCAAGTGGCGGTGCTGGACCTGCCCGACGGCCCCGATGGCCCCGCCGGGCTGCGGGTGACCGTGCAGCCGCTGACCCTTTGGCTGTGGATCGGCGGCGCGATCATGCTGTTGGGTGCGGCGTTCTCGGCTTTCCCCGGCCGCCGCCGCTCGCCCACGCAGCCGGTGTCGGCCCCGGTGCCGGGAGTTCCTCTTAGAGACCGCGAGGTGCCGGTTGCCTGAGCCGTCTCCGCCCGCCGACCAACCGGTCGATTCCGATCAGCCCGACCAGCCGCCGCGGCTGGGGACGGTTCGGTGGGTGGTGCTTGGGGTCGGCGTTCTGGTTGTGGCCTTGGTTGTGGTGTTCGCGGTGTCGGAGCGCGACCGGAGGGGGCCACCGGTGCCCGAATTCGCCCCCGAATTCTCGGGTGAGACCCTCGACGGGGGCAGCTTCGACATGGCCGCGCAGCGAGGCCGGTGGGTGGTGGTCAACTTCTTCTCCACTTGGTGCGTGCAATGCGTGGTGGAGCATCCCGAGCTGGTGGCCTTCCAAGACCGCTATCGCGGCGATGCCAATGTCCGGCTGGTGAGCGTGGTCTTCCAAGACGAAGTGGACGTGATTGCCCAGTTCTTTGCCGAGCGAGGCGGTGATTGGCCGGTGGTGATCACCAACACCGGCCGGATTGCGATTGACTTCGGAGTGACTGCGGTGCCGGAGACGTATCTGGTGGACCCCCTCGGGCGGGTGGTGTCCAAGTTCACCGGGGGCGTGACCCTGGCCGGGCTTGAAGCCCAGCTTGTGCGGGCCGGGGCGCCGCTGTGATGTCGCGCCGTCGAAAGGTGATCTTGTCGTGGCTGCTGGTGGGGGTGGCGGTGGTCACCATGCTGGCGTTCGGGGTGGTGGACGGCCGCGACGACCGCACCAATGCCGAAAGGGCTCACGACATCGGGGCCACCATCGCCTGTCCCCAGTGTGTGGGGCAGTCGGTGGTGGAGTCGGATGTGGCCATCGCCCGGGAGATCCGAGCCGAGATCGGGCGGCTGGTGGTTGCCGGGCACAGCGACGACTACATCCGAGCCCGATTCGCGGAGCGGTACGGAGACTGGGTGGTATTGACTCCGTCGCGGTCAGGGGTGAGCGGTCTGGTTTGGATCATTCCGGTTGTCGGTCTTGTGGTAGGTGCGGGTCTGCTCGGGGTAACGCTGAGTCGGTGGCGACGGGCAAGTATGACTGGTGAAGAAGTTACGGATCAGGACCGCGCATTGGTCGAGTCGGCCCGCGCCGGTTTGAGAGAGCGGCCCGATGGATGAGGAGCGGGAGTTCTGGCTGGAGTCACTTGACGACCTCGACGATGAGCTGGCGGCGGGGGACTTGGAACCGGAGGACCACCGGGTTCTAAGCCGGAGCTATACCCGCAAGGCGGCAGAAGCGCTTCGGGGTGGTGATGGGCCCGCCTATGCGCCAGAGAACCGGGGGCGGGGCAAGCTGATCGCAGCGGTGGCGGGGCTGGTGGTAGTGGGCGTCATCGCCGGGGTGTTTCTGGGGCGTGCAGTGGGGTCGCGGCACTCGGGAGACACCATCACTGGGAACGACGCGGTGACCAGCGTGCCCGGACTGCTGAGAAACGCCGAGGAGTCGGCCGCAGCCGGAGACTTGGAGGAGGCCATTGACATCTACGACCGGGTGCTGGAGCGGTCGCCGTCGAACCCGACGGCGCTGGCCTACAAGGGGTGGTTCCTGGCATTGGAGGGTCGAGAGGCCGAGGCCGCCGATGTGCTAGCCGATGCGGTGGTTGTCGCCCCCGACTATCCCGACGCCCGGGCGTTTCGGGCCATCCTGCTGTATCGCACCGGCGACTGTTTCGGGGCGGCAGGGGAATTGGCTGCGTTCGATGCGGCTGATCCCCCAGAGTTCATCTCCCAACTGGTGGAAACCCAGGGACTGCGGACCAACATTGCCCTCTGTCAGATTGCGTTGCAGGCCCAGGAGCAATTCCGGACCCTGGCCCAACTCGGGCTTGCCCCCGACGACGCGGTGGCCGGCGCCCGCGCCCTGTGGGACCCCACCACTCCCGGCCAAGGCGACCCGGCGCTGGCGCTGCGGGTGTATGAGGCGGTGTTGGCCGATAACCCCGATCACGCCGGGGCGCTCACCTACAGCGGGGTAATGCTCACCCAAACCGGCCTCGGCGATCAGATCACCGAAGGCGCCCGCCGCCTCAACCAAGCAGTAGCAGCAGCCCCCGACGACCCCGAAGCCCGACTTTGGCGAGCCTGGCTGTCCATAGGCTTCGGTCAAAACGACCAGGCCATCGCCGACCTCGACCACCTCGACACCCTCAACCCCCCACCCGAAATCGCCCGCCTCGCCGCCGACCTGCGCGCCCGACTGGGCTGACGAGCAACCAACCCTCAGTTGTGGCTGGGGTGGGTGGGGTAGTGGGTGAACCAGGAGATGGGGGAGGGTTGGCGGGCTAGGACGGCGGGCCAGAGGTCGCCGGGTTCTTCGGTGAGGGGGTCGGCGGGGTCGGCGTCGACCACGAACCAGGCGCCGGAGTCGATCTCATCTTCGAGCTGGCCGGGCGACCAGCCGGCGTAGCCGGCAAACAGGCGGACTCCGTCAAGGGCGCCGGACACTTCGTCGGCGTCGGCTTCCAAATCGAGGGTGCCCACCAGGCCGAGCACGGGGGTCCACCATCCTTCGTTGGGGTCTTGTCGCACTCGGGCCAGGGCCACCACCGACTCGTTGGACACCGGCCCGCCGATGAACATGGTGGACGGCGGGGCCAAATGCGGGGCCCACTGGGGCAGGGCATCGCCTACCAGCAGGCCCGACGGGCGGTTCAGCACCACGCCCGCGGCCCCCTCCTCCTGATGGGCCAGCATCAGCACTACGGTTCGCTCGAAGTTCCCGTCGCCGATGAGCGGGGTGGCCACCAAGAGCTTCCCGGTGGTGTCAGCCCCCTCTGCCATAACTACAAGGATTCCACCACGTAATCGATGCAGCCGCACAGAGCGGCGATATCCGATGGGGGGATGGCGGGGAACAGGGCCACCCGGAGCTGGTTTCGGCCCAGCGCCCGGTACGACTCCACATCGACGATGCCGTTGGCTCGCAGCACGGCGGCAACCTCGTCGGCTGACACCCCGTCGAAGTCGATGGTGGCCACCACATGGCTGCGGATGGCGGTGTCAGACACAAACGGGGTGGTGAAGCTGCGGCTCTCGGCCCAGGTGTAGATGACGTCGGCCGACTGGTCGCAGCGGGTGGCGGCCCACTCCAGGCCGCCGTTCTCGTTGATCCACTCCACCTGGTGTACGGCCAGGAAAACGGTGGCCAGGGCCGGGGTGTTGTAGGTCTCGTCCTTGCGGGAGCTGCCCAGGGCGATGCCCAGATCCAAGAAGGGCGGGATCCATCGGTCGGATGCCGAGATCCGCTCGATGCGCTCCACCGCGGCGGGTGAGCAGCAGGCCAGCCACAGGCCGCCGTCGGCTGCCAGGCACTTCTGGGGGGCGAAGTAGTACACGTCGGTCTCGGCGGGGTCGAAGCGCAGTCCGCCAGCGCCTGAGGTGGCGTCCACCATCACCAAGCCGTCGTCGGCTGGGCGGCGCAGTTCCATCGAAACCCCGGTGGAGGTTTCGTTATGAGTGAGGGCATAGGCGTCCACCGAGGGGTCGGCCACCGCCTCGGGATGGGTGCCGGGCTCCGAGCTGATGATCACCGGCTCTTGCAGATGGGGGGCAGCTGCCACCCCGGTGGCGAACTTGGTAGAGAACGCCCCGAAGCTCAAGTGCTGGCTGCGGGTTTCGATCAAGTTGAAAATGGCCGCGTCCCAGAACCCGGTGGTGCCCCCGTTGCCCAGGACCACTTCGTAGCCGTCAGGCAGGGAGAAAAGCTCTGCCACCCCAGCCCGGAGCCGGTGGACCACGTCTTTCACGTTGGACTTGCGGTGGCTGGTGCCGAGGAACTTGTCGGCTGCCTCAGCCAGGGCGATGGCGGCCGCCGGACGCACCCGCGAGGGCCCGCTGCCGAAACGCCCGTCTTCAGGCAACAGGTCGGAAGGGATGGTGATTGCGGGGGTTTGGGCAACACTGCTCACAAAGCCCCACGATACCGATGTAAGGGGCTCAATCGGCGTTGTTGGCCCGGCGCGAAATGAACATCCACTCCCCAGTGACGGTGTGAAAAGCTGCGCTCATGGCTCGTATATCCCAGCGCATTTCCGCGATTGCCCCCTCGGCCACCCTGGCGGTAGACGCCAAGGCGAAGGCACTCAAGGCCCAGGGGGCGCCGGTGATCAGCTTTGGCGCGGGTGAGCCCGACTTTCCCACCCCGGCGGCCATCTTGGACGCCGCCCGAGCTGCGGTGGACGACCCGAAGAACCACCGCTACTCCCCGGCCGGGGGCCTGCCCGAGCTTCGGGAGGCCATCGCGGCCAAGACCATGCGCGACTCGGGGTACGAGGTGGAGCCGTCGCAGGTGGTGGTTACCAACGGGGGCAAGCACGCGGTTTACAACGGCTTCGCCGTGCTGTTGGACCCCGGCGACGAGGTGCTGTTGCCCGCGCCGTATTGGACCACCTATCCCGAGGCCATAGCCCTGGCCGGCGGGGTGAGCGTGGAGGTGCCCACCACGGCGGACGACGGGTTCATGGTGACCGTGGAGCAGCTTGAGGCGGCCCGCACCGACCGCACCAAGGCGCTGGTGTTCGTGTCGCCGTCCAACCCCACCGGTGCGGTGTACCCCCGCGACCGGGTGGAGGCCATCGGCCGGTGGGCCGCGGAAAACGACGTGTGGGTGATCACCGACGAGATCTACGAGCACCTGACCTACGACGACCACGAATTCAGCTCCATGCCGGTGGTAGTGCCCGAGTTGGCCGACCAGTGCCTGGTGCTCAACGGCGTGGCCAAGACCTACGCCATGACCGGCTGGCGGGTGGGCTGGCTGATCGGCCCGCCCGACGCAGCCTCTGCGGCGGTGAGCCTCCAGTCGCACCAGACCTCGAATGTGTCCAATGTGGCGCAGCGGGCCGCGCTGGCCGCGGTGAGCGGGCCGCTGGATGCGGTGGCGGAGATGCGGTTTGCGTTCAATCGCCGCCGGATCGCCATGCACCGGCTGCTGAACGGGATCGACGGCGTGACCTGTTTGGAGCCTCAGGGTGCGTTCTATGCCTTCCCGTCGTTTGAAGGGGTGTTGGGGCGTCCGGGGGTGCCCGACAACACCGCCGATCTGGCCGGATGGATCCTGGACGAGGCCCAGGTGGCCATCGTGCCCGGCGAGGCCTTTGCCGGCCCCGGCTATGCCCGGCTGTCGTTTGCCCTGGGCGACGACGATCTAGGCGAGGGCATCGGCCGCATCGCTGATCTGCTGGGTGGGTGACCAGTCGTCGTGACTGGCCCGAATGGGGGGACCGAGTAGTGAGCGATCCCCAGATCCTTGCCTACGGAAGCTGGCCGTCGCCCATTACCGCCCAGTCGATGGTGGCCGACGCCGCGCTGCCGGTCAGTTTGTGGAGCCAGCGGGATCGGATGTGGTGGACCGAGTCGCGACCGGCGGAATCGGGCCGCAACGCGTTGGTATGCGACGGACGCGATCTGTGGAGCTCGGCGTCGGTGCGAACCCGGGTACACAGCTACGGCGGCGGCGCCTGGTGGCCTGACGGCGCCGACGGCGTGTATGCCTGCGACGATGCCGACGGCCGCCTTTGGCATGTGTCGGCTGACGGTACAGCCCGCCCTTTAACCCCTGAGCCCGCCTTCGCCCACGGCTGGCGCTACGCCGACGGCCGAGCCGACGGCGATGCCACGGTGTGTGTGCGGGAAGACCACCACGCGGCCCGAGCAGCCCACCAAGAAGGCCGCACCCTGGAGGAGGCCAACCAGATCGTCCGGGTGAACGCCGACGGATCGGCACAGCCGGAGATCGTGGCCACTGGGGCCGACTTCTACGGCTGGCCCCGCCCCAGTCCCGACGGGAGCCGGCTGGCCTGGGTCCAGTGGAACCATCCGAACATGCCCTGGGACCAAACCGAGCTGTGGGTGGACGGCCGGTGCGCGGTGTCGGGCATGGGCTCGGTGGTGGAGCCCCAATGGGGACCCGACGGCCGCCTCTACGTGGTGAGCGACCACAACGGCTGGTGGAACCTCTATCGCGTGGAAGGCACCGATCTGATCGCGGTCTTCGAGCTCGACGCCGAAATGCACCGCCCGGCCTGGGTGTTCGACGACCCCAGCTACGCGGTGTGCGACGACAACACGGTGGTGGTGGCGGCCATGCGAGGGTCGCTGGCTGAGCTGTGGGCCTTGCCTCCTGATGGCTCCGAGCCGGAGCTACTCGATCTGCCCTGGACATCGTATGCCAGTGTCCGCGCTGCCGGACCCCATACCGTCTGCGCCATTGCCGCCTCACCCGCTCAGGAACCCACCGCAGTGCGCATCGACGTGGCCGACGGCACCCACGAGGTCATCCGCCCCCCAGCCCGGTCCGCCGTCGATCCGGCCTATCTGTCCTCCCCACGCCCGATCACCTTTCCCACCACTGACAACGCTGAGGCCCACGGGCTGTTCTATCCGCCAACCAATCCCACCGCTCAAGCCCCGGCCGGCGAGAAGCCGCCGCTTCTGGTGCTGGGCCACGGCGGCCCCACCGGCGCGGCCCGCAGCCAGCTTCAGCTCGGCATCCAGTACTGGACCAGCCGGGGGATCGCGGTAGTGGACGTGAACTACCGGGGCAGCACCGGCTATGGCACCGCCTACCGGGAGGCGCTCCAAGGCCAATGGGGCATCAACGACGTGGACGACTGCGTGGCCGCCGCTCGCCACCTGGTGCGCACCGGCGAAGTGGACGGCGACCAGCTCATAATCCGAGGCTCCAGCGCGGGCGGCTACACCACGCTGTGCGCGCTGGCCTTCCACAAGGTGTTCGCCGCCGGGGCCAGTCGCTACGGCATCGCCGATCTGGCCGCGCTGGCTGTGGACACTCACAAGTTCGAGGCCCGCTACATGGACGGCCTGGTGGGCCTGTACCCAGAGGAAGCCGAGGTGTACGAGGCCCGTTCGCCCATCCACTTCGTGGACGATTTTGAAGCGCCCATGATCGTGCTCCAAGGCTCCGAAGACGTGGTGGTGCCCCCCAACCAAGCCGAGATGATCGTGGCCGCCCTCGAGCAGCGGTCGATCCCGGTGGCCTATCTGCTGTTCGAAGGGGAGCAGCACGGTTTTCGCCAAGCCGAGAACATCGTGGCCGCCCTCGAAGCCGAGCTCTCATTCTTCGCCCAGATCCTGGGTTTTGCCCTGGCCGACGACATCCCCCCGGTGGAGATACGCGAATAGCGGGCGAATTCACCCTGGGGTCGCATATTGGTCCCCGGCGGGTTGCTTGGCGCGGTTTATTCTGAGGGCCGATGGCCCGGGTATTGGTAGCAGAGAAGATCGCCGACATCGGTGTGGCCAAGCTCCGCCACGCGGGGCATGAGGTTGACGTCCGCACCGGGCTGAGCCCCGACGAGCTGCTGGAGGCAGTGGCGGGAGTGCAGGCGTTGATAATCCGGTCGGCTACCCAGGTGACTGCCGAGGTGTTCGACGCGGGCAGAGATCTGGTGATCGTGGGCCGGG
>JAJEEH010000273.1 GCA_022821105.1 Acidimicrobiia bacterium
GAGCTGCATCTGCTCGCACACCACCCGGCGGGCCTCCTGGCCGTCTTCCAGGCACACCAGGCCATTGGCGATCATCACGTTGTCGTTCACGTACTCGCCGGCGGGCTCAGCATGGGGGATGGCGTTCTTGTAGGCCTCCACGTGGGGGGCCATCTCGTAGATGGCGGCCACGTTGAACCCCAGCACGCCCAAGCCGTGGCGGGCGGCCTTCTCATAGGTGGGGGTGTTGCCTGCCGCCACCCACATCGGCGGATGGGAATGGCAGTAGGGCTTGGGCAGCACATTGAAGGTGCCCCAGGTGCCGGTCTCGGGGGTTTGGAAGGCGGCGCCGTCGGGGTGGGAATAGGCGGTGCTGCCCCAGATCTTCTTGAACTCCCAGATCACCTCGTCCCAGTTGGCCTTGGTCTCCGACGGGTCGATGCCGAAGCCGCCGATCTCGTGGCTGCCCGCTCCTCGGCCGGTGCCGAACTCGAACCGGCCCTTGCTCATGTGGTCGAGCATGGCCACCCGCTCGGCCAGTTTGATGGGGTGGTTCACGATGGGATTGAGGTTGAAGATGCCCGATCCCATGTGGATTTGGGAGGTCTGGGCGAAGGAGTAGGCCATGAACACCTCGCTGGCCGAGGTGTGGGAGTAGTCCTCCAAGAAGTGGTGCTCGCTCACCCAGATGTACTTCCAGTTGTGCTGGTCGGCCACCCGCACCATCTCCAGCTCGTTTTCAAAAGCCTGATGCTCCCAGTAGGGGCTGCGCGCTCCGCCTCGGCGAGGCGATCCCTGCAAGAAAATGGCGAACTCCACGATGTGCTCCCTTTGGTCCCGGTGCTTTGCTTGTGTCTGCGGCTGGCAGAATACTCGCCGTCGCGGTGACAGGCTCAGCCCGCCGCGCTCACGCCCCCATATCCAGCACCACCCGGCCGACCACCTGGCGAGACTCCAGGGCGGTCATGGCCTCGGGCAGTTCTTCAAACGGGTAGGCGGCACTGACCACCGAGGCGAGGCTGCCCGCGTCCCACAGCGCGCTGAGCTGGTGATGGTCGTCCAGCCGCTCCTCCCGGCTGTAGCGGGCGGGGATGGCCCCCACCACCGAGTAGTTGCGCTGCACCATGTGGCGCACGTTCACCGGCGCCCATTCGCCGCTGGCGAATCCGATGAGCACGATTCGGGCGTCGCGGGCCACGCACCGAGAGGCCGCGGTGTAGGCATCACCCCCCACCGGGTCGTACACCACATCCACCCCCCGGCCGTCGGTCAGCTCCATTACCGCCGCGGCGATATCGCCCTCTCGATGGTCCACGGTCTGATGCGCCCCGAAGCCCGCCGCCGTCTCGCAGCGCTCTGGGCCGCCGGCCACCCCGATCACTCGGGCGCCCAGCGCCGCGCCCAGAGAGCAGGCCGCCGCCCCGGTGCCGCCAGCGGCTCCCAGCACCAACAGCGTCTCGGCCGCCTTCAGGCCGCCTCGGCGCACCAAGCCGATCCAGGCGGTGTGATAGGGGATCAGGAATCCGGCCGCCGCGGCATCGTCCATGGAGTCGGGCACGGTGAACGCCGAGCCCCCCAGACCCAGGCACAGCTCGGCGAATCCGCCGTCGCCAGTCTGAAACGAGGTAACGGCCATCACCCGCTGGCCGGGGGCCAGATCGACGCCGTCACCGGCCTCCACCACCGTCCCGCACACCTCCTGGCCGGGCGTGAACGACCCCTCCGACGGCCCCAGCGGGTACACCCCCCGGCACATGAACACATCGGGCAGGCCGACGCCCACCGCGCCCACCTTCATCTGGAACGTGCCCTCCCGGGGGTCGGGCGCGGCCCGGTCCGTCAACCGCAGCACTTCACCCGGCGCTCCCGACCCTTCGACCACCCAAGCTCGCATCCGCCTAGCTTCGCCCACTCGGACCACTAGGTGCGAAGCTAACCCCATGGCTGACCGGTACGGATTGGAAACCATCGCCAACGAGCTCGACTCCTCCGGGGTGCTCACCGCCACGCTGAACCGGCCCGACCGGGGCAACGGCCTCAACAAGCAGATGCACCTCGACCTGCGAGATCTCTATCAGCGCATCGCCGGCGACGCCGAGGTACGAGCAGTGGTGCTCACCGGCGCGGGCCGGTCCTTCTGCGTGGGGGCCGACTTCGCGGTGATGGAGGAGAACCTGGAAACCGGGTATCCCGAAGGGCGTCCCGACCTGCTCGACGACGGGATCGACATCGCCCGGGGGGCGCTGCGGGTTCGCCAGCCGATGGTGGCCGCCGTCAACGGCCACGCCATCGGGCTGGGCGCCTCGCTGGCCCTGTTCTGCGACATCGTCTATCTGAGCGACGCGGCCCGCATCGGCGACCCCCACGTGAACGCCGGGCTGGTGGCCGGCGACGGGGGAGCGGTTCTGTGGCCGCTATTGGTGGGGCTCAACCGGGCCAAGGAACTGCTCATGACCGGCGACCTGCTCGACGCCGCCCAAGCCGAGCGCTACGGGCTGGTGAACCATGTGGTGCCCGCCGACGAGGTGCTGGCGTCGGCGACTGCTATGGCCCAGCGGCTGGCCGCCGGTCCCCGCCACGCCGTCGAGTTCAACAAGCGGCTCTGCAACAAGGAGCTGGAAGACCGGGTCAACCGCCTCTACGACCTGGCCTTCGCTCTGGAGGCCATCACCTTCGACACCGACGACCACCGGGAGGCCGTGGACGCCTTCTTGAACAAGCGCACGCCCAACTTCAATCGCGGCGAGGAAGCCTGAACGTGGCCAACGAAAAGCTCTACATCCACGAGTTCATCGACATCATCGGCCACAACCGGGCCAACTACATGCACCACATGACGGCCAACTGGTCGCCTATCGCCCAAGACGAACGCGACCAGCTCTGCTACGGAGTGTGGGCCATCGTCGGCACCACCAGGGGCTGGCCCCAGGTGTTGAACCTGTGGGAGGAAGACGGCTGGGACGGCATGGCCACCTCATTCCGCCTCGAGTGCCAGGGTGCCGGGGCCCAAGATCCCAAACTGGCCAAGTGGTGGGCCCAGGCGGCCGACTACCGCCAAGGGGGTACCGACCGGCTGCTGGTGCCCGCCCCCTGGACCCGGACCATCGAGGAGCTGTGCGCCGACGGAGTTACCGGGGAGTGCTACGCCCACGAGCAAGTGAGCCTCAAGCGGGGCACGTCAGCCGAATTTCTAGAACGGGTCCGCACCGACGCCATGGCCGCCTATGAGCCCTTCGGCTGGGAGCTGGCCGGGGCGTGGCAAACGGCCATGGTGGCCGACGACGAGGCCTTCCTGCTGTGGGCCATCCCCACCTGGGAGTCCTGGGCCGACTTCGAGAAAGCCCAGCGCGCCGACCCAGGCCTGGCCCGCTGGCAGGCCGCGGTGGACGACCTCGTGGAAGGCTGGCACCGCTTCCTGCTGGTGGACGCTCCCCTGTGCCCGTTCAAAACCGGCCGCCAACCGGCCCGCAGCGACCGAATCGACTACGAAGACCTCTAGGCGAGCGAGCCGTCGCTAGACCGCGATCTTGTAGAGGGCGGCGGCGTTGTCTTGGAGCACCTTGCGGGCTACGTCGTCGCCCACATCGCCTAGGGCGTCGGTGGCCTGTTCTAGGCCGAAGGGATACAGACAGGTGGGATGGGGGAAGTCGGTCTCGAACAGCACGTTTTCGGGTCCGACTTGGTTGATGAGTTTGTCGGGGGACAGGTCCTCAAACCAGTAGCAGCCGTACATCTGTCGGCGGAAGTACTCGGTTGGGCTCAGGCTGAATTGAGCCTGTACGTCGGTGCGGAGCTGCTCCATTTGGTAGTCCAGCGACTCCAGCACGAACGGGATCCAGCCGACTCCCGACTCCACCGACACGATCTTGAGCGTCGGATGGCGCTCAAGCACACCGGAGAAGATCAAGTTGGCCAGTACCCGGGCGTTGGTCAAGTACATCATGGCCGAGCCGATGGCCAGCTTTTCGTCGTCGCCCTGCGACGGCCATGGCGAGGTGCCGAACCAGCCCATCGAGCTCTCACTGGCCCCGATGTGGAAGTTCACCGGCAGCTCGTGATCGCAGCAGAACTCCCACAGCGGCCGCCAAGCCTCCTCGCCCAAGTCGGGCAGCCCCCGTAACTGCGGATCGCTGCACATCACGATGCCTCGCAAGCCCAAGCCGACAATGCGCTCGGCCTCGGCCAGCGAGCCCTCGATGTCCCACCACGGGATCAGCCCCATCGGGAACAGGCGCTCGCCGGAGTTCTCCTGGATTTCGGCCATGGCGTCGTTGTACACCGACACGCACAGCCGCTTGAGCTCCACGTCTTCGATCTGGCCGAACTTCTGGCTGCCGAAGCCGGCCAGGTTGGGGTAGATGATCTGGGCGTGGATGCCGATCTGGTCCATGACCTCCACCCGGGCGTCCATGTCGTAAGCGCCGGGATGGACCTCCTCGATGGTCCAACCCATGAAGTCGGTGCCCAGGGCCTTGGAGCCGTCGGGGCGCACCACACCGCTGGCGGTGGCGAATCCCAGAACCTCCCCGTCGAGGACCCAGTGAGGCCGCCCGTCCACATCGGCCACCTTTGGGAGCCGGTCGACATAGTCCGCCGGCGCCCGGCTGCTCCACAGGTCGTGGGGCTCAGTGAGGTGAGTATCTACGTCAATGACTCGGATCTGATCTCGCGTTGCGGTCATGCCCAAGTTTGGCACGTTTTTTCCTTGTAATTCCTTGTCGGGATCAGCCTGGCGCGCCGTCCGAGAGGTAGGCGCGCGCGATGGTCAGCACTGCTTGGGCTAGGGCGCCCTCGACGACTAGATCAGATTTATCCGCGGGCATTCGGCGGGTGGCGACCCGACACCAGTGGGCGGCGGAGCCAGTGATGGACTGGGGGGCGTCCGGCTCGCCGTAGGTCCAGACCTCACCGGAAGGTGCCATCAACTCCAAGCGGAGGTGGGACAGGGGGGCGGGCGGGGATACTCCTTGGCTGCGGAAGGCGTAGGGGAGAGCCCGGTAGCCGAGGTGGGCCACGTGGCGGAGCCGGTCGGTGTCAACGGGCTCGACTCCGGCGGTGGTGAAGCAGTCGAGGCCGTGGGCCCAGGTCTCCATCAATCGAGCAGTGGCGAACGAACGGCAGGTCATGGGGCCGTCGCCCCAGATAATCGGGGCTCTGGTGTCCAGCGTGGCCATCACCTCGAAGCTGGCCGTCCGGGATGATCGCCAGTTGCCCAGTACTTCGGCTGGGTCAGATGGCACCGGGCGGTCGGGCCAGTGGCCGGTGGGGGCGAACACCTGGTCGCTGTGGCCGGTCAACGCAAGCAGCGCGGCGCCCTCGCTCACATCCAGGTGGTGGATCTGGTGGGCCAGCGTCCATCCGGGCGACGGTGATGGCCTGGCCCACACCTCCATAGGCAGCGGAGCTACCAGATCGTCCAACACCTGATGCTCGGCGGCGAGGTCGGCCAACAGCACGTCATCCATGCGACGAATGTACTGATCCGGGCGGGCCACTAGAGTGGCGCAGGTCGAATAGTCCAGGGGGAAATAATCGGGTGGGCGAGTTCATCCAATTGCTCGTGAGCGGGGCCATAGCCGGCTCCATCTACTCGCTGATCGCCGCCGGGCTCACGCTGAGCTACACCTCCACCGGCATTTTCAACTTGGCCTACGGGGGCATCGCCTACACCTCGGCCATGCTCTACTTCCAGCTGATCAATGCCCTGGGCATCGAGAGCCTGGGCATGAGACTGCTGTCGTTCTTCCTCGTAGTGGTGGTGTTCTGCCCGCTGCTTGGCCAGCTCCTGAATGTGGCGGTATTCCGACCCCTGGCCCGGGCCAACGACGCGGCCAAAGTAATGGCCACCATCTGAATTCTCGTGGCGTTGCCCGCGCTCACCGATTTGCTGGTCGACTTGGGCACCAAGACGTGGGACTGGGGCCTGCAATCCACCGACTACGTGTTCCTCACCCCCGGGGTGTGGAAGGTGCCCAGCGAGACCTGGACCTATGATCTCGGCAGCTTCGATCTGCGCATCAGCAGCAACCAGTGGGCGGTGCTGGTTGTGGCGGTGGTTGTCGCGGTGGCGCTGTGGGCGCTGATGCGCCACACCCGAATCGGGCTCCAGATGCGGGCAGTGGTGGACCGCCCCGATTTGGCCGGGTTGCGAGGGGTCAGCGAGTCGTTCACCTCGTCGGCCGCCTGGATCATCGGCACCATGCTGGCCGGGCTGGCCGGGGTGATCGGCGCACCGGTGTTCAACTCCCTTGAGTCCAATCAATACAACGTGTTCATGTTCATCGCCACCGCCGCCGCGGTGATTGGCGGGCTGCGCTCCATACCGCTGGCATTCGCCGGCGGCGTGGCATTGGGTGTGGTCACCAGCTGGGTAGGCCGCTATGCCACGTTCGCCCAGGACATTCGGGGTTTCGAGAGTTCGGTGCCGTTCGTGGTGCTGCTGGTAGGGCTGCTGTTTATGGCCCGGGAGCGGACTCGTCGCTCCGGCGTGGTGGCCGACGCCCCACCGGCCACCGTCTACACCGACGACCTACCAGCTTGGCGGGTGCAATTGCCCTGGGTGCTGGGCGCGGCGTTCATCGTGTTGCAGGTTTTCATCTTCGCCGATCAGTTCTGGTTGGGGCTGTGGGTCACCGGCTTGGCCTTTGGCTTGGTGTTCATGTCTTGGGTGCTGCTCACCGGCCTTGGCGGAATGGTCAGCCTGGCCCAAGCGGCCTTCGTGACCATGGCCGCCATGACCGCCGGCCTCATTTTGGACAAGACCGGGCTTCCGTTCATTCCCGCGCTGATCGTGGGCGTGGTGATCGCCGGGGTGCTGGGCGTAATCGTGGCTTTGCCCGCATTGCGGTTGGGTGGATTGCCGTTGGCTCTGGCCACTCTGGCGCTGGCCTTTATGAGCGAGCGGGTGCTGTTCGAGTGGAGCTGGTTCAAAAACGGCCAGGGCACCAAGGGGTGGGACATCCCCCGTCCCCAACTAGGGCCGTTCGACTTTGAAGACGAGAAGTCCCTGGCGGTGCTGTTGGTGATTCTGGTGTTGGCTGCGGGTTGGTTGGTGAGAAACCTCCAGAGGTCGGTCACCGGTCGGGCCATCATCGCGGTGCGCAACTCCGAACCTGCCGCGGCCACTTCGGGACACTCAATCGTGCGCACCAAGCTGGCAGTGTTCGCCCTTTCGGCGCTGTTGGCCGGGTTCGGCGGAGTCTTCTTCGCCACGTTCATCGGCAACGTGACCCCATTCACCGCCACCACTCAAGCCGGACTGTTCTGGCTGGCGGTGGTGATCTTGGTCGGCATCCGCCGTCCCGGCGCCGCGGTGATGGCCGGCATCATGGTGGCGGCCAGCGGCCACACGTTCGGAACTGGTTGGCACTGGGATTGGATGGAGTCGTGGCATGTGGTGCTGGTGGCCTCGGTGTTCGGGGCGGCGGCGCTGGCCACCGCCATCCGCGACCGTCAGGTGGGGTTGCCGTTCTCGCCTCCCATTCTCGGCGTGCTGGCGGTATTGGCCTTCATCTGCCTGGCCCGGGTGTACTCCTGGTATCCCATCGACTGGGATGGGTTCGACCAATACGACGAAGCCCGCAACATCACCGCCTTCATGTTCGGCCTCGGGGCCATGCAGCTAGCCCGCGAGCCCGATGGAATCCTTGCGTTCACCGCCGCCCAGAATCGGGCCCGCCGCGACGCCTGGCGCCGACGCCTGGCCGCCTGGAGCGAAGGAGCCGTAGTCGCTGAACAGGTTCCGGCCGCGGTCACCGCCTCGGCTCCCGCCGTGGCCGTCACCGAGCCGGCCGACACGCCTGAGCCAGGCGAATCCTCGGGCGACCAGTACGTTGGCGATCACCCGCCCGCCCTCGAACTTGTGGGAGTGCGGGCCAGCTACGGGCTGGTGGAGGCCCTGCACGGTATTGACCTGTCGGTACCCCGGGGCGAGATCACTGCGCTGCTGGGTCCCAACGGAGCCGGCAAATCCACCACGTGTTCGGTGGCTTCCGGCCTTCTGCCGGCCACCCATGGTCGCGTCCGGCTCGACGGCGAGGACATTACGGCGCTGCGCAGTCATCGCCGGGCCCGCCGGGGCGTGGTGCTGGCCCCCGAGGCCCGGGGCATCTTCAGCGGGCTGACAGTTCGGGAGAACATGCAGCTCTGGCTGCCCAATCCTGACGACCGCGAGCTGTGCTGCGAGCGGTTCCCCATCCTGGGGGAGCGCCAGAACCAGCTGGCTGGCAACCTCTCGGGCGGCGAGCAGCAGATCCTCACCCTGGCTCCCCTGCTGGCCAATCCTCCCGAGGTGCTGATTGCCGACGAGCCGTCGCTGGGACTGGCGCCGCTCATCGTGAACCAGATCCTTGAGTTGTTCATCGAATTCAAGGAGCGGGGTGTGGCTCTGCTGCTGGTGGAGGAGAAGGCCCGCGACGTGCTGGAGATCGCCGACTCGGTGGCGTTCATCAGTCTTGGCCACATCACCTGGCACGGCCCTCGCTCCGAGGTGGACCACGACCAGCTCGACGCCGCCTACCTGGGGGAAGCCACTTCTCCATAAGGCTGACTATCTCGAGGATGACAGTCGATGGCGGCTGTCCTACTATGTCCGCAGCCCAAATCTCGGAGGGGGAAATGAAGAAATCACTGTTGTACAAGCTTCTCGCGCTCTTCGCCGCGTTGACGCTGGTAGCTGTCGCCTGCGGTAACGACGACGATGACGACGGCGCAGCCGCGCCTGCGCCTGCGCCTGAGGCCACCGAGGCTCCCATGGACGATGCCGAGCCCATGGACGACGAGGAGCCCATGGAGGAAGAGCCCATGGACGACGACATGGGCGACGACATGGCAGATGACATGGACGACGCCATGGCTGACGACATGGCAGATGACATGGACGACGACATGGCTGACGACATGGCAGATGACATGGACGACGAGATGCTGGCTGATACCGGCTCGAACACCCCGCTGTTGGCCATCGTTGCCCTCGCAGTGGTGCTCGCCGGTGCGATGGTGCTCGGCCTCAGCCGTAGGCTTCGTATCCAGTAACACCACTTCCTGATCGGAACACTCGGTGCCCCGGGCCTTCGGGTCCGGGGCACCGGTCGTTATAGGGTCAGGTCATGTCCTACGAATTCATCCTTGTCGATGATCCTGCGCCCCATGTCCAGCGCATAACGCTGAACCGCCCGGAGAAGCGCAACGCCATCAGCACTCACATGAGAAAGGAGCTGCTGGCTGCCCTGCAAGCGGCTGACGTAGACGACGATGTGAGGGTGTCGGTAATCCGCGGGGCCGGCCCTTGTTTCTCTTCGGGCTACGACCTGACCGATTCGCTCATGGACGAGCCGCCCCACTACACCGCGGGTGGCGACGGACAGTGGTCCCGCCATGTGACCGATAGCTGGCTGGCCATCTGGGAGCTGGCCAAGCCGGTCATCGCTCAGATCCATGGTTACGCCTTGGCCGGAGCATCTGAGCTGGCCGCGGCCTGCGACCTGGTCTATGTGGCCGAGAACGCCGACATCGGCCACCCGGTGGTGCGGGTGCTGAGCCCGCCCGACTTCAACTACCACCCGTGGCTGGTGGGGTTCCGCAACGCCATGGAGATGATGCTCACCGGCGACTCCTACTCCGGCACCGAGGCGGCCGCCATGGGCTTCGCCAACCGGGCCTACCCCGAAGAGGAATTGGACGAGCGGGTACTGGAGATGGCCCAGCGGGTAGCCCGGGTTCCGTCCGACCTCCAGCAGATAAACAAGCGCAGCGTGCACCGGGGAATGGAAGCAATGGGCACCCGCAACGCCATCCGCACGATGTCGGAATACCAGGCTTTGGCCGGCAATGTGCCGTCGGTGCAGGAGTTCAAGCAGCGAGCCTTGGAGAGCATCAAGTCGGTGGTAGACCGGCCGGCCGCGGCGGGGGGCAACACCGAGGAGGAGAGCTGATGCGAATCTGGCGCCAGCATGAGCTTGGCGACCCCGTCGAGTTGCTCCAGCAGGAAGAAGTCGAATCACCCCAGGCTGATACCGGCCAAATCGTGGTCGATGTCGAGGCCGTGGGGCTGACGTTCGTGGACTGCCTCATGGCCCGAGGCCTCTATCAGATGGAGACCAGGCTGCCGTGGTCGCCGTGTACCGAGGTAGTGGGTCGGGTGCGGCAGCTCGGCGAAGGGGTCGACCACTTGGCCGTCGGTGATCGAGTAGTCGGTATCGGAGGGGGATCATTGGCCGAGCAGACCGCCCTTCGGGCCAGTGGAGTCCACCGGCTGGCCGAGGGGATCCCGGCTGGGGCAGCCGCCGCGGCACTGGTGAACTACGGCACCTCGTGGTTCGCCCTCCACGACCGAGGGCAATTGGCCGAAGGCGAGACCCTGCTCGTTCACGCCGGAATGGGCGGTGTGGGCTCGGCTGCGGTGCAGCTCGGCCTTATCGCAGGAGCAAGGGTTTTCGCCACCGCGGGCGGGCCGGAGAAGGCGGCTCTGCTCAAGGAGATGGGCGTGGAATTGGCTATCGACTACCGGGAAACCCCCGACTTCGTAGATCTGGTGCGAGCCCACACCGATGGCCAAGGCGTGGATGTGTGCTTCGACCCGGTGGGCGGCGACGTGTTCGATCGGTCCCGAAGGTGCATGGCCTGGGACGGCCGACTGCTGGTAATCGGCTTCACCAGCGGGCGAATCGCCGACGCCCCCACCAACCACATTCTGTTGAAGAACTACTCGGTGGTCGGCGTCCACTGGGGCGCCTCAGTGGGCCGCAACCCCGAGCCATCGGAGCAAGCCCGCCGTGCCATATTCGCCCTCCTCGAAGAAGGCCGGCTCGACCCACCGGTATTTCCCCCGTTCGCTTTCGACGACGTCCCCGCCGCGCTCGATGGCATCTACAACCGCCGCACCTGGGGCAAGGTCATCGTGGAGTTGTGAGCGACCCCGATTGAGAAAGAGACGCCGAAGGAGAGCTAGGTCGGCAAATCGGGGCGGACAATAACTACGGGGCAGCTGCCGTGCTGGGCGATCTGCTGGCTGACCGAACCCAGGAGCAGACCTCGGAAACCGCCTCGGCCCCGTGAGCCCACCACCAGCATGGATGCGTTGTTCGATTCGGCGATAAGAGTGTCAGCCGCCCGGCCCCGAATCATGCGGCGCCGGATTTCCACTCCCTCGACATCTACCTCGGATAGCACCTCATCGATGATGCTGTCTTGCATCCGCTTGACCTCGGCCTCGAGGTCGATGGGGTCCAGCGGCACGTAATTGAAGTCGGGCGAAGCCGGCACGTAGGTAGTGGAGTAGGCCGTCACCACGTCGACAAAGGCTTTGCGGTGACGAGCTTCCTTGATTGCCCAGCGGAGTGCGGCACGGGCCCCACCCGAACCCTCCACTCCGACGACGATCCGATTCTCCGGCTCGTTCACCTCAGCCGCCATAGGAACAGTCTAGCTACGCCGCTACATCGGGTCGTAGGGAAAGTCGGCGTCCACTCCCCCGTCCACCACCAAGGTGCGACCCGAGACAAATCCGGAGATCGGCGCGGAGAGGTAGAGAACCGCACCGGCGATGTCCGACGGCACGCCCATGTGGCCCATGGGCACGGCCGCATCGTTGATCGCCCTTCGCTCATCGTCGAACAGCGCCTCCATGCGGGGGGTCAAAATCGTGCCCGGCGCCACGCAGTTGGCCCGGATGCCGAAAGGGGCCAGTTCGATGGACACCGACTGCATCCACGCCATGAGCCCGGCTTTGGCCGCTCCGTAGTGGGCGTTGTTGGGAGCCGCGGTGAGCCCGCTGACCGACGCGATGAACACCATCGTGCCCCCGCCGGTCTCCTTCATGGCCCGCCCGGCGATTTGCGAGATGAGATAGGCGTGGCGCAGCACCATGTCGAACTGCCAGTCCCACTCGGCATCGTCGATGTCCAGCACCCCAGACCACCCGGAAACGCCCACGATGTCGACGACCCCGTCTATCGATCCCATGGCCCGGCCAGCCTCGTCCACCAGAGCCTGGACGTCTTCCCGCTTGGTGATATCGGAAACCCACGGAATGCCCCCCACCTCGTTGGCCACCTGCTCGGCACGGTCCTGTTCGAGGTCCACGCAGAACACCTTGGCCCCCATCTGGGCTAGGGCATGCGACGACTGGCGGCCCATGCCCTGGCCAGCGCCCAGCACGATGAAGCCCTTCTCATCGAGCCGCATGAGTTGGGCGTAGTCGGGGACTGGTGAGGTATCGGACATGATCAAGCCTCCGGTTCGGATCGCTGTTCGGAATGTGCCGCGGCAACTTTACGGAGGTGTCGCACCACTTCGGCAAAGTCGGAGTAGCCCCACTGTTCGGTGATCTTCCCGTCGGCGAGGCGCACCATCTCGATCATGCCCCACTGGACGGCCTCGCCGGTGGGGTTTATGCCCAGAAGGGGACCCTCATGAGTGCCTCGAGCCGAGATCTTGAGCACTACCAAGTCGTCCTCGGCCACCATCTCGTCGATGTGGTCTTGCCAGTCGGGAAAGGCGGTGCGCCACGTGGCGATCAGCTGTCGCATTCCATCGGCGCCAGAAGGACTGGAACCCACCCCATGGGCCACAAAGTCCTCAGCCAACACCTCATCGAGCAACTCGACTTGGCCACCGTTCACGATGTCACGCACCAACCGCTCCACCACGGCCTTGTTTGTTGCCTCGAGGCTGTCGGTCATGCCCAGCGGGCCACTATGTCGTCCACGGTGACCATTGTGGTGAGAAAGGCCATGGTGTTGTGCATTACCGCATCGCCGTAGTCGGCCGGTATCCCGGCCACCGCATCGCCGGCCAGTACCACCTGGTACCCCAAGTCAACGGCGTTGATCACCAGCCCCATCACCCCCACGTTCAGCGAGACTCCTGCGGCCACCACCGTGGTGACTCCCAGGTTGCGCAGTGTTTGGTCGAGCGACGTCCCGATAAACGGGGACATCCCGTGCCAACGGGCGATTTCGATGTCCGATGGCTGTGGGTCGAACTCCTGGATGACCTCAGCCGACTCCGATCCGATCAGCAGCCCCCCGTTCTGCTCGCTCATCTTGGCTGAAGCGGCCAGCATCCGACAGTTGGCAACACTTCCCGCCCGGTCGGCCCGGAAGTGGGCCAGGCAGTGCACCACCGGCACCTGCGCGTCCCGGGCACCGGCACACAGCCGCGCTCCAGCGTCGATCGCCCCGCGGTCCAGCATCACATCCCGCAAGCCCCCCATGGAGGCCATGTCGCCGATCACACCCCTCTGGCACTCCATGGTGACCACGGCGGTGTGCGAGGGAGAAAGCAGCTCGTCCAAGTCCACTGGCATCGCATGAGACTAGCCCTATCGGCCGCCTCAACTCCTACAGCGCGTGACAGGGAGGGGTAGGCAGCGGGGCTCGGTCGATTTCAGCCAGGAATTCGAAAATCTCGTTTCGATCAAGGGCGTAGGCCTGGTCCCGCTGACCTCGGGCGACGGCGTAGACCATGGCCACGACCTCGCCGTCCACGTTCACCAACGCGGCGCCCGAGTCGCCGGCAGCAAGAAGGGAGCGGACCTCCAACAGGTGGCGGTTCTCATCTTCCTCTTCGTAGATGTTGACGCCTGAGGCAGCAATACGGCGGAGAACCCGGTAGGGCACGAACTCCAAGCCGTTGTCGCGATCCACCGTGCCCACATCGCCCTCATCGGCCTGAATGGCCACGGCCGGGGCCAGCGCCACCGGGGAGAGCCCCAAACCCGACACCGATATTGCCGCGATGTCCCGTCCTGCGTCGAAGCCCACCAGGGCGCCGACGCCCGAGCTTCCATCCGGCGCGCTTACCTTGATCTCCTCGACGCCGGCCACCACATGGGCGCTGGTGAGCACTAGGCCGGGTTCGACTGCGAAGCCGCTGCCCTCGCTGAACTGGCCGCAGGCCACCCCGCTGATGTGGACGGCGGCTGACCGGATGTTGTCGCGCTCGGCCAGCACCGGCCGTTGCGGAGAGTCAAGCGCCCAGGTAAGGCTCCAGCCCAACAGCAGTCCCAACGCGACCAGCCATAGCAACAACCGCCGCCGCTTCTTCAAGTACTCAAACAGCACGCAGATCGTCGAGCGAGTAGAACGCCCGCAGCGAGGTCAATAGCCCGTCGTCGTTGAATACGGCCACGTCCACCACATCGAGCTCGTAGTCCACCCCGTCGAAACAGACCTGGGCCACCATCGGAGCGGCTGCCTCATTGCCCGCCACCCGCACCGGCCCGGTCAGTACCAGGGTCTCGGCCAACTCGTTGCCCTCATAGAAGGCCCGTACCGCGTCGATGCCCTGGTGAACTGGCCCGCCCACCGGCACTTGGCACGATCCGTCGGGGGCATAGCACGCCAAAATGGCCTCCTTGTCGCCGGCGCTCACCGCGGCGGCGTACTTTTCCATCACGTTGCGCATGTGCTGAGCATCTACCATCGCCGCTCCCTTCTTTTGTTGCTGGCTTTCAGTTGCGGGGAATCTCACTCCACGGGGTGTTCTTGTCCACTCCGGGATCCTTGGGCAGACCTAGCACCCGCTCACCCAGGATGTTGCGCATCACCTCGGAAGTGCCGCCCTCGATGGTGTTGGCCCGCGACCGCAGGAAGCCCTTGACCGGCGATGGATCTCGATAAGAGGCGCTGCCTGACAGATCGGGCCTCGACATCGGATAACCCTGGGGGAACAGCATGGCTTCCGACCCAATCACGTCGATAAGGCACTCATAGATGCGCTGATTCAATTCGGCCGACACTGCCTTGCCCACCGATCCCTCAGGACCGGGCGTGCCCGCCGACGACAGGGTGCGAGCCCGCCAGTTGGTCAACCGCAAAACCTCGGCCTCGGTCCACAATCGCACCACTCGATCTCGCAGCACCTGGCGACTGGCAGGATCCCGGCCATCGGCTGTGTCCCTCAGGCGCTCCCAAGCCGACACCAAAATGCCGATGAGCCCACTGCCCCGCTCGGGAACCCCGCCGCCAAGCGCCACTCTCTCATTCATGAGGGTGGTAATGGCCACATTCCAACCTTGGCCCCGCTCCCCCAACCGCATGGAGTCGGGAATGCGAACGTCGTTCAAGAAGATCTCGTTGAATTCGGCCTCACCGGTGATCTGGTAGAGAGGACGCACCTCCACACCCGGCAGCGTCATGTCGAGCACGAAATATGTGAGACCCCTGTGCTTGGGGGCGTCGGGGTCGGTACGAGCCACCAGCATTCCCCACCGGGATCGATGGGCCAGCGAGGTCCACACCTTTTGGCCGTTCACCACCCATTCGTCTCCGTCGAGTTCGGCTCTGGAGGCCAAGCCAGCCACATCGGAGCCCGCGCCGGGCTCGCTGAACATCTGGCACCAGATCTCCTCGCCGGTGTAGAGCGGCCGCAGCAGGCGGTGATGCATCTCCTCGGTGCCGTGGGCCAAGACGGTGGGAGCGCCCATGCCGATACCGATGGGATTGACGTTCAGATCGTGCCAGTACCGGCTGCCCTTGCGCAGTTCCTCGTCCACCACAGTTTGGGCCTTGGGCGACAGGCCGAGCCCGCCTTTGCCCTCGGGAAAGTCAACCCGAGACAGACCCCGGTCGAACTGGGCGCCCCGAAACTCGTACTGCGTGGCCTCCGCGGGATCTACCTCAGACAGCAGATCTCGCGCCTTCTGGCGAAGCTGATCCTCAGAAATCTCTGCCACCGTTCGTCCTCTCAGGAATACCGATCGAAGAGCCGCCTGCAAGCATTCATCTCTACGAATACCGATCGCGCAGCTGGCGGGCGATCACCATCTTTTGTATTTCACTGGTTCCCTCACCGATGATCATGAGGGGAGTGTCGCGGAAGTAGCGCTCAACCGGGTACTCCTCGGTGTAGCCGTTGCCCCCGTGGATTCGCAGCGCATCGGAGGCGATCTCAAAGGCGGCTTCGGAAGCGAACAGCTTGGCCATTCCCGCTTCCAAGTCGATGCGCTCTCCAGAGTCATAACGGCGGGCGGCGTCGTAAGTCATGAGTCGGGCCGCGTGAAGCTTGGTGGCCATCTCGGCCAGCTTGAATCCGATGGCCTGGTGGTCGTAGATGGGTCGCCCGAACGTCTCCCGCTCCTGGGCGTACTTCATGGCCGCTTCCAAGGCGGCTTGCGCCACCCCAACTGCCCGAGCAGCAATATTGATCCGTCCCAACTCCAAGGCCGACAAGGCATAGCCCAGCCCGTGGCCCACGCCTTCGGGGCCGCCGAGCACGTTGGCGTCGGGCACCCGGAAGTCGTCGTAGGCCATCTCCACCGTCTCCACGCCCTTGTACCCCAGCTTGGGGATGGTGCGCGACACGGTGAGGCCATCGGTGCCCGGTCCCGGCTCTTTCTCCACGATGAAGCAGGTGATGCGCTCGTCGGGGGTTCGGGCCAACAGCATCACCATCTGCGCTCGCATGCCGTTGGTCACCCACATCTTGGTGCCGTTGACTATCCACTCATCGCCATCGGGCATGGCCCGACAGCGGATATTGCGGGTGTCGCTGCCCGCGTCGGGCTCCGACAGCGAGAAGGCCGATCGCACTGACCCATCACACATGCGGGGCAAGAAGCGATCCCGCTGCTCGTCGGTGCCGTAGCGCCCGATCATGGTGGCGGCGATCTTGTGGGTGTTGAGGATCCCGGCCAGCGACATCCAGCCCCGGGAGAGCTCCTCGATGATGCGGGCGTAAGTGGTGGCGTCCAGGCCCAGCCCGCCGTAGGACTCATCGATGGTGGCCCCGAACAGGCCGAATTCACACATTTGGGCGAACATCGCCTCGGGAAACTCGTCGGCGTGTTCGAGATCAGAGGCGTTGGGGATGACCTCCCGATCCACCCAAGTTCGGATCGCACCGACCAACTCGTCGGCCAAGCCGGCGTCGGTGGGCATCAGAGCCTTTCGATCAAGGTTCCGGTGCCCAGGCCGCCTCCGCAGCACATGGTGATTAGCCCCCATTGGCCGTCGGTGCGCTCCAGTTCGTGCAGCGCTTTGGTAACCAAAATCGACCCGGTTCCCCCCAGGGGGTGGCCCAAAGCGATGGCCCCGCCGTTGGGGTTCACCCGCTCCATGTCGGGTTTGTGCTCGGCGGCCCAGCACAGCACCACCGAGGCGAACGCCTCGTTGATCTCCACCACGTCGATGTCGTCCATACCCAGCCCGGTTCGATCCAGCAGCCGATGGGTGGCTGGGATCGGCCCCTCCAGCATCAACACTGGATCGCACCCCACCAAGCAGGTCTCGGCCACCCGGGCCCTGGGGGTGAG
>JAJEEH010000043.1 GCA_022821105.1 Acidimicrobiia bacterium
CAACCGGCGAATCCACTCCACACTCGAATACCTGACCCCCACAGAATGGGAGGACCACCACCGACAACCACTAGAACAAGCCGCATAAACCAAGTGACCGGACAACGGGGGGAACCTCACTAGCACACCTCAGCATATAACTTCACAATAACCTTTCTGGCCTACAAACTTTCTATCGTCCACTCTCCTCACGGGTTCGAGGGTGGCAAACACAGACAGCTGGCACCGATAGCGTTCTAAGCGGTGCTCGGTTACGCGACACGCAAGCTGCTCATATCGGTCGTCGTACTGTTCTTCGCCACCCTGGTGGCCTTCCTGCTGGTGGCCACTGTCGACCCCATCGCCGAGCAGAGGGTCTTTCTGCTCTCCCAGCCCGGCGGTGCCGAGCAAATCGACCGCTTGGAAGCAAGCCTGGGCCTAGACAAGCCCCTCATAGAGCGCTACGGAAGCTGGCTGGGGGATCTGGCCACCGGCGACATGGGCACATCCACCGACAACGGCCGACCGGTCACCACCCTGCTGGGCGAGGCCATTCCTGTCACCTTGCGGCTGGTGATAGCCGCCACCGTCATCTCGGTGATCGTCGGCGTGGCCGTGGGGGTAGTCAGCGCGATCCGCCAGTACGGCGCGTTCGACAACATCTCCACCTTCTTCGCCTTCTTGTTCTTCGCCATGCCGGTGTTCTGGCTGGGCGCAGTGCTCAAGGACCTGGGCATCAGGTTCAACGACTGGTGGGGTCGGCGCATCTTCTTCACCATCGGCGAGCAGTCGCCCCGGCTCGATGCCGACTTCTGGGGGACCTGGGCCGACCGGGCCGGCCACATCATCCTTCCCGCCCTAACCCTGATCGCCATCCAACTGGCCGCCACCAGCCGCTTCCAGCGCTCGGCCATGCTCGATGTGCTGGAAAGCGACTACATCCGAACCGCCCGAGCCAAAGGAGTGCCCCAACGCCGGGTCATCACCCACCATGCCCTGCGCAACGCCCTCTTGCCGGTGGTGAGCTTCACTGGGCTCACCTTCGGCACCCTCATCGGCGGCACGGTGGTCACCGAGGTGGTCTTCAACTGGAAGGGCATGGGCCGCCTTTTCCTGGAATCGCTATTGAATGGCGACGTCGCCGTGGCCCAGGGCTGGCTTCTGGCCGTGGGCATATCGGTGATCATCGTCAATCTGCTCACCGATCTGACCTATGGCTTTCTGGATCCGAGGGTGAGAGATGGCTGAAGTACCGGTCGGAGTCCTCGCCGGCGCCCCAGCCGAGACGGAAGCCCGCTCGCATTGGCGGTTGGTGCTTCGCCGGTTTCTCGCCCACCGGCTGGCCGTGGCCGCCGGCATCGTGCTGGCAGTGGCCTACGTGTTCAGCTACCTGGCAGAGCCGCTTACCGGCTGGGGCTACAAGGATCTGTCGTCTGACCTCTCGCAGGGGCCGTCGGCCGACCACTGGTTCGGCACCGACACCATCGGCCACGACATGTTCGCCCAGTCGATGCGGGGACTGCGGGTGTCGGTCCACGTCAGCTTGGTGGTTGCCGGCATCGCCACCGTGCTGGGGTCGATCATGGGCGCGGTTCAGGGTTGGTTCCGGGGCCGGGTCGACGGTGCCCTCGGGCTCTTGGTCGACTTTCTGCTCATCCTGCCCCTGCTGCCGGTGCTGATGGTGCTGGGAACCCGCACAAGGGCCAGCGGGGGCAGCTCCCTCATGTTCGTGGCGGTGGTCATAGGCCTGTTCCTGTGGGCACCGCTGGCCCGGGTGGTGCGGGGCGAGGTGTTCTCGATTCGGGAGAAGGAGTACATCGAGGCGGCCGAGGCCCTGGGGGCGTCGAACTCCCGGATCATCTTCCGCCACCTCATTCCCAACGTGATGAGCTCGATCATCGTGTACGCCACCCTGACTGTTGCCACCGCCATCCTGCTGGAGACCGCGCTGGCCTTTTTGGGCTTCGGCATCCAGCCCCCCGAAGTGTCGTTGGGATCGCTGGTGGACGAGGGGCGCGACGCCGCCCGCACCCGGTGGTGGCTCTTCTACCTGCCGGGGGCGGTGCTGGTGCTGCTGGTGCTGTGCGTGAACTTCGTGGGCGACGGGCTGCGCGACGCCCTCGATCCCCGCCGGGAGCAGCGGCGATGACCGACCAAACTGGAACTGGAGGCGACGTCCCGGTGCTGTCGGTGCGGGACTTGGAGGTGGTGTTCCCCACTCCCGACGGCGATGTGCAGGCGGTTCGGGGAGTGAGCTGGGACATCTACGAGGGCGAGGTGCTGGCCATCGCCGGGGAATCCGGCTAGGGCAAGTCGGTCAGCGTGATGGCCGCCATGGGCCTGCTGCCGGCCACTGCCCGGGTGAGCGGTTCGATTTCCTACCGGGGCCGAGACGTACTGGCCATGACCGACAAAGAACTCGAGCAACTGAGGGGGTCGGCCATCTCCATGGTGTTCCAAGACCCGATGACCTCGCTGAACCCGGTGATGACCGTGGGGGCCCAGATTGCCGAGGGGGTTCGCATCCACCAGCGGACCAAGACAGCCATAGCCCGTTCGAAAGCAGTCGAGCTGCTGCACTTGGTGGGCATCCCCAATGCCCCTCAGCGGGTGGACTCCTATCCCCACGAGTTGTCGGGGGGCATGCGCCAGCGGGCCATGATCGCCATGGCCATCGCCAACGACCCCGATCTGCTCATCGCCGACGAGCCCACCACCGCCCTCGATGTCACCATTCAAGCCCAGGTGCTGGATGTGCTGGAACGGGCCCGGGAGGCTGCCGGCTCAGCACTGGTGGTGATCACCCACGACCTCGGCGTCGTAGCCCGCACCGCCCATCGGCTGTTGGTGATGTACGCCGGCCGCGCCGCAGAAACCGGGATGGCCGAAGAAGTGTTCGAACGCCCCGGGCACCCCTACACCGCAGGCCTGCTTGGGGCCATTCCCCGCCTCGACGCCCCCAAGGGCACCCGCCTGATGCCCATCGACGGCTCCCCGCCATCCATGCTGGCCCCACCCCCCGGATGCGCCTTCGCCCCCCGCTGCCCCCGAGCCACCGAAATCTGCTCCCAAGAGACCCCCACCCTGCGCCCCATAGGCAACCAACAAGCCGCCTGCCACCACGCCGAAGACCAGTACAACGAGGTTGAAAATGACTAGCCCCGCCGAGCCGCCGGTGGATAGTGCAACACCCCTGGTAGAAGTCACCAACCTAGAAAAGACCTTCCCAATTCGCTCCAAAGGCGTAGTCCGAAGAACAGTAGGAACAGTCCAAGCAGTAAGCGGCGTCTCCCTACACATCAACCAAGGCGAAACCCTAGGCCTGGTCGGCGAATCGGGGTCCGGCAAATCCACCATCGCCCGCAGCATCCTCCGCCTTGTCCAACCCACTTCGGGAACAGTGCGATTCAAGGGCCAAGACTTGGGCGAACTGAACCGCCGCCAGCTCCAGGCCATGCGGCGCAACATGCAGATCGTGTTCCAAGATCCAATGGCCTCGCTCGACCCCCGCATGACGGTTTCGGCCATCATCGCCGAGCCCCTGCGCATCCACCGCTCCACCCGAGACGTTCGCGCTCGGGTGGGCGAGCTGCTCGAGTTGGTCGGGTTGAACCCTGAGCACGGCAACCGCTACCCCCATGAGTTCTCCGGAGGCCAGCGCCAGCGCATCGGCATAGCTCGGGCGCTCGCCCTCGAACCCGACCTGATCATCCTGGATGAGCCGGTGTCGGCCCTCGACGTGAGCATTCAGGCCGGCGTGCTCAATCTCCTGGAAGACCTCCAGCGCACCCTGGGTCTGACCTATCTGTTCGTGGCCCACGACCTGTCGGTGGTCCGCCATATTTCCGACCGAGTAGCGGTCATGTATCTGGGGCGGATCGTGGAGACCGGTACCGGCCCGGAGGTGTACGAAACCCCGGCCCACCCCTACACCCAAGCTTTGCTTTCGGCAGTTCCGATTCCCGATCCCAAGCTCGAGAAGACTCGACGGCGCATTGTGCTCGAAGGAGATGCGCCCAACCCAGCCTCGCCCCCTTCGGGATGCCGCTTTCGCACGAGATGCTGGAAGGCGCAGTCGATTTGCACCGAGTACGACCCCGAGTTGCTCGACCTGGGCATCGGACACCCGGTTGCCTGCCACTTCCCCACCCCCGACGACCTAATGGGGTCAGAGCAGGGATAGGGTTTCGCCCAGTGTCCGACATCGTTATCTCCGCCCGAGGAGTGCAGAAGAGCTACGGGTCGAACCACGTACTCCAAGGCTTGGATTGCGACATTGGAAGGGGCATAACCGGGCTGCTGGGACCCAACGGCGCGGGCAAGAGCACGTTCATGGGACTCGTCTTGGGACTGAGGCCCCGCCAAGGCGGCGAGCTCAACGTGCTGGGAGTCGACCCCGAACAAAGCGGACCTGAGCTACGGGCCAAGCTGGGCTATGCCCCCGAGCACCACGACCTTCCCGGCGACGTGCAGGCTGCCGATCTGGTGCGCCACATCGCCCAACTCCACGGCCTGCCCCGGCGGGCGGCCACTGAGCGGGCCAGCGACGCCCTGTGGCAGGTGGGCTTGGGCGAGGAGCGGTTCCGCCCCGTCGGCACCATGTCCACCGGACAGCGCCAGCGGGTGAAGATGGCTCAAGCCTTAGCCCACGATCCCGACCTGCTGCTGTTGGACGAGCCCACCGACGGCCTCGACCCGGTGCAGCGCGACGACATGCTGGCCCTGATCCGCCGAGTGGGCCGCGAGTTCGGCATCGACATCCTGCTGTCGTCGCACTTGTTGGAAGAGGTGGAGCGGGTGTGCGACTCGGTGGTCATCCTGGCCAACGGCGCGGTGGGCCACAGCGGGGCCCTCGACGGCCTGGGGTCGGCCGCAACTGGGGTAAAGGTGGAATTGGACTCCGATCCCCAGCCGCTGGCCGCCGCGCTGGCCGCCCAAGGTGCTGAGGCCGTCATCGACGGACACATCATCACCGTGACCGGCCACGATGCGGCGGCTGATCTGATAAGGGATCTAGTGGCCGACCTCGGCCTCGGCCTGCGCCGGCTGGAACCCCGCCGCACCACCCTCGAAGACGTGTTCATCGAGGCCTCCCGATGACCGAGGCCCGCATCCACGACCGGGGCTACCTAGCCTACGACGGCCCGCGCCACGGGCCGGGGCGCGCCATGGTGGTGTTGGGCTATCACACCGTGCAGCGGGTGCTGGGCTTGAAGCGGTCAAACTGGCAGAAGGTCATGCCGGCCATAGCTCTGCTGGTTGCCTTCGTGCCGGCCATCGTGTTCATCGGCCTCGCAGCCCTGCTTCCCGCGAGCAGCGACCTGGATCTAGGGGATCCAGCCGGGTACTACGTGCCCATCTCCTTCGTGCTGTTCTTGTTCACATCCTTTGTGACCCCCGAGGCTCTCTGCACCGACCGCAGCAGCGGCATGCTGGGGCTGTATCTGGCATCTCCCTTGAACCGGGACACCTACCTGGCATCCAAATTCGTTGCCGTCATCGCCGTGCTGGGCATCATGACGATCGGGCCGACGCTGCTGATGCTGATCGCCTTCACTTTGGATGGCAGTGGTCCCGACGGCGCACTCGATTGGTTGATCGAATTCGGCCGGGTGCTGGGCGCAGGCCTGGCTATGGCTGCCTTCTGGGGCTCGCTGGCGCTGGCCGTTTCCAGTCTCTCCCCCCGCCGCACGCTGGCCAGCGTGGCCATCTTCGTCAGCCTGCTGGTGTCGGCCGCGGTGGGCGACGGACTGTCCCAAGGGGCGGAGTTGGGCGACTCGTTCGCATTGCTGAACATGATCGCCCTGCCCATCGAGACCGTCTACCGCATCTACGGCGAGGTCAACCCCGACGGCCCCCCCATCAGACACGTTGAGACCCTGCCGATCCTCTTCACGTTCCTCGGTCTCATCGTCGTGTTCGGGTGGTTCGCCCGCTGGCGCTACCAGCGAATCGAGGTCACCGGATGAGCACCCAAGCGGGACTGCCGCCCATGGTGCAGGCCGCCGGGGTGTCCAAGTGGTTCGGCGACTTGGTGGCGGTGTCGGATGTGAGCTTCAGCATCGGCGCCGGGGTGACTGCCCTGCTGGGGCCCAACGGGGCGGGAAAGTCCACCATGCTGCGGATGATGTGCGGCTTGGCCAAGCCATCCAACGGATCGGTGACCGTGCTGGGCAAAGAACCCCGATCCGACGTGGCCGTGCTGGGCCGCATCGGCATGGCTCCCCAGCAGGAATCGCTGCTCGATCATCTGAGCGGCCAGGAGTTCGTGGAACTGGCCGCCAATCTGCACCACCTTCAGCGCCCCGCTGAGTCCGCCCGCCAGGCCATCCAAACAGTGGAACTCGATCCCGACGACCCTCGGCGGCTGTCCACCTATTCGAAGGGCATGCGCCAGCGCATCAAGCTGGCCCAGGCCATCGTCCACGATCCGCTGGTGATCGCCTTGGACGAGCCCCTCACCGGGCTCGATCCCCGACAGCGGCGGGAGATGATCAGCCTTTTCCACCGGCTGGGGTCGGAGGGCAAGTGCGTGATCGTATCCAGCCACGTGCTCGACGAGGTGGAGCGGTTCGGATCGCGGGTGCTGGTGATGGCTCAGGGGCGGCTGGCCGCCGAGGGGGACTTCCGCGAGATCCGCAACCTGATGGACGATCGGCCGCTGCGCATCAGCATTCGCACCGACCAGCCCCGGGAATTGGCCATTGCCCTGCTGGACCGCGGCGTCATCTCGGGATGCCGCCTGGAAGGCACCGACGGTGTGGTCGTCGACACCAATGACGCGGCCGCGTTTCGCCGGGCGGTGGCCCCTGCGGCCCGTGACCAGGATGCCTCGCTGCGGGAGTTGCGGCCGCTCGACGACGACTTGGAAAGCGTCTTCCGGTACTTGGTGACCCAGTGACAGCGCATCGGGAGATCCAGTGACAGCGCATCGGGAGATCCAGTGAACCTCGCGGTGTACCGGGTGATCCTCCGCACGCAGCTGAGCCCTGCCCGGCTGCTCGTACTGGCCGGGCTGAGCGGGGTGGCCATTCTGCTGGCCTTCACCGCCAGAGCATCCGACGACACGGTAGAGGTGGCCACCCGGACCATCGCCAACTTCGGGATCAACATCTTCGCCGCCTTCATCGCCTTGGCGCTGGGTTCAGCCGCCCTCGGCAACCTGGTGGAAGACCGCACCCTGGTGTATCTGTGGCTGCGCCCGGTCAGCCGCCATTCCATCGCTACCGCAGCCATGGCCGCAGTGGTGACCGTGGTGGTGCCGATATTGGTGGTGGTCATGACTGTGGCCGCGGTCATCACCGGTGTCGGCGAGTTGGTGGCAGCAACGGCGGTGGCGACGGCACTGGCCGCGTTCGCCTACTCGGGGATCTTCGTGGCGCTGGGCCTGCGATTCAAGCGGTCGCTGTTGATCGGCCTGGGCTATATCGCCATCTGGGAGCTTTTGATGTCGAGGCTGGGCGACTGGTTCGCCCGCCTCTCCATCCGCAGCTATCCCATGAGCATCCTCTCCGACGCCACCGATGTGAGCATGCGGCTGGCCGACCGCTCCACGCTGGCGTCGTACATCGTTCCTCTGGCTGTGGGCCTGGCCGGACTCCTCTACACCTCCTGGAGCCTCACCCGCACCGAGATCGACTAGGGGCTAGAGCCGGCAACGGGACAGGGGCGTAAGATTCCCCCATGCTTGACATGATGGTTGCCCCCACCGCCCAGCACATTGGGGAAGACGACCTCCCCTGGGCCTACGGCGAAGACGGCATCGGCCTCAAAGTGCTTCAGATCAAAGAGAGCGAGGGGTTGTGGGTCATCAAGAACCACTTCCCGCCGGGCTACTCGGTGCAGACCCACAAGCACACCGGCCAGGTTTTCACCTACACCAGCGCCGGGGCCTGGGGCTACAAGGAGAGCGACTTTCTGAACCGGGCCGGGTCGTTCCTCTATGAGCCGGCCGGCTCCGTTCACACCCTGTACACCCCCGACGACAACACCGAGACCACTGAGGTGTTCTTCGCCATCTGGGGCGCCAACTTGAACATGGACGCCGACGGCAACATCGAGAGCATCACCGACGGCCAAACCGTGCTGATGGGCTATTACCTCATGCTCGAAGCCCAGGGCACCCCCCGGCCCGACAACATCCTGGTGGATTGAACAAGCACCAACCCTGCTGCGTCAATCCGCTCACCGGCACGGCGCCCCCGACAACTTCCTGGTCGACTAGCCCCCGGCGGAGTCCAGCAGCGACTCCAGCTCCTCGATGAGACCGTCGAGTCGGCGCCGGTCCTCATCCAGAGAGTCCTGGGTTGTGCGCAGCTCGGAGATCAATTCGCTCAAAGCCTGACGGGTGTCGTCGTCTATTGGGGTCTCATCGGAAATCGACGGAACGGCAGTGGGCGCGGGAGCAGGCTCAGCCTCGTCGGGCTCCGGCGACTCTGGACGGCCGGGAAGCACCGAGAGCCCGTCGGATTCGGAGAGGGCGGCCAGAGCCTCGTCCAGCGTCGGGCGGATGCGGAGTATGAAGTCGTCATCGTTGCCGACGCCGGCAATCACCTGCTTCACCTGGGGCAGCTCGGTGTCGCCGGTGGCCTGGACGTACACCGGACGCACGAACAGCAGCGAGTCGCCTACCGGGATCATCAGCAGATTCCCCTGAAGCACGGTAGATCCCTGCTGGTTCAACTGGGTGAAGG
>JAJEEH010000214.1 GCA_022821105.1 Acidimicrobiia bacterium
CACGTTCGCCATCGTCGGCGCCGGAATCCCGGTGGCGGCGGGGGCCGCGCTCACCGCCCAGGTGCGGGGAACCGACGATGCCGCCATCGCCGTCTTCGGCGACGGGTCGACCAACATCGGCGCGTTTCACGAGGCCCTCAACCTCGCCGCCATTTGGAAGCTCCCGGTGGTATTCGTGTGCGAGAACAACCAGTACGGCGAGTACAGCCGCATCGACTTGACCACCCCGGTGGACGACATCGCCTGTCGGGCCGAGTCCTATGCCATCCCCAGTGCCATCGTGGATGGACAAGATCCCGACGCGGTGGCCGAGGCCGTGTCCGGCGCCCTGGACCAGGCCCGCGGCGGGGCCGGACCCACTCTGCTTGAGCTCAAGACTTACCGCTACGCCGGGCACTCCCGGGCCGACACCGCCCCCTATCGCCCCGAAGGGGAGTTCGAGCGCTGGTATGAGAAGGACCCCATCGTCAACTTCGGCCGCCGTCTGGTTGACGAGGGCGTCTTGGGCGACAACGGCGTCGAGGAGGTTGAAGCCGCCGTCGACGCCCGGATCGACGCCGCGGTGGAGCTCGTGCTGGCCAGCGCTCCGGCCCCAGTGGGGGCCATGTTCGCCAACGTGCTGGCCCCCTGAGGAGCAGCACATTGCGCTACACCATCAAACTCCCCAAGCTGGGAGACACCACCGAGCTGGTGGTGGTCCTCGAATGGCTGGCCGAGGTGGGCGACACCGTGGCCGCGGGCGACGACCTGGTGCGGGTTGAGACCGACAAGGTGGACTCCGACGTCCCCAGCCCGGTGTCGGGAACCCTCGTGGAGCACCTTGTGGCCGTGGACGACGAGGTGGACATCGGCGACCCCATCGCCATCATCGTTTCCGATTGAAGAACGCCCCGGTCGAAACGCGCCCCGGTCGAATTACTCAGGTCAGCCCGCCGGCCCGGGCTGGGTGGAGGCCCGCCGAATCAGTGATGTGGGAATCTCGGTTACCAGAGGACCGTCGCCGCCGGCCAGCAATTTGAGCAACAACTCGGCCGCCGCCTCTCCCATCTGCTCGGCGTCCCGATCGATCACCGTGATGGGCGGCGAGTGCAGCTCGGTGAGGGGAACGTCGTCACAAGACACCAGCGAGATGTCGGTCCCCACCGTTCGCCCGGCCGCTTGAAGCGCGCGCAGAACCCCGATGAGCAAGAGATTCCCTCCGGCCACGATGGCGGTGGGCGGATCGTCGGCCGCCAGCAGTTCATGGGTGGCCTGCTGGCCGAAGGTGGCCGAGAAGCTGTCGAACTTCAACAGGTCTTCGGGAAGGTCGAGGCCCCGGGCCCGGAACGCGGCCTTGAAGCCGTTCACCCGCTCTCGAACCGGCCGCAGCCCCGGTCGCCCTGATATCAACGACACCCGGCGATGGCCCAGGTCCAGCAGGTGGTCGATGGCGGCCCGCATTCCGTTGGCATGGTCGGACAAGACGGCCGACGCCTCATCTGCCCCGCGCACCTGTCGATCGATCAACACCACTGGTTCGGACAGCTTGGCCAGCTCGGCCGTCGTGCCCTCCCGCTCTTCATCGGCCACCGAGAGGATGAGCCCGTCGATTCGCCGCCACCGAAGCAGTCGGATCAGGGCCTCATCCCGCTCCGGGTTTCCCTCGGAGTTGGTCAGCACCATGGAATAGCCCGCCTCGTTCAAGCGGCGCTCGGCGCCCATGGCGATCTCGGCGAAGAGCGGATTGGAGATGTCGTTGGCGATGAACCCCACCGTTTTGGTGGATCCCCGTCTCAGGCTGGAGGCCAAGAGATTCGGCTCATAGCCCACTGCTTCGATGGCGTCGAGCACCTGCTTTCGCATCGACTCGCTCACATCGGAATGGTCGTTCAGCACTCGGGACACCGACGACAGGGCCACACCCGCATGAGCGGCCACTTCTTTCATGGTGACTTCTTTGACAGGAGTCGGCTTTTCGGCTGCCTTGTTTGTGCCGGCCTCATCGGGATTGGCCATCTCCACCCCCCTTCTCAGGCTCAGTAGCGCAAGAGCTTGTTTTCGCCGTATCGACAGTAGCGGGAATGGCATGGTTTGTGTTACTGGAAACGTTGCCAATACGCTGACTGGCTGGACTAGATGAGGTAGTCAAGATCGTGAAGATCGAGCGTATTGAGGTCATTCCCGTCGTGGTTCCCCTGACGGAGACCTTCATGGGATCGAAGTACTCCATGTCGGAGCGAGCCACCTTGATCACTCGCGTCTACACCGATGACGGTGCCGTGGGTGAGTGCTACAACGGCGACGAACCCGACACCCACCACGAGATCGCCCGGATCATCATCGACGAACTCCAGCCGCTCATCATCGGTGAGGACCCGCTGCTGGTGGAGCGGTGCTGGGAGACCATGCTGCCCCCCACGTTCGACATTCTCCGGAATCGCAAGCTGGTGGTGATGGCGATGGCCGCGGTCGACTCCGCCCTTTGGGACTTGGCCGGCAAGGTGGCCGGCCTGCCCGTGTACAAGCTGTGGGGCGGCTACCGCACGAGCCTGCCCATCGTGGCCATCGGGGGCTACTACGGCAAGACCGACGCCCAGTTGGCCGCCGAGATGGAGGACTACCTGGAGATGGGCCTAGGCGGGTGCAAGCTCAAGATCGGCGGGCTATCCCCGGCTGAGGATGCCCACCGGTTCAAAGTGGCCCAAGCCGCCGCCGGCGACGGCTTCGTGTTCACCGTGGACGCCAATCAGGGCTACACCGTGGCTGAGGCAGTGGAGTTCGTCCGCCTGGTCGGCCCCGAGAACATCCGATGGTTCGAAGAGCCGGTGCGCTGGTACAACGACGTGCGGGGAATGCGCGACGTGCGGTTCATGGCCGGAGTGCCGGTGGCCGCCGGGCAGAGCGAATTCAACCGCCAGGGCATGGGCGAGTTGATGAGCGCCGGGGCTATCGATGTCTGCAACTACGACGCATCCTGGGGGGGCGGGCCCACCGAGTGGCGCCGGATCGCGGGAATGGCCCAGGTTTTCGGAGTGGAGATGGGCCATCACGAAGAGGCCCAGATCGCGGCCCACATGCTGGCCTCAGTGCCCCACGGGACCTTTGTCGAGGTGTTCCACCCCACCCGCGACCCGCTGTTCTGGGACCTGATCGCCAACCTTCCCCCCATCGCCAACGGGACCTACACCGTCCCCTCGGGACCGGGCTGGGGCCTGGAGTTGGACTGGGACTACGTGGAGCACCACCGCGACGACCGGTAGCCCGCGCCGCCGAAGAACTCCCCGTAATCCCCCGGTAGCCCGCCCGGTTCTATCTAGATCCGATAGATGCGCTCGGCGTTGGCTGAGAACAGCGCCACCTGCTCGTCGGGTGAGAAATCGGCCACCAGCTCCACATAGGCATCGAGCAACTCACCGTAGGTGGAGTACATCCGATCCACCGGCCAGTTGCTGCCGAAGAACGAGCGCTCCACCCCGAAGGCCTCGATGCAGCCGTACACATAGGGGCGGATGCTGTCCACCGTCCAGTTGCCTCCGGCCATCTGATCGCCCATGCCCAGGCCCGAGATCTTTATCACCGCGTTCTCCGCCTCAGCCAGCTTGGCCAGGCCCTGGCGCCAGTTGGCGAAGTACTCGTCGTTGCGCTCTTGGGGGAACCCGGCGTGGTCGCAGATCAAGATGATGTTGGGGAACTTGCGGGCCAAGTCGGCGGCTTTGCCCATGTCCTCCCAGAGCACATCGAGGTCGTAGACCAAGTTGTATTTCTCCAACAGGGCATAGCCCCGGTGAAAGGCCGGGTCCACCAGATAGTCGCCCTCGCCGAAGTCGCGCAGGCCCCGCATGTTGGAAAACTCGCAGTGGCGCTCGAGGGTTCCCTCCACATCGGAGTGCTGGAGGCGGGCGTCGCCGGTTATGCCGGTGGGCCACCCGGTTTCGTCGGCCATGGCCTGAAGCCACTCGGTCTCGTCCACCGGGTCGGCCGAGCCGATGGCGGCTTGCACGTGGACGATTTTGGTCACGTTGAGGCCCGCGGCGTCAGCTTGAAGATTCTCCACCGTGTAGCTGGTCAGGTCCTTCAACGGGCGAATCGCCCCTAGCTGCGGATGAATGGCGTCATCGGCCAGCCAGGCCCACTCAAGTTTGGGATGGGGCCGCTCCCAAAAGTGGACGTGTGTGTCAACAAATTCAAGCCCTTCAGCCATGCTGATTCCTCCCGGACATTCGATTGGCCGTTACCCTACTAAAAACGTTTCCAGAAGTTCGGTGGGAGGAAGATGCGAACCAAACCACCCCGCGTGACATGAGTGCTCCCGAGAGGCGGCGGGCGCTGGTCACCGGCGCGGCCAGCGGCATCGGCGCCGGCGCCGCTCGGCGCCTGCTGAGCGGAGGGGTGGAAGTGCTCGCCACCGATATCGACCGCCGCGGCCTCGAGGCGCTGTCCGAGCTCGGGGCCGAGCCGTTGATCGCCGACCTGGCCGACCTCCGCGATCGAGACCGGGTGATCGAGGCCGCCGTCGGGGTGGACTACATGGTGCAAGCCGCGGGCATCATCCGCCTGCTGCCCATCGAGAAGGTCACCGTTGACGACTGGCGTGACGTGTTCGCGGTGAACGCCGAGGCGATGTTCTTCCTGTGCCAGGGGATCGGCGCCACCATGCCGGCGGGCGGCGCCATCGTGAACCTCTCCTCTTCCTCGGCCAAGCTGGCCAACACCACCGAGGCCGCCGTCTATGCCGCCTCCAAATCCGCAGTGCTGTCGATTACCCGGTCGTTCGCCTACTCGTTGGCGCCGATACCGGTGCGGGTCAACGCCATTTGCCCGGGCATCATCGACACACCGATGCAAGACGCCGTGCTCGAGCAGGTGTCCGCCATCAGGGGAATGACCCCCGAGCAGCTATCCGACCTGCGGGAGACATCGGTGCCGCTGGGGCGCGGCGCAAGCCCGGATGAGATTGCCGAGCTGATCTGGTTCCTGCTCTCCGACGGCGCCGGTTACATGACCGGTCAGGCCGTCAACTTCGACGGAGGGCTGGTTACCTGGTGAGCAGCGGGAAAACCCTGGACAAAGGAGGCAGCTAATGGCATGGAGTGTGGGAGCAGGGATAGAGGGCCGTGGTGTCATTGTGACCGGGGCCGCTGGCGGCATGGGCAAACCGGTGGCCGAGGCATTCGCCACCACCGGGGCGCGGGTCATGGCCGTGGACTTGCATCAGAGCGCGGCCGATGAAGTGGTCGCCGGGCTGGAGGGAACAGGCCACGTGGCCGTCGGCGCCGACCTGTCCGACTTGGACGCCCACCAAGAGCTGGTGGACCGTGCTCGAAGCGAGCTGGGCGGGGTGTACGCCCTGGCCCATCTGGCCGCCGTGCTGCAACGGCGGAACTCCATGGACGAGGTGACCGAGCAAGACTGGGACTTCCAGGTGGACACCAACTTGAAGGCCACGTTCTTCTTGTGCCGGACCGCGGCCAACGCCATGCGAAGCGCCGGCGAAGGAGGCCGCATCGTCGCCTTCACCTCCCAGGGCTGGTGGACCGGCGGCTTCGGCGGCTCGGTGGTGTACTGCGCGTCCAAGGGGGGCATCGTCTCAATGGTCCGAGGGATGGCCCGCACCTACGGCTCTGATCAGATCACCGTGAACGCGGTGTCGCCCGGTCAGATCAACACCCCCATGCTGATGACCGACCTCGACCCCGAAGTGCTCGAGCAGCTCAGGGTGGCCACACCGCTGGGCCGGGTGGCCGAACCCGAGGAAATGGCCGGAACGGTGGTGTTCCTGGCCAGCCAGCACGCATCGTTCATCTCCGGCGCCACCATCAACGTGAGCGGCGCCATGTTGATGTACTAGCTGAAAGGGCAAGCGTGAGCGACGAACCAACCAACCAATCAGGCGACAGCCGCCCAGCGCGAAGCATCTCGGGAACGGCATCAGCCCCAGCCACCCATCTGACTTGGTCGGATGCCATCAACAAGCGGGTCCGCACCGGGGATTGGGCTGACCAGGCGGTGTCCACCACGGCCAAGATCGCGGAGGCCATCGACGGAGGAGACTGGGAAACGGCCGCCCAATTGGTGGACTACTGGATGGAGGAGGCCAAGGTCGTCCATGTGATCTATCAGGTTTGGGGACAGGGGTGGGGCTCCTTCTTGACCACCGCGGGAGTGGCCCAAGAAGACCTCGATGCCGAGGTTGTCCGAATCCGGGAGTTGCTGGCCTTCCCCGACGGCGAGCCGTTCAATCCCGAGCCGCGATGGACCTCACTGGCCCACCTCGCCGGCGAACTGGGCAACCGGCTGCGGGCCTACGAGATCGAAGCCACCGAAGCCCACCGCCAACTAGACGAGCTGCAAGAAGCCTGGCGCCAGCTTCACGACCGAGGCGCCGACTTCCAGTCGGGGATGCTGAGCTTCGTGGCCGCCCGCCTGGGCGAGGCCGCGGTGGGCGACGCCTACGCCCACGTGCTGGCTCCCTACCTCAATGAGCGCTACAAGCCGTTCGACCTGCGCGAGCAGAACTACGAGGACACGCTGTACCGCAACCTCTACCTGTCGTTCGAGGCCATGCGGGCCCACCTGGTGGGCCCCGACCGCACCGGGGACATGGACGTAACCGAAGACGACGACAAGTTTGTGATCGCGTTCGATCCCTGCGGATCGGGCAATCGGGGCCAGCGCGGCGATCTGGTGGAGGGAACCGGGTCTCGCTCCGAGCCGCCCTACAACTTCGGGGTGACCACCGAGGAGCACGACTGGGCCTGGAACGAGAAGGGCGTGTGCTACTACTGCGCCCATTGCTGCTACACGCTCGAGCTGTGGCCCGCCCGCCAGTGGGGCCACCCCATTCGGGTGGTGGACTCCCCCCTCTATCCCGAGGAGACCTCCGGACCCGAGCCGGCCAAGTGCACCTGGACCATCTACAAGTCGGTAGAGGCCATACCCGAGGAGGCCTACGTGCGCATCGGGCTCAAAAAGCCAGCTTCAAAAGGGGACGGGCATTAGCGAGCCGCGAGCGCCAAAGCCTGATCGTTAGCGAGCCGTGAGGGCCAAAGCCTGATCGTTAGCGAGCCGCGAGGGCCAAAGCCTGATCGTTAGCGAGCAGTAAGGGCCAAAGCCTGGGCGTGGGCGTGTTGGGCGTGGTGGGAACTGCGGGTGAGGGGGCTGGCCTCCACGTGGGCGATGCCCAGCGATCGGCCGACCTCTTGGAAGTGCTCGAACAGTTCGGGCGGCACCCACCGGGCCACCGGCAGATGATGGGTGGTGGGCCGCAGATACTGGCCCACGGTCACGATGTCGGTGCCCACCGCGGCCAGGTCGGCCATGGTCTGCACTACCTCATCGTCGGTTTCTCCCAGGCCGACGATGATCGACGACTTGGTGGTGAGACTCGCGGCCTTGGCCCGGGCCAGCACCGCAAGGCTGCGGGCGTAGCCGGCTGAAGGCCGCACCGCCCGCTGGAGCCGGGCCACCGTCTCGATGTTGTGGTTCAACACCTCGGGAAGGGCATCGAAGACCGCGGCCAGAGCGTCGGGGTCTCCCTTGCAGTCGGGGATGAGCACCTCCACCCGAACCCCCGGTGTGCGTCGGCGGATGGCGGCCACAGAGGCGGCAAACCCGGAGGCACCACCGTCGGGCAGATCGTCGCGCGCCACCGCAGTGATCACCGCGTAGTCCAGGCCCATGGCCTCCACCGCGTCGGCCACCCGCTCCGGCTCGGCTGGGTCGGACGGCAGAGGGCGTCGGGTGTCCACCAGGCAGAACCCGCAGGCCCGGGTGCAGCGATCGCCGTTGATCATGAACGTGGCGGTGCCCTCGTTCCAGCACTCGTAGATGTTGGGGCAGCCAGCCTCCTCGCACACCGTCACCAGTTCTCGACTGTGCAGCACCGACCGCAATCGTCGGAACTCGGGGCCGGTGCGCAGGGCCACCCGCATCCACTCCGGCTTGCGGGCCGCGAGGTCCACGCTGACTCCATTCTCCAGCTCCCGCTCCCACGCCACATCGGCCCGATCCACTCCCGCCGCGCCCCAGCGGTGGGCGGCTCGGGCAACCACCGCGTCCACCACCTCCCGCATTCCGACCCTTCGCCCCTCAGCGGCCAGAGAGGTGACCGCCTTGTCGGGGATGCCGCAGGGCACGATGCGATCGAACCAGTCCAGGTCGCAGTCCACGTTCAGGGCAAAGCCGTGCATGGAGCGGGTGCGGGTAAGTCGTACTCCGATGGCCGCGATCTTGCGGGGGTTGTCGCTGCCGGGTTCCACCCACACGCCGGGGTAGTCATCAAGGCGGCCGCAGTCGGCCAGCCCCACATCGCCCAGCGCGTCGATCACCAACTGCTCCACCGAGCGCACGTAGGCCACCGTGTCGGCCATTCCCCCGCCCCGCTTGCCGGGCACGGTCATCACCGGATAGCCGACGAGCTGGCCGGGGCCGTGATAGGTGACGTCGCCGCCCCGGTCGGTGTAGGCCACCTCGGCGCCCACCTCATCGGGGTCCACCAAGATGTTGGCCTCGTCGCCCCGCAGCCCCAGGGTGAACACGTGGGGATGCTCCAGCAGCAGCAGGTAGTCGCCGCCCCGCTCGAACATGGCCTGCTGACAGGCGTGGGCGTCCCGGTAGGACACCCGCCCCAGCCATCGAACGCGGAGCGGGCTCATCGAGGGCTCATGGCAACTCGGCGTGCCAGTCTCGGGTTTCGATGATCGACCGCAAGTGGTCCAAGAATGCGGCCACATAGGCCCCGTCGAAGGCCCGATGGTCCCAGGCCAGGGCCAGCACGCCCACCGAGTGGATGGCTATGGCCTCGCTGCCGTCCTTTGCGGTGACCACCACTGGTCGGCGGCGTATCCCGTCGGTGGACAAGATGGCCACCTGGGGCTGGTTGATTATGGGGAACTGCATCATGGTCCCCCACTGGCCGGGATTGGTGATGGTGAACGTGCCCCCGGATATCTCATTGGCGTTCAGCTTCTTGGCCCGGGCTCGCCTCGACAGGTCGGCCACCTCTTCGGCAATCGCCGTCAGACGCTTGCGGTCGGCGTCCACCACCACCGGAGCCAGCAGACCTTGGAAGTCGAGGTCGACGGCGACGGCCAGGTTGACGTAGTTGTGTACCACCAGCTCGTTTTCTCCCACCGAGGCGTTGATGTGGGGATAGTCGTGGATGGCGTCGCACACCGCCCGGGCGATGAAGGGCAGGTAGGTGAGGCTGAAACCGTGTTCGGCCTTGAACTCCTCCCGGTGGGCCCGGCGCACTTGCTCGACCCCCTCGAAGTCGACCTCTACGGCGGTCAGCACATGGGGCGACACCTGCTTGGACCGCACCATGTGCTCGCCGGTGATGCGGCGTATGTTGCTGAGCGGCACCACCGTGTCCCGCTCGGTCGATCGAGGCGGGGCCGGCGGTGCTGACGCTGTCGCAGCGGGGGCCGGCGGACCGGCGGCGCGGCTCTGAGCGATGTGCGCCTCCACGTCGGAGCGGGTGATCCGCCCGCCCTTGCCGGTGCCGGAGATCTGCGAGGGGTCTAGCCCGTTTTCGGCGATGAGCCGGCGCACCACCGGTGACAGCACCAAGCCGTCGCCGCCTGTGGAGAGGGCGCCCGGCGCCACCGGTGCCGGTTCTGGAGGCGGCGGCGGGGGCGGCGGCGGGGCTGCTTCTGCGGCCGGCTCAGACGCGGGAGGCGGCGCTTCGGGAGGCGGAGCTTCGGCAGGGGGCGCGGGCGGCTCAGGCGCCGGTGGGGCCGCCGCGCCGTCCTGGCTCAAGACGGCGATCACCGCGCCCACTTCCACCGTGTCTCCCTCGGCGGCGACGATCTCCACCAGAACCCCCGACATGGGCGAGGGCACCTCAGAGTCCACCTTGTCGGTGGACACCTCGAAAAGGGGCTCGTCTTCGGCCACCTCGTCGCCCACCTGCTTGAACCACTGCGTAATGGTCCCCTCCACCACCGTCTCACCAAGCTGCGGCATCCTTACCTCAGACATCTTGCCCGCCTACCTCTTTCTGCCTCTGCACCTCAGACATCGATGCTCCTTCGTCCGATCAGTGCAGGGCCCGGCCGGTGAGCGCCAGCACCGACTCTCCGAACAACTCGCTCATGGTGGGGTGGGGCTGGATGAACTCGGCGACTTCCGGCACGGTGGCTTCCCAATTCACCGCCAGATAACCCTGGCCCAGTTGCTCGGTCACCCAGGGGCCCACCATATGGACCCCGAGAATACGCCCGCCGGTCCCATCGCCGTCGCTCTCCGCGATGACCTTGACCAGCCCGTCGGTTTCCCCCACGATCATGGCCCGCCCGTTGCCCATGAAGCGGTGTACCGAGGTGGCCACCTCAAAGCCGGCCTCTTGGGCCGACGCCTCGGTATGGCCCACAAAGGCCACCTCGGGGTGGCAGTAGATGGCCCATGGGACATTGCCGTAGTCCACCGGCGCGGGCGACTCACCCAGCAGGTGCTTGACCACCATGATGGCCTCGGCGAACGCCACGTGCGCCAGCTGCGGGGTGCGGACCACATCGCCCACGGCATACATCCCCGGTGCGGTGGTCTGGCAGAACTCATCCACCGCCACGTACCCACCGTCGTCTGTCTCCACACCGGCGGCGTCCAAGCCCAGGCCATCGGTGAACGGACGGCGGCCCACGCACACCACTACCGCGTCCACCGCCAGGGGGTCGGCGCCGTCGATATCCAGTTCCACGCCATCGCTGTTGGGCCGACAGCCGCTCACCGCGACGCCGGTGCGAATCTCGATCTTGCGCTTCTTGAACGCCCGAGTCAGCATCTTGACCACGTCGTCGTCGGCTCCCAGCAGGATCCGGGGCAGCGCCTCGAGCACCGTTACCTCCGATCCCAGATCGGCCAGCATCGAGGCGAACTCCAAACCGATGGCCCCGCCTCCGATGATCGCCGCCCGATTGGGCAATTCGGTGATGGACAGCAGCTCGTCGCTGGTCATCACCTGCTTGCCATCTACCTCGAAACCGGGCAGCGTGCGGGGCACCGACCCGGTGGCCAGGACCACATGATCGGCGGTCAGCGTCGCATCGCCCGACTCCCCGCCCGACACCGTTACCGACCGGTCGGGCCCCAGCGTGCCCCACCCGTCCAGCACGGTTACTTTGCGACCCTCCAGCAGCTTTCCCACGCCCTTGTGGAGCTGATCCACGATCTTCTGCTTGCGGGCTTGGGCCGCCCCCATGTCCACCGAGGGCGATCCCGATGTGATGCCGAACTGATCGGCGTGGGCCACGGTGCGGTACACCGATGCCGTCTCCAGCAGCTCCTTTGCCGGGATGCAGCCCACATGGAGGCAGGTTCCGCCCAGTTTCTGCTTCTCCACCACCGCGACGTCGAGGCCGGCGGCCGCGCCGTATAGCGCGGCGGCATACCCGCCGGGCCCGCCGCCCACCACCACCACGTCATGGCTGCTGCTCATGGCATTCAGCCTATAGGGGACCTATGGGGAACCCGGTCAACGCAGGATCAGCACCGCCTGAACGGCGAATGCCACCAAAATGGCCACCCCGCACAGCAGGGCCAAAAGGATCAACCGGCGGGTGCTCACCGCGACGGGCTCAGCGGCCGCTGCGACGCCGGCGGCCCATGTACCAGCCGACGATCTCGGTGCAGACCACGCTGAGCACGATGGTGATCAACAGCAGCAGGAATAGCGGCAGATCCCAGTCCCATCCCAAGAAGTTGACCCGGGTCTCGTTCGTGTTTTGAGCGATGAACACAATCAGCGCCACTGCGGCCAGCACACCGAGCACCATCCGGGCGTTGATCTGCCGGAGCACATCGGTAAACGACCGGGATTTCGGCTCAGCTCTCTCGGTGTCTTGGTGGTCGTAGGGGGGTCTCGGCTGCGGTTCAGACATACACCCACGCTACCCGCGACCGGCCATTCGAGGAGGCCCGTTCATGGGCGCCAATCCATACACTGGAGTCATGAGAGTTGCCGTGGCCGGAGCATCGGGGCTGATCGGATCGGCTCTGGTCCGCCAGCTGCGATCTTCAGGGCATGAAGCGGTTCGGCTGGTGCGCGACCCCAGAGCGCGCGCCGACGATGCCCGTTACTGGAACCCGGCCACCGGCGACATAGACGACGATGCCTTCGCCGGCGTCGACGGGGTGGTGAATCTGGCCGGTGCCGGCATCGGGGACCGCCGTTGGAGCGAGCGCCGCAAGCGCGAGCTGCGGCTCAGCCGGGTGGACGCCACCGAGCTGCTGGTGGAGGCCATGGGCGCGGCATCGAATCCCCCGGAGGTGCTGGTGGCCGGCTCGGCGGTGGGCTACTACGGGGACCGGGGAGACGAGGTGCTCGACGAGCAGTCCGGACCGGGCTCCGGATTCCTGGCCGTCCTGTCAGCAGATTGGGAGGCGGCCGCTACCCAAGCGCAGAACGCGGGCATCCGGGTGGCTCTGGCCCGCACCGGGCTGGTGGTGGCCGACAACGCCCCATTCCTGACCCGGATGCTGCCCCTGTTCAAGCTGGGCCTGGGCGGGCCTTTGGGCCGCGGTCAGCAGTGGTGGCCGTGGATCTCTATCGAGGACGAGGTGAGGGCGCTGGCCTTCTTGCTGGAATCTGGTGTCTCCGGCCCGGTGAACCTCTGCGCTCCCAACCCGGCCACCAACCGGGAGTTCACCGGAGTCTTGGCCTCGGTGCTGCGCCGCCCCGCGGCCCTGGCTGTTCCCCGCTTCGGCCCCCGGCTACTGCTTGGCCGCGAGCTGGCCGACGAACTGCTGTTCTCCAGCACCCGAGCCCATCCCGCAGCGCTGGCCAATGCCGGATTCGAATTCCGCCACCCCGACCTGCGGGGAACGCTGGAAGAGGTTCTGCGCTGATCGAGAACAGTTCAGAACAGCGACTGCTCCTCGATCACGTCCTGGGTGTCGGCCGCTTCGGTGGCCAGACGGTCGGCCTCGTCGTTCCAGCGGTTGCCGGAATGGCCCTTCACCCAGTGGAAGGCGATAGTGCGGGACTGAACCTGCTCGATGATCTGCTTCCAAAGGTCCTGGTTCGCCACCGGCTTCTTGTCGGCGGTGCGCCAGCCTCGGCGGATCCACCCCTCCCACCACCGGTCTCTGAAGCAATTCACCACGTAGGTGGAGTCGCAATACACCTCCAGCGGCCCATCCAGCGACCGCAGCGCTTCCAGCACCCCCAT
>JAJEEH010000083.1 GCA_022821105.1 Acidimicrobiia bacterium
GGGCGTTCAAAAGCGCCCGAGCGTGTCCTCCCCCACCCACGGTGGCGTCGAGAAAAGACCCCGACGGCACCTTGGACAGATGTTCCACCACTTCTGCGACCATGACGGGGTGATGGACGAATCGACTGTCGATCGCCGGCGGTGTCCCCCCGTTCATGCTCATTCACCTCCTCGGCAACTCAACAGCCCGATGGTTGAGGGAGCTGTTCTTGCGTCCGACCTGGTCGGCCGATAAAAATGGCGCCCATCGGCAGTCCTCCGCCTGGCGACCGCACTCCGGGATTTCTCCCCGGCAGTGTCAGATGGCAAGCGGGCGGAGTAGGGGCCTTCCATCTCGTCAGACGGAGGACTGCCCATGAGCCCTTTTTGTTTTTTGCTATGCGCCTCCCAGTTGATTTCTCCTCCCATAAGGCCTCATCAGAGCCACCTGTCGACATCGGCTTCGCCCTGTTCGGCTTGGAGCGACTCCCATTCCCCTGCGTCCCACACCTCTCCACGGTTGAACACGCCGACCAGGACCACGCTCTTGTCCAAACCCAGCGCCTCGCGCTTGGTGGCCGGGAGGCTCAACCGGCCCTGGGCGTCCACGCCCACCGGTTCGAGGCTGGAGGAGAATCGGCGCAGCTCGTCGCCGGAGGCCTCTCCGGCCCGCACCGCGGCTTCAAGCCGCCTCAATGCGCTGTGGGCTTCTTCCGTGGTCCAGATCCCGAGGCACTGTCGGTAGATGGCCACATAGCCGCCTTCGGCCAGCACCGAGCGAAAGGCCGGCGGCAGAGAAAGCCGGCCCTTGTCGTCCAAGGAACGAGCATGCTCACCGGTGAGCATGTCTCCCTCCAATGGGTCCCGTGAAATTCCCCTTATCTCCCACTTAGCCCCACCTTATCCCCCAACGCCCCACCACTGCAACCCAATCGAGGTGTTTTGTGACGAGGGGTGACACCGCGCCTGAATTGGCCGTTTGATCCGGTGGCGGCTGATCGCCGCGGCTCTACCGCGGCAGGGAATTCAAGAAGGCGGCGATGATCTTCTCGGCCGGGGCATCCAGCGGATAGGCCGACCCGGCCAGGGTGTTGCGAAGGCTGTCGGTCTGGCCGGTTGGCACCACAAGACGAGACATCAACTGCTCGGGGGCCCAGCGGCGATAGACCAGCGTCTGGAAGCGGGCGGTGTCCCGGGTTCGGCGCTGGGTGATTCCGACCGCCTTGGCCCCATCGATGAGCACTTCTCCGGGACCTCTGCTGGCGAAGCAGGCCAGTTGCCCCCAGGGGCCGGGTTCATACCGATCCAGGACTTCTCCGCCTATTGCCTCCAGCGAGGCCAAAGCCGCACGCCAGGCTTGGCCCAACCACAGTGGCGCCCGGTTCACATCGTCGTCCCACAGCGGGTCGGCGCGGTTGATGACCACGTCGATCCACACCGAGTGGTGGGGATCCACCATCACCGCGCCCCCACCGCTGCGGCGTCGCACCACTTTCGAATCATGGGAGGAAGCGACGTCGGCAGACTGGGCGGAGCCCAACACTAACGCGGTGTCGGTGGGAGACATCAGCCAGACCTCCCGTTCGGCATCGGCACCGGGGGTCAAGGCGTGCAACTCGCCCACCGTCCCGCTCAGACGACGGGTTGTCCAGCCGCCTTGGATCGACAGTGGCTCGGTTTTGGTGTTCACCGATCCATGTCGTCGGGCATCCCGCGACAGGCTCAAGCAGTCTGGGCGACGGACTCGGCTGCTGGGTCTAGGTAGGGCAGCCAGTCGGAGGGCACGTGACCCACGGCCGAAGCTACCCAGGCCGAACGGGGCGGCTCGGCCGGCGGGCGCATCAGCCTCATGGGGGTCTCCGAGAGCAGCCGATCCCGCTTGGCCATGTTGCAGCGTCGGCAGGCGGCCACCACGTTCTCCCAGGAGTGGGTCCCTCCCCGGCTTCGGGGCTTGACGTGGTCGATGGAGTCGGCGTGACGCCCGCAGTACTGGCAGCGGTACCCGTCTCGGGCGAATACCCCCCGGCGGCTTAGCCCGCCGGTGCGGAAGAACGGCACCTTGACGTAGTAGCGCAGTCGAACCACCGACGGCACCGGCAGGTCGAGCCGCTCGGAGCGGATCCGCTCGCCGGATTCCAGCACCACCTCGGCTTTCTCGGCCATCACCAGCACGAGGGCGCGCCGGGGCGACACAACACTCAACGGCTCGAAGGATGCATTGAGCACCAGCGCCCGGCTCATGGAGGAAACCATAGTGAACTCGCCGGAGTGCTTTGCGCGGATTACCTCGAACACATCTCCGCGCTGAACGCTGAAAGGCGGGCGTTCAGCTCGGTTTCACCTCGTGGTCCGCCCCCAGGCCTTGCACCATTTGAGATAGGTGATGAGGTCGTGGCTGCGAGGTTGGGCATCGGCATCGCCGTACATGGTGACCATCCTGAACTTCAGGTATGCAGGATCGGGGGGCATCCTCAGGCGCAATCCGAGGCGGATCGCGGTGGTCCAAAGGCTGGGGTGGACTAGCAGTTTGGCCAGCGATCGAGCCATCTCTTCAGGCTACGCGTTGTCACTGTTGGCCGGTACGATGGGCGGATGGGAACACTTGCCGTTACCGGCGATCACGACGCCGACCAACTCCTCCTCGATGATCCGTTCGCTCTTCTGCTGGCCATGATGCTCGACCAGCAGGTCCCCATGGAGTGGGCGTTCAAGTCGCCCCTCCGCTTGAAGGAGCGGATCCCCGATGACTTCTCCGCCGCAGGTTTGGCTGAGATGGATCCCGAGAGGGCTGAGGCGGCCTTCAAGGAGAAGCCCGCACTGCACCGTTTCCCCGGATCGATGGCCCGCCGGGCCCAAGACTTGGCCCGCCACATCGTGGACCACTACGACGGCAACGCCGCCAAGCTGTGGGCCGAGGCACCCACCGGCCAAGATCTCCTCAAGCGGCTCAAGGCCCTCCCCGGCTACGGCGACGAGAAAGCCAAGATCTTCCTCGCCGTCCTGGCCAAGCGGTTCAGCATCACCCCCGAAGGCTGGGAAGCCGCCGCCGCCCCCTTCTCCGACCCCACCCCCCGAACCGTCGCCGACATAGACAGCCCCGAAGCCCTAGCCCAAGTAAGAGCCTGGAAAAAAGCCCAAAAGGCCAAAGGCAAAACCAAGCAAGACTGACCGTAACCGACTGATTCAGTACGGTTACCCCCTCATGACCAACCCAGCCGACATCCCGCTCCCGGATCCCTGGGATCAACGAGCCAAGAGCGTCGAGCCCATGCCAGGGGGGTACTTTGGCTATCTGGCTTCGCTGCGTGAGCTTTGCTGGCATGCATTCGAGCACAATCTGAGTCCTCAGGACATGACCAAGTGGATCCAGGATCACTTTGGAACCGGCCCCAAACAAGCCACAAAAATTGAGAGTTTCCTGCGCAGGACAGGTGTGCTCAAACTTGCAAATGAGCAGCTACATCTCAGCGAACGCACGATCACTTGGATTGAGACCGAAGAAGACGGCCTCCTCATCGCCCTTCTTCACAGCAAGATTCGGTTCGTCGGCGAAATGCTGGCAGAAATTGCCGAAAAGCCCCGGTCTTCCGACGAGTTACGAAAGGCTGCGAAGGATTACGGGCTCAACTGGGAAAGACAAACCCAGGTGGACAGACGACGAGGTTGGATTCAGTCGGCAGGCATGATCACTCCCATGGACAATGGAAGCCTCGCAATCACCGGTGTAGGGCGCGAACTGTTGTCAAAGCTAGAACTCTATAAGCCCTCTGCGGACAAAGCGCCCCCTCAATCTCTTTCCGCTCCCACACCACCAGAGACTGTCCCCGAAGTCGATGATCCCGAATCATCACTCACAGTTGCACCCAGGTGTGATGTACCCTCGCCAACAATTGATCCCTCGCCCGCCAAGGCTCTCGCGAACGAGATCGGAAATGCTTCTACCGACAGCAGGAACCCCGATCGCTTGGAAGTCGCCGTCCGAGATGCTTTCCGACATCTGGGATTCGGCGCCGAGAAACTTGGTGGACCGGGCAAGACGGATGTGCTGGTCACCGCACCTCTAGGAAAGAACGACTCCTACTCGGTGACCATTGATGCCAAGACAGTCGGATCGGGCTCTCTCGGAGACGGCCAAGTCAATTGGGATGCCTTAGATGAACATCGCGACAACCACGAAGCAGACTATGCGCTCCTCGTCGCGCCAAATCCTTCTTCTAAGGGGCGTCTCATGAGATCAGCTCATAGCCATCAAGTGGCTGTGCTCTCAACCGAGGAGCTTGCAGAGCTGTGCTTGCTACATGCCGAGATGCCACTGGGCCTTCAGGAGTATCGAGTTCTCTTCGAAACCGGCGGTGCTGTCGACACGACACCGATCAAGTTAGCCCACCAAGAATCGGCCCGGCTTCGCGCTCTCGCAGCCGAGCTGTGCGAGAAGTTAGCTAAGAGGACTGGCACCTTTGGGCCTCTCACTGCCCCACAACTGATGGTGATGATCGATCAGCCCGATAAGCCCAGCTCCGAGCAGGAAATCCAGCAGACGCTGGATGCTCTTGCTAGCCCACTGGTGGGCGCAGTCAAGGGCACGGCTTCAACGGGGTACGTCCTTGCCACTGCCCCGCGAGTCATTCAACAACGCCTCCAACAGCTTGGCGATCAGATCTCAGGACTCGAATCGAGCTGATGAGCAAGCTGCCGGGAGTCCTCCCTTAACTCTTCCCCTCCTGAACGATCACACAACCAACCTCGATGCACTCTCCACACAGCGCTCATGCGGGCCTGCATGAGCCACCTGAGACAGAACTCGTCTCCTTCATCGACGAGTCCCGAAAGCCAGTTCGTGATCCTGCTACTGGCCGCGTTGCTGGGTCGGGCGAACACTACGTCGTTGCCGCTGCCGTCGTCTTGAGAGGAGACGTTGCAGAAATCCGAAATCAGCTCCGAGAGGTTCAGCTAAGGGTCGGCCATCCGCTGCATTACCAAGATCTCAGTCCAACCTGGCAAGCCAAGGTTCTCGAACACATTGACGAAATCGCAGATTGGGATGGGTACCTCTTCGAAACTGACCGTCCACTTCCTGCCACCAACTACTCCGAACACCATGTAAGGGCAAAGGTCATCGAGAGAGCATTCACTCACTTGGACAATGAATTAGGCGTGCGACATGCCATTTTGGAAACACGCGGGCTGGCAGGAACCGACTTCAGCAGCCTTGACCAGAAGGACCACGATGTGCTGCACCGCCTTCAGAGGCAGGAAGTCATCTCAGCAGGGTTCCAGATAAGCCACACCGACAAGTCCGAGGCCATCTTGCAGATTTCAGATCTGCTCGCGGGTTCTCGCTCCGACTGGCTATGCGGCAAGAGCTCGGATGCGTTTCCTCGAATCTCACACCGCATTCGCTCGGTCGAAAGCGTATTTTCGAACCCCTGACGCGCAGAGGCCCCGGGACTGCGATCCACAGCCAATCCGGGGCGTACTTCCGATGAGGGCCTTTCAGCTAAGTCACCGGCCAATACAAGTATGCCCCCATCACGCCAGAAGCCGCAAGGAATCTCCTGGCATGCCACTTGCGATTGTCCGTAGGGGTATGAGCACGACTAGGCAGTCGGGCCAGCCGATGAGAACGGCTGTGCAGCAATCGTCGAATTGGAGGCGATGGCTGGCAACGCTGAATACGCACGAATACGCGTCACCGCGGGTCTAGGCGATGGCCTTCTCGTCAAGGGTCCACCACCACCCCGCCCCTTCGCCAAGCCAAAGGCCTGGAAGAAAGCCCAGAAGCCAGCAGCAGGTCCAAGCAAGGCTGGCCGTAATCGACCGATTCAGTACGGTTACCCGTCTGTGACTAACCCAGCTGACATCCCACCTCCCCTGCCGTGGGAGGAACGCCTACGCAGCGCCACTTCGATTCGCGGTGGCTACACCGGCCAGTTGAATACCCTGCGCAGAGTCTGTCAGTTCGTGGACCGGGAACGACCTAAACATCCAGTTCTGGCCAAGTGGATCCAAGACAACTTGGAAATGAGGGAAAAGAACTCCCAAGACATAGTGCACAACTTGCTCAGAAGAGGAGTCCTCGAGTCTACAGCCAGCCAAATCAATCTGAGTCAGCACGCAAGGCACTGGTACACGTCCGGGGACGATGGAGTTCTAATCGCGCTGCTGCATAGCCGTATTCAATTCTTTGGCGAGATGCTCGCAGAGTTGCATGCAGCCCCACTTGCAATAAGTGAATTGCTTGAGGCAGCCCAGAAATATGGCTTGAACTGGGACACGCCATCTCAAGTACAGCAACGACGAGGCTGGCTGGAATCAGCGAAGCTGGTTGAGCGTGCTGGCGAAGACCGCTTGGCCATCACGGACGTGGGACGCGATCTGCTGGCCAAGCTGACTGTCCATCGACCTGGCTTCGAACCAACCGGTCCTGCCACTCCGGAACTGCTACTAGACAAGACACGCGGCGGCAGCAACTACAGATATCCGGCTCGGCAAGAAGCGGTCGAACGAAGGAGAGTATTTGAGGTTGATCCCGATCTCATTGACCGGGGGACCTCAGCGCACATGGACGTGCAAGATCAATTGGCAGAAGCCGTCCGATCTGCAGGCAAAGAGCCTCGCTCGCCAGCGCCTCATGATCCTCAATTCGACGTCGCGTGGCAGGTCGGCGATTCAGTATTCGTGGCTGAGGTCAAGAGCTTGACTGAAGAAAACGAAGACCGACAGCTCCGACTCGGCTTGGGGCAGGTGCTCAGCTATGCCTTCCTGCTGGATTGGCCTGGAATGAACGGTGTGCAGCCAGTTCTTGCAGTAGAGCGTCCACCCACAAATAAGTATTGGGTTGAGCTCTGCAAGGAGCACAGAGTAATTCTCACCTGGCCTGACGTGTTCGAAGATCTCTTCGACTGAAGGCGACAGGTGATGTCGTAACGACGTAAACCCTTCGCTTGGATTATCACGAGTGCAAATGTCGGTGTGGAGTGATCACAAACAACCTCCCACCCATCGCCGCCAATGATTGCTAGCACTTCCATGGTGTCACTCACGAAGGCGCGGTTGCCCGCGAACTTCAGCACAAAATCAGCCCGTAGGTCGGGGCCACCGTTCAATACAGTGACGATCTCGGTGGTCTCTGAATCTCAACTCGATACAACGCATCCCATGAGCAACAACACCAGCGCAACAACTAGTCTTACCGAATGCGTTCGGTGGTGATGCGCCGTTCGGCTTCGTCGGCTCGATCGGTAAGGAACGTCAGTTTGCGCTCCTCGCCCGACTCGTGCAGGTAGGTAACCCTCAAGGCGGTAGTGCCTCCCCCGCCAATGAGCCTATCCCGCCTGTTGCCCTTCAGGCCCCAACCCCTGTAGTCCCGCATCGGATCAATCGTGACGACTTCACTTTTGAGAACCTGATTGATGGAAACCTCCGTCGAACGAAACGGCCATGCTCGCGCAGCGATCCGCTCACCGTCGACCCTTAGCACCAAGTCAGCCCGCCACAATCCGTATGCTACAACGATTCCAGTTACCATGGCCGCAGCCACTCCGATACGTTCCAAACCGGAACGAGTTGAATCCACGATGTCCGTAACTCCGAATCCCATTGTTATTGCGACAATTATCCCGGCATTGAGCAAGAATACTGCCCTAAACATGGGGTCGTACGGTTCGCGAATCTTCAGGGTCTCATTTCGAAGTGCCTCATCCATGGCTCTAGATCTCCTTTGCTAACCTTATGATTGGATAGTTCGATCCTGTTCCATTCCCAACAGATAATCCCTGCTGTTGACGAGATACACCAGTTCATGGTGAAAGGCGTATCCGCACGCGAATACCAAGAGCCCAAATGCACTGAACGCGAAGGAGATAAGCCCGAGCGCTAACGCTATCCCGAGGTGAAAGACGAGACCAAGTGTCATCACCTGGACGAAGGCGGCAAACTGCGTCGCCCCCGCGTGGACAATTGACGGCAACCACCACATTGGCACCGGAGGCTCACCCAATAGCGGAGCTACCAGCCCGAGCCAACAAGCTCTATGGACAGTACAACTAGCCTGGTGTCAGCGTCTCAAGGCAGGTTCGGGGGGTAGTTGCCAGGGGGGCCTTAGGTATTGGCGGCCGGTGTCGGGGTGTTTTTCGACGTTCCAGTTTCGGTGGTGCACTTTTTGGTGGCAGTCGTGGCCTACCAGTACGAGGTTGTCGGGTTGGGTGGGGCCTCCGTGTTGCCATTCAACGATGTGGTGCGAAACGCACCATTCGGGTTCTTTGCGGCAGCCTATGCAGCCGCCGTCTCGGGCTTCGAGGGCGGCTCGCAGGGCGAAGTTGGGGCGGCGGCTGGTTGAGCCCATCCAAATGGGCTCAGTGCTTGCTCTTTTGAACAAGCCGCACAAGATGTCTGCGTCACAAGCCAGGCGGTGGAACTCGCTTGGCGGAAGCGGGGTGCCATCCGCTAGGCGGGGGCGGCCCAGCTTGTCGTCGATCAGGTCGTAGTCGGCCATCAACAACAGCGTGGTGCCCTGGGGCTGCTCGCTGCCGTCTGCGGAAATCGTGCGGGTGATGAGCCGCTCCAACGCATCAGCCCGGCGGTGCCGATCAGCGGTGTGCTCGCGGCGGTTGTCGGTGCGCCAGTCGTCGTCGGTCGCCTTGTTCAGCGACTTGCGGATCCGCGCCGCCGCAACCGGGTCGAACAAGGCAAACAGCTGCCACATCCCGTCGTCTCGTAAAGAGAAGCTGGCCGTGCGGTTCTTGCGCTGGCGCTCGAACCGCTTGGCCCCGTCATCGCCGGCCATTTCGTTTTGATGGTCGCGCACCGTCTTGCGCAACTGTTCTGGCGTCTGCGTCTCAGCCGCAGCCAGCATCTTGGCCTCATCCAGAGGCCCATTTTGAGCCGCAGTCCCCAAAATCCGGGCATGCTCAGAATTGATCCGACTGTCCACCAACGCGTCCCGAGTGGCCACCAACTTCTCCAACTGCTCCGCATCTCGCAGCGTGCGGTCAGCCTGATGCCTCGATTGGCGCAGCTCGGCCTTCAAAGAGTTCGCCGCGTCAAAGGAACTGCTGCGCCGAGTCTTCTCAGCCACCACCTCAGCCAAGAACCCCTCCAACCGATTGCGGGAAGACCCAATCAACCGAAGCCGAGCATCCAACCCAGCATCGTCCAACCCGGCCACATCCACCGCATCAACATGCACACCATTCCCGGCATTCCCGCAGGTCACAGCATCAAGGTCCATGCTCCAATGATATTGAAGGCAGTGACAGTATCTCTCAGGCCAACCTCAATTGGACGTATCTCACAGTATGGTTCAGACGACACGAGGATTAGCCGTGGCGGTGTGATGCTGAACGGAGCGACATCGCTTGGCCAAACAAAATCAAAGAGACGGTCCACCCATTCCAGTTGAAGCAGTGATCTGGGATCTCGACGACACTCTCGTCGTCGAGCGGCCCGCAGCCGAAGCAGCGGTGGCGGCGACGTGCCAGCATGCCGCTGCCGTTCTTGGCGTCAACCCGGAACGGCTCGAGCAAGACGTCTTTGACGAGGCCAAGTCCCAATGGTCTGCCCTGCCCACCATTGACTTTGCTCGCCGGGTAGGCATTGCCAGCTGGGAAGCCCTGTGGGCGACCTTCGAAGATCCCGGCCGAGAATTCTCCGACCTCCGTGCAGTGCGGCTTTCGCATCGACAGGCTGTGTGGCGTAAGGCAATCGAGCGTCAGACCTCCGTTGACCCTCCCTCGGTCGAGGAGTTGTCCGAGCGCTTCGTCGTCGAGCGCCTCAGCCGCATGGAGGCTTATCCCGACGCCGAGCCGGTAATCAGCCAGCTTCATCCAGAGGTGCCGATGGCCATCGTGACCAACGGCGCCCCCGACACCCAGCGAACCAAGCTGAGCCTTTCCGGTCTCGACCGCTTCGGCCTGCCCACCGTCGTTGCCGGCGAGATCGGTATCGGCAAACCCAGCCCCGAGCCGTTCTTGCGAGCCTTAGACCAACTGGAAGTAGCCCCCGAACGGGCCGTCTTCGTCGGCGACAGCCTCAGCCGCGACATCACTCCCGCCTCCAATCTCGGCATGACCGCACTCCTCATTGCCCGCTACCACCATGACCCCAACTCCATCGCCCTCCCAGAGGGCCGGTGCAATGTCATCACCACCCTCCATGCAGTCCAGCAGTACCTATCGCCAGGTAGGGATTGAAAGACTGAATCCAAGCGGAATGTTCCTGGTTCTGGAGTGACGCCCCATTGGATTCTTATCTACATAATGTAGACTTGACTCATGGATACCACCACGATCCGTGTGGACACCAGCACTCACGCTCGACTGCTGGAGATGAGCCGCGACGCAGACACGTCTCTCGTGGCAACAGTTCGAGATGCTGCTGAAGCCTTATGGCGTCAGCGCTTCGCACACCATGCCTTGAGGCAACTAAGCGAACTTCAGAAGGACTCAGAAGCCTGGCAGGAGTATCTAGCTGAGGCTGACGAATCCCACGTCGCTGATGGCATCAGTTGACGAGCTATGGCTGATTGACTTTGGACAGCGCCATCCTGGAGAACCCGGATCCATTCGACCCGCACTCGTTATTGGACCATCTTCCATCTTCAGCCAACCGGATCAATCAGATGTGGAGTTTCCCTTCATCATCGTCGTGCCGCTCACAACCACTCATCGCGGGCTGCCATTCCACGTCGAATTAGAAGCCACCAATCTCAATGGCCTGTCTGAAACCAGCTTCGTCCAATGCGAACTCATCCGATCGGTGAATCGCAACCGGCTCATTCACCGCCTGGGCATCTTGGAGCCCGACTTACGCCACCAAGTGGCCACAGTCATCAAGACGCTCCTGAACTACTAGCGAGTCGATGGCTCGTCAGGGGATGAGGGTGATTTGGGAGTCGAGCCAGCCTAGGAGGATGGATATGCAGCGGGGGTCGGAGTGGAGGCGGTGGCCGGCGCCGCTGATGATGCGCAGGCCGGCGTCGCCGTGGGCGTCGGCGATGGCCCGAGCGTCGAGGGGTGACACCTCTCGGTCGTCGGAGCCGTGCAGCACCAGCATGGGGCGGGGGGCGATCTGAGCGGCGCATCGGTCGACCTGAATTGATCGGGCGGCCTTGGCCCAGGAATCCACGGAATCGGGATAGCCGGGGGTGGAGATCACGCCCAGCGAGCGGGCGTACTCCACCACCCCCGAGGCATCCAAACCCCAGTGGGCGAAGTCCACCGGCGCGCCCATGGTGGCCACTCCCCTTACCCGGAGGTCGTCTTGAGCAACAAGCGCCACCAACGCGCCGCCGATGCCGAACCCAGCCAGCCATACTCCTTCCACCTGCTCGAGTCCGTCGAGGTGGTCGACCGCGCTGCGGACGTCGTCGGTCCATCCCTCTAGGGAGAAGTCGCCCTCGCTGTCGCCACAGCCCTGGTAGTTGAGCACCAGCGCGGCCCACTCCATGTTCTGGGAGATTCGATCGGCCAGGGGGTAGAGCCGCTCAGCGGCTCTCGAACCACCATTGGCTGCCGACGGAAAGGCCGAGCACAGCACCACTCCGGGCAGCGCCCGCATTCGGCGGCTGTCGGGCAGCGCCAGATATCCGGCAAGCTTCAGCCCGTCGGATGTCTGCCAGCTGGTCACACCGACCGAGGGCGATAGCCGCGGTTTCGGGCCTCGGCCAGTGAGTCCGGCCCGAACACCAGGAACTGCTCCGACGCCACCAGCTCGTCGATGACCGACTCGTCGCTCACCTCATCCAAGTCGTACACCACTTGGGACCGCTTGTCCCCCACGAAGCGGAAGCCTTCCAACGACCGAGGCCTGTCCATTGCCTAACCGTACCGCCCCACTAGTCGGATTCCCCGGCCGGAGGGCCGAGTGCTCCAATGGCCTCCAGGTATTGGCTCTCGAGGTCGAGCACCACCACCACGTCGAGGGCATCGATGTCCCTGCCCGATTCTGAGGCCTTGGCCAGCACGTAGTCCACCGAGTCGTCGTCGCTGGTGACTACCTCCTCCTCCCGGCTCTCGGCCTTCGTGGCAGTCACGTCGCCTCGCCCGTAGGTGGCCGAGCCCCGCAGCCGGAAATGATCCAGCCGCCACAGCAGAATTTCCTGCACGTCGTCGTAGCTCAGCTTGGCCGACAGCGAGTCGGGCAGTCGGTCGGCCACGAACTCCACCGCTTCCAACAGGTCGTAAACCGTCCGGGCCCGGGTGTGGGCCAGACGAGATGACACCCGCATCACCGCATAGGCGGCCAGCCCGACCACCAAGACTGCGGCGATGACGATTAGGAGGGTCAGATGCCGATGCGCTGAGCCAGCAGCTCGCGGTGATACGTGGGATCGCCGAACAGGAGCTCCGACGACTTGGCCCGCTTGAAGTAGAGGTGGGCGGGATGCTCCCAGGTGAAGCCGATACCGCCGTGGATCTGGATGTTCTCGGCCG
>JAJEEH010000288.1 GCA_022821105.1 Acidimicrobiia bacterium
ACCGGATTACCGAGAATGACGACGGCGGCGTGGGCGCCCTCGACGCTCGTATCGAACGCGAGCTCCAGGCGGGCGTCTATCTGATTGAGGCCACCACCACCCCGGGCCGGGTGAGGGGAGCGGCTGACTTCTCAGTGGCGGTCACCCAGGTGGCCACCTGCGACCCTCAAGTTCTGGGCGAGTTGACATCCGAGCAAGACATCGAGGTCACGGGCTTTTGGACGCCCGAATCCTGCCAGTCGATATTTCTGACCGGACACCCGTCTAACTACTTCGTGTTCACCCTGCCCGAAGGCGCCCGGGTGCGGGTGGACCTGACTTCGGAGATCGGTGACCCGGTGCTGATTGTGGCCCCCATCGTGGCCCTGCGGGCGGTAGTTCCCGGCCAGGTCGCCCACAACGACGACGCCGGCGGCACCCGCAACTCCCGTATCGAGCAGTACTTGCCAGCCGATGTGTACGGGATAGAGGCGACCACCTTCCGGACCAGAGACCTTCAGGGCCCCCGGATCGACTTCACCCTCACCATCACCATTGTGGAAGAAGAGGCCAGCCAGCGCAGCCCCTTGCTGAAGATCGAGGAGATCGACATCCCCACCGAGGTGGTGGCCGGCGATCCGCTCCCCATCAACTACCGCATTGGCAACGCGGGCGGTGATGAGTTCCCCGACCAAACCAGCCACGCCATCTTGTATGCGATCGGTCCCCGGGTGTTCGACCGCATCGGCCCTGTGTTCTCGAACCTCTGGCCTGCCGGCGCCTCGTACCACACCAACGAGGAAACGGCGAGCGCCACAAGCAAAACGACGGGACAAGTGGCCCCGCACTCGGTGACATTCTGGAGATCCGGCCCCGCCTGGATTTTCACCGCAGTCATCACCCGCGACGGCAACGATGACGAACTCGGATTCCACGGCCTCTGGCACGACCTGATGGTGCTGAGCCATCCGACCTACGACCCGGTGCTGGTGGAGGTTGACGGCGTGGTCTATTCGGTGTCGGCGGAGCTCGACAAGGACCTGGAAGACGAGGACGAAGAAGGAACGGTGGTGACCACCGTGTCCTCCGTGGACGACCCCGAAGCCGAAATCGACGCCGAGACTCAGGAGAGGGCCCAATACGCCGCCGGGGTCCGCACCCAACTGCTCGACGGCATCTTCGACCGGCCGGCGATTACCGGGCTGCCGGAAGCGGCTGAACCGACTTCGGTCACCTTGGCCGGCCCATCTTCGGGCGGGCTCCTCAAGACCGCCGCGCCGCGGTATGCGGCCTTGATCCGAGATTCAGGACTGCTCGAGAAGCTGGCCGCCGGCGAGGCGATCAGCCCGAAGGCCGTTGAGAATCTGGTGCTCACCCTCGGCAAGGGGGCATCGGGAACCTACGCGTTTCTGGCTGAATCATGGCGCGCTCTGCTCGAAAAGGTGGACAGCGGCGGAGCGTTGACGTTCGAAGAGGCGACAGCCGTCCAGGCCCAGTTGGCCTACGCCGAAAACGTCATCGCCCCGGTGCAGGCGACAGTCGAGATCGTCGATGCGGCCCAAGCCGCAGAGCTGGGCTGGGACGATCCTGAAATCCAGGCGATGCTGTCAGGCCAGCCGAGTTGCTACACCGGCGAAGACCCGCTGAGCGAAGCGCTGGCGCTGGCCGAAATCGAAGACGCCGAAGCCCTGTTGCAACTCGACGCCGAGTTGAGAGCGGCCCTTTTCGCCTACATCGTGGGCATCGACAACGTGCTCTGCGCGGTGGAGGATGTGGACGCGGCCAATTCCCGGTTCCTGGAGCGCCTGGGCCTCGACCAGAGCGAGCAGCTCCTTGAGCTGATCGAGCCGGAGGTGCTTCCCGATCCAGAGGAAGAGCCCGAGCCCGATCCGCCGATTGGCCTGCGCGTGATGGCCCGACTCGGCGATGACGGTCGCATCGAGCATGGCGTGGAGCTGTCCAGCGGCTTCCAGATCTTGCCCGAGCGGCGCTACCTGCCCGCCGGCACGCGGGTTGGCATGTGGTACTTCACCTTGGACGTGGAGTTGGGCGACACGTCGATCGGCCAGATCCGCGCCCGCCGCCTGTCCGACGGACGGGTCGAGTTGGGCTTCCGCGACTTCGACGGCGACTCCTACGTCCCCGACATCGCCTACCTGCCCGCCGACCTCGACGTGGGCGTTTGGTACCGCAGCAGCATCGTCGAAGTCCCCCGGCCCCCCGAACCCGCGGAGGATGAAGAAGAAGTCGGATGACAGCCCGCCTGACCGGCCAGAGCGTCGACCGCGTCGAAGGCCCCCGCCTGCTGCGGGGCGAGGGCCGCTTCGTGGGCAACATCCGCCATCCCGACTTGCTGCACATCGCCTTCGTCCGCAGCCAGCTCGGCCACGCCGACATCTTGGGCGTGGACATCGCAGCCGCCCAGGGCACTCCTGGGGTGGTCGAGGTGTTCACCGCCGAACACCTCGACGGGGTGGTGGCCCCCATTGCCATAGCCGGTGGCCCTGAGCTGGCGGTCACGCCGTTCACCGCTTTGGCCCGTGACCGGGTTCGCACAGTAGGCGAGCCGATCGCCATAGTGGTCGCCCGCACCCGGCAGGCCGCGGCCGACGGCGCGGCTGCGGTGGCGGTGGAGTACAGCCCCCTGCCTGCGGTGGTGGACATGCACGAAGCCATCTCGCCCGACGCCCCCCTGCTGTTCGAAGACCTGGGCACCAACGTGGTGTACGAGACCCAGCAGTCGTGGGGCGCCGACATCGACGAGACCTTTGACCGGGCCGATCATGTGATCTCCCGCACCTTTACCCAGCACCGCTTCGGGCACGCTCCCCTGGAGGGCCGGGTGATGGTGGCGGCCTACACCCCCTCGGACGGCCAACTCGACATCCAGATCGCCACCAAGCGCCCCCATGCGGTGAAGCTGAACCTGGCCAATCTGCTCGGACTGCCGTTCAACAGCATCCGAGTGCGCACCGGCGACATCGGCGGCGCGTTCGGCTCAAAGGGACAGGTGGGGCGGGAGACGATCTGCACCGCCGCAGCCGCCGTTATGACCGGGGCAACCGTCCAGTGGACCGAAGACCGCACCGAGAACCTCCAGATGGCCGGCCACGGGCGCGAGGAGGATCTGGTTGTGGAGATGGCCGTGCAGAGTGACGGCACCCTCTTGGGCATTCGGGCCGACATGACCATGGATCAGGGGGCCTACCCAATGCCGCCCTATCCATCGTCTCTGTTCTGCAACCTGGTGAAGATGCTGATCCCCAATGCCTACCGGCTGGAGGCGTACGCGTTCCGGGGCAGGGTGGTGGCCACCAACAAGTGCAGCTACATCGCCTACAGGGGGCCTTGGGCGGTGGAGACGTGGGTGCGGGAGCGGATGCTGGACGAGATCGCCGCTGAGCTGGGCCTCGATCGGGTGGAGATCCGCCGTCGCAACCTCATCGACGAGGATCAGCCCACCAAGATGATCACCGGCCCCACCGTTTCGGGGATCACCGCCCGCCAGACCCTGGACCGGGCCGTGCAGATGATGGACCTCGACGGCTTCGCCGCTGAGCAGGCCGCCGCCCGAGCCGAGGGGCGGCTGCTGGGCCTCGGTTTCGCCACCTTCATCGAGATCGCCCCCGGCCCGCCCGATTTCGCCCAGTCGGCCGGTTTCGACCTGCGGGGCGAGCTCACCTGGGCCCGGTTGGAGCCCACTGGCGACTTGACCATCTCCAGCTGCCAGTCGCCCCACGGCCAAGGCCACGAGACCACCATCGCCCAAGTGGCCGCCGACGAGTTGGGGGTGAGCCTCGACCGAGTGCGGGTGGTGTTCGGTGACACCGACTCCACGCCGTTCACCATGCTGGGCACCGGTGGCAGCCGATCTTCGATGATGGGGGCCGGCGCGGCCAAGGCTGCGGCCGCCGAGGTCAAGGCCAAGGTTCTGGCCATCGCCGCCGAGCGGCTGGAGGCCAACCCGGCCGACTTGGAGATTGTCGACGGGGACATCTCGGTGAAGGGCACACCGGGCCGCTCGGTGCCGTTGACCGGTATCGCCCAGCAGGCCTGGTTCGCACCCTCGTCGTTGCCCGAGGGCATGGACCAGGGAATCGAGGCGTCGGTGGAATATCGCACGCCCCCCGGGGGCTGGGCGTCGGCCACCCACTGCTGCCGGGTGGAAATCGACCCCGACACCGGCGAGATCACCATCCCCCGCTACCTGGTGGTGGAGGACTGCGGAGAGATGATCCACCCCGCCATCGTGGACGGGCAGATCCAAGGCGGAGTGGCCCAGGGGATCGCCGCCGTGCTGTTCGAGCGCCATCACTACGACCAAGACGGCAATCTGCTGACCGCCTCGCTGGCCGACTATCTGGTTCCCTCGGCCGCCGAGATGCCGGTGATCGAGGTGGAGCACCTGGAGGTGGAGCCCCTGCACGACGCCGACTGGCGGGGGGTGGGCGAGGGCGGCCTCATCGGCGCCCCCGCGGCGCTGACCAACGCCGTGGCCGACGCAGTGCGCCACCTGGGCATCGACATCTGCGAACAACACCTCCCACCCCAGAGAATGCGACAGCTTCTGGCCGCCGCCGAAGGCTGACTCGCGCCAACCGACGCACTCCATGGGACTTGGCGGCGGGGAGGCAAGTAGGCTCAGCGGCTACCGCGGAATGGACCCAGAACCCGGAGGGGGAAGTTGATGGCAGTCGCACCGGAGAAGATTCGCAACGTCGCGCTGGTGGGGTCGCAAGGATCGGGAAAGACCACACTGGCCGAGGCGCTGCTGTACCGGGCCGGCGTCATCGAACGCACGGGCCGGGTGGAGGAGGGATCCACGGTATGCGATTTCAGCCCTGAGGAGAAGAACGCCACCCACAGCCAGTCGCTGGCCCTGGCCAGCTTCGAGTGGCACGGCCACAAGATCAACCTGCTCGACACCCCCGGGGCGCCTGACTACGCCGGAGAGCTCCACGCCGCCCTCCAGGTGGCCGACCTTCTGGTCTTTGTGATCGATGCGTCCAGCGGGGTGGACCACCGGGCCACGTCCATCTGGCACCAGGCGGCCGATGCCGGCCTTCCCCGCATCGTGTTCGTGAACAAGCTCGACCGGGAGCACGCCAGCTTCGAAAACGTGCTCACCGAGCTGCAAGACGCGTTCGGCGCCGGGGTCGCCCCCCTGGAGCTTCCCATCGGCGCCGGCCCGGAATTCCACGGGATTGCCGACCTCCTCACCGACAAGGCCTATATCTACGACAGCGGCTCCGCGGAGGAATCCCAGATCCCCGCGGAAATGGAGGACCAGGAGGCCGAGGTCCGAGAGCAGCTGGTGGAGGGCATCGTGGTGGCCGACGACGACATGCTGGAGCAATACCTGGACGGCAACGTCCCCAGCCCGACCGAGCTCGAAACAGTGCTCGGGCGGGGTGTGGCCGACGGGTCGGTGTTCCCCGTGGTGTGCGGTTCGGCCACCGGTCCCATCGCCGTCGACCGCCTGGCCAACTTCTTGGTGGAGATCGGCCCTCCCCCCACCTCTCGGGCCATGACCGTCACCATGAGCGACATCGACTCCGAGCCGGCGTGTGATCCCGCCGGCGACCAGCTCGCCTGCGTGTTCAAGACCATCAGCGACGACTACGTGGGCCAGATCTCGCTGTTCCGAGTGCTGTCGGGCACCATTCGCCGAGACGACAACCTCACCAACTCCGCAACCGGCAACGGCGAACGGCTCCGGGGCCTGGTCAAACTGGTGGGTGGCAAGCAGGAGGACATCGACGTCATCGCCGCCGGCGACATCGGAGGGGTGACCAAGCTCCAGCAGACCCGCACCAGCGACACCCTGACCAACGCCGGACGGGCCGTTGTCCAGCTGGATCCGTGGCCCGAGCCGGTGCTGGCCTACGGGCTGTTGCCCAAGACCAGGGCCGCGGAGGACAAGCTGGGCACCGGATTGAGGCGGCTCATCGACGAAGACCCGTCTCTGCACTTGGAGCGAAGCGAGGAGACCCGCCAGACCCTGCTGTGGGGCCTTGGCGAAGCCCACCTGCGGCTGGCCATCGCCCGCCTGGATCGCATGGGCATCGAGGTGGAGACCGAGGATTTGCGGGTCCCCTATCGCCAGACCGTCACCGGCAACGGAGACGCCGAGGGAAAGCACAAGAAGCAGTCCGGCGGGCACGGCCAGTTCGGGGTGGCCTATGTGCGCATCGAGCCCATGCCCCGGGGCAGCGGCTTCGAGTTCGTCGACGCCATCAGCGGGGGCGCCATTCCCCGGTCGTACATTCCCGCGGTGGAGGCCGGCATCCGCGACGCCATGACCGATGGCGGTGAGCTGGGATTCCCCATCGTGGACGTCAAGGCCACGGTGTACGACGGCAAGCATCACTCGGTGGACTCATCGGAGTTCAGCTTCAACATGGCCGGAAAGCTGGCGTTCAACGCCGCCTTCGCCCAGGCCAACCCCGTTGTGCTTGAGCCCATGGCCCGGGTGGAGATCACCGTGGCCCCCGAATACCA
>JAJEEH010000018.1 GCA_022821105.1 Acidimicrobiia bacterium
CTTTGACGCGGTGCAAGACATGAGCGCCTATCACCCCGACGATGTGGAGTTGATGATCGATGTGTTCGAGGGGCGCGTTGGCCATTACATCTTCGCCTCCTCCACGGTCATCTACGCCCCCACCGACATCCTGCCCATCACCGAAGACCACCCCGTCGACCGCGGTCCCAGCCAGAACGAGTACGGGCTGCACAAGCTGCTGTGCGAGGACATCCTGGTCGATGCCTGGCGCAGCCGGGGGTTCCCGGCCACCATCGTTCCGTTCTCGATGGTGTTCGGTCCCCGCAACATCCTGGCCGACCGGGAGCAGCGGATGATCTTGCGGCTGTTGCGGGGCCGTCCGGTGCTGATCCCCGGCGACGGCACCGCCCTGGGCCAGGTGGGCCATGTGGACGATCAGGCCCGGGCGCTGAGGATGATGATGCTTCAGCCGCAGACTTTCGGGAAGCGCTACAACCTCACCGGCGGCACCTTTCAATCAGACTTGGGCTATGTGGACACGTTTGCCGAGGTCCTGGGAGTGGAAGCGCACAAGGTTTTCGTCCCCGCCCAGGTGATGGACGACCTGTGGGACGGCGCTTTGGTATTCGAGGAGGGGCGGGCCTCCCCGGTGAACATCGACATCCGCAGCTCCGACACCGCGAGAGCCAATGCCGACAACATGCGGCGGAGGTTCAAGCTGGCCCAGCTTGTGCAGCGCCTGGCCCCCAACCTGCACCGCTGGAACCGAAGCGTGGTGTTCTCCGTCGACCGTCTGCGGGCCGACATCGGCTGGGAGCCCGAATACACCCTGGCCGGCATGGTCGACCACGTACACCGCTGGATGGTCGCCGAGGGCCTCGACCAAAGCCTCGATCTCGACTTCACCTTCGAAGACCAGATCGCGGCCCATGTTCTGAAGGGGGCCTGAGGCCGGTCAAACGGAGTCGCTACTCCTGGACCCGCTCGACGATCAGGGCATAGCCGTCGCCGCGGGCGCCCGATGTCTCGTTGATGTAGATGGCATATTCGCCGGCGTCGAGCGCGGTGAATCGAAGGTGGGCGTTGGTGGAGAATCCCAGACCAGTGCGCGGGTTGGTGCCGTCGCTTTGGGCTGACTCACCTGTCTCGCGGTTCCTTACCGTGATCGATGTATCGGCGAGGATCGAATCAGTGCTGATCTCGATGGTCTCGCCCTCGTCGAGGCTGATCTTGTACCAGTCAGTGTCAAACGTGTAGTCGAAGAATCCGTAGAAGATCTCTACATCGCCCTCGGCCAACAAGACGGTGCCATCGACTTCATCTCTGTAGGGATGAAGTCTGACGGTAGCGGCTAGTTCGAATTCATATTCCCCATCCGAGAGGCTGCCGATTCTCACGAAGTGCTTCCCGCTTCGCAGCACCTCGAAGGTCGTTTGCTCACCCCCGGTCTTGGTCGCATTCTGCGTTACCAGCGTCTCCACGGAATCGGAGACGATGATGACGCCATCGCTCTTGCCCTGGATCTGAATGGTCACTTTTGTGCCCGCCGCGGCGTTGAAGGTGTAGGCCGGACTGTCGACCCCTCGCGTTCCGGTGACCTTGTGCTCGAATTCCCCGACCTTTCTCGGAGCCCGTCGATCGGTCTTCTCTTCTGGAGGCACATAGCTGGCAATCAGCCTCTCGATGATCAGCGCGTCATCGGCGGCTGAAGTTGCCAGCGCAAAGCCGGCGCTGCTGAACCTCCATGTAGAAATTCCCACCACCTCTCCACGCGAGTTGAGAAGAGCGCCGCCGCTCTGCCCGCCCGCAATTGCCGCGTCGGACTGGAGGAGGGTGAGGTCGTACGTGGCCCATTCGCGCAAGCGAGACAGGATGCCCTTAGTGATGGTGGGTTGTGGGAACAACTCGGGCTCAGACGGGTATCCCACCAAGAAGAGCTCGCTGCCCAAGGGCAGGTCTTCTCGATCAGAGAATGTCAGCGGTTGGTACGGGACATCCACGGGTCCCAGCACGGCCAAGTCGGCCATGAAGTCCCGACCGATGACGGGCACGTCGCGAATCTCGGTGCCGTCCGGGAACACCAGCCAAGCTTCGTCGTAGGGCCACACCACATGGTTGTTGGTGACTATGTACCCGCCCCCGATCAGGATGCCGCTGCCTAGCTTGGACGAGGTTTCGACCAGCGCGATAGAGGGGGACACCAGCGCGTAGACCTCGGCGGGAGATAGTTCCTCTCCGGCAGGACGTGGGGTCGGTCGGGGTGTGGGCCGGGGTGTGGGCTCGGGCGAGCTGCCTTCGCATCCTCCCGGGACAAGGGCAGTGTCGATATCGAATCGGCAGCGATAGGCGTTGAGCAGCGCCTCTTGGGCGGTCACCAGTCGGTCGCGCCTGGCCAGTTCCCCCAAGGTCGGGGTCCCGTCGAACGGCTGGGGCTCCTCGGCAGGATTCACCGGTGATCCGTCGTAGCAACCTCCCGGTACCTGGTGAACGTCGATGCCGAATCGGCAGCGGTAGATGTTGAGCAAGGCTTCCTGCTGGGCGATCAACTGATCGCGTTTGGCGATGTCTGCGAGGCTGGCCGACTGAGCGCTGGCCGAGTTTGCCGCCGACAGGACTGCGGCGAAGATGGCAAGCACTACCGCGACTCGGATGGCCAGGCGCCGTGGCGCAGGCATGGCACTTGCAACTGGTTGTGGTCGGGTTACTGTCACGATTCCTACTATTACCGTCAGCTATTCCGAGGATGCTGACTTCAAGACTTGGCGAATGCGCCAAAATACTATCCCCGAGACGAGTACACAGAGACCCCCGATCACGGAGGCCCCGGGCAGGGTCACGGCCAGGGTGACGCAGCCGATGAAGCCGAGACCGCTCAGCCCTCGCGGCCAGCGGCGCTGGGCAGCCGACAGGGTCCACGCGGAGGCGTTGGTCACGGCGTAGTAGAACAGCACGCAGAACGAGCTGAATCCCAGAACGCTGCGCAAGTCGGTGAGCGATACCAGCACGATCACCACCGCGGCCACCGCGATCTCGGCGTAATGGGGCACCTTGAATGTCGGATGGACCCTATCCAGCAATCGGGGCAAGTCGCCTTCAGAGGCCATGGCGAACGTGGTGCGCCCCACTCCGGCGATCAGGGCCATCAGCGCTCCGGCCGAGGCAACGGCCGCTCCCACTCGCACCACCGAGGTGAGGGGGTTCCAAGACCCGGCGTCGGTAGCCGCGGCCAATGGAGCTGCCGCGTCAGCCAGCACCTCGGGGCCTACTGCCCACAGGGCGGTGGCGGACACCGCGGCATACACCACCAGCGTGATGCCCAGCGCGGCAGGGATGGCGCGGGGAATGGTGCGAGCCGGGTCTTTGATCTCCTCACCCAGAGTGGCAATGCGGGCATAGCCGGCGAAGGCGAAGAACAACAGCCCGGCAGACTCCAGAATCCCGCCCGCGCCGCCCTCGCCCCAGTCGGCCAGATTTTCGGCATCAGCCGTGCCCCCGCCCACCGCGGCGGCCACCACCAGACCGAGGGCGACTAGCACCAGGGTGACCGTGGCCCGGGTGGCCGCCGCCGTCCGGGTGATGCCTCGGAGGTTGATGGCGGTCACCACCACAACGGCGGCGATGCCGGCGGGCCGGGGGTACTCGGGAAAGGCGTAAGCCCCGAAAGCGAGCGCCGAGACCGACAGCGTGGCCGACTTGCCCACCACGAAGCCCCAACCGGCGCAGAACCCGGCAAGGTGTCCCAGCCGCCTGCGCCCGTACACGTAGGTGCCCCCAGAGGCGGGGTAGAGGGCGGCCAACTGGGCCGAGGATGTGGCGTTGCAGAACGCCACCACACCGGCTACTGCCAATCCGATCATCAGCCCCGATCCGGCCGCGGCCGCGGCCGGTCCGATGGCGGCGAACACGCTGGCCCCGATCATCGACCCCAGACCGATCACGATCGCATCCCCGGTGCCCAGCCGTCGGGCCAACCGGGTGGGCGGGTTGCTCACAGATCGCAGGATAGAGGGATGGCGGCCTTCTTCCTCCTACCCTGCGACGAGCAGGCCGCTCTTCCGACAGGATAGGGGTCATGGCTGAAGACAATGTGACCTACGAGA
>JAJEEH010000250.1 GCA_022821105.1 Acidimicrobiia bacterium
GTGGGGAGAGACACACGTCACCCACCGGGTTGAGCCCAGGGCATCGGCCAGGAGTTCGGCCACTCCTTCCCAGAGCAGGGGATTCTGCAAACACAAGTCATCGACCCATATGTGGTGGGGTTGCTTGGCTAGTCGAAAGAAGCCAACAACGATGCCTTCGTGGACGAACACGTTGGCTTGCTGATCAGGAGATTCAATCGCCAATTCCAAGAACTGGGCGTGGGCGGTATCAGCACCAGCCCGGGCCCGAAAATACACCGGCGACCAAGCGGCAAGCTGAGTACGCATCGCCGAAGTCAGGTCGATAATCGCTTTAGTATCTCCAGGCCCGGATGAGCGCATGTGCACATCAAAACACTAACTGTGCGGGTCTAGGGGGGAAGGAAGTGGCTGACGAAGCTCTGGTCGTTGTCGCTTGCCCACTAGCAAGATAACTTGTCTTGGTGAAGGAGCCGTTGATAGCCGAAAGCGGTACTTGAGGTGATCTGATGCCCCGCACTGCGCAAGAAATCATTGACCGGGCCAATGAGCTCATCGCCCGATTTGAAGAACACGAACCGTCTGAGGGCGAAATCAAGGATGCCGCGTCTCTCCGGGCTATCCGTGTCGCCTTTCAAGACAGGGCCGATGCCGAGCGTCGGATTGACGAAGCTGTCGCCCTTGCCAGAGACGACGGCCATTCCTGGGCCTCGATTGGGGCAATGCTCGGAACGTCCGGCGAAGCCGCCCGTCAACGCCACAGCCGCCCAATTCCCACTCCGTCTGCCTGATACCTTCCTGAACGGCTGACTGGGAATTCGGATTCTGATTGCTTTCCTAGAATTGTGAAGCGATGGTTTGCAGCTCGTCTTCGATCTGACACTGAAGCCAGTTGCCCAAGAATCGCTCCACAAGGCTAAAGGGTCCCTTGAAGTTGAATTCGTAGGAGTGGGTCACGTCGGTGGTTCCGTCTTGGCGCTCGTGGCAAGCGATCGTCCCAGTGAAATCGAAAATCAGACGGGCTGGTTGGCGGGGTGCCCCCGTGAAGGTCAGCTTGATCCAGGGTTCCAAGACGAAATCCTGCCGGTCTGGTGCCGGTGGCAGGCCCTTGACCTTGCCCCAGATTCTTGCTGACCCCCGCCCTTCGTCATCTGGGCCCTCCACAGAACGCACTCGCTGAATCTTGGGGTCGACCCGACGATACTGGTCCAAGTCGAGCACGAACTCCAGAACATCCCGCGGACTCGCTCCCACATTCACCGTTGCTTGCGCGGTGATGGTCACACCCAAAGCGTAGTCAGCCATCTCCCTTTCGAAGCGCCGACTCCACAAGACAGCGAACTGGCTTTAGGCCAACCCCGTCTTCACGGACACCGGCCAACGGTTGTCAGCTCAAGATTCGGGTCCTACTTGCAGGCTGCCATCGATGAGAGCGGCTTTGCATGCCTCTATTACCTGTTCGGCCGGTGCGTCCGACGAGACAACGTGAAGCTCGAGTTCTCCTAGGTCAGCGAACTGTTCGTACATGGTTTCGGCACCAGAGGTCTCGGGCGTGTCTCCTCGCCCCCGCACGCGTTGCGACGCCGTGACGCGCTTGGGTCGCAGGACGAGGTAATGCACGCGGATCTCACGGGCGCCAAGGCGTCGGACAACCCGATCTAGGAACCAGGGCCCGACAATTCCGTCCCACACGACCGTGTAGCCGGCATCGGCAAATGCAGCGGCAGTATCCGCGGCGACCACCATCACCGCAGCATTCTGGTTGTGCGCGTCTGGTAGCCATGGTGCGACAAATCCCGACCGGATGGACCGAAAGAACCAGTCCGACTCCAGATGGACACCTCGCTCGTAACCCGAAGCGAGGGCAGCGCTTACGGTCGTCTTCCCCGAACCCGGCGGGCCTGAAACGATCACCACTTCTCCGCGGGTCATGGAGAATGAATGTAGGCGACAGCGGGTACCACTCCTTGGCTTTTCTTGAGGCAGCCGGAGTCAGCTTCAATCGAAGGCCAGCGTTTCGCAGCGTTGGAGGGCTCGTTCTACGGCTTGGCGGTCGGGGATGAGGATGGCGGTGAGCCAGACTCCGTTTTGCTCGATGAGGATGTCGGAGGCTCGCCGTTCGACGTCGGCTCGGGGGAGGTCGGGGCGGGCGGCGGCGATGAGCTCGGCGAGCTGCTCGAGGTAGCGGCGCTGGGCGGTTTGGTTGATGTCGGCGAACTGGGGGTCGACACCGGCGAGCGACCACAGCTGGAGCCGCAGGCTCAGGTAATCGGGGGTGAGGAAGGCAGGGTCGAGGGCTCGTTGCAGGCAGTAGCGGAGCTGATCGGCGGCTTCCGCATCGGGTGGGGGAGTGACCAGTTCCAGGTCTTGTTCGCCTACCCGTCGAAGGGCTGCGCATATGAGCGCCGTCTTGTTGTTGAAGTGGTAGTTGGCCAGACCCACGGCGACGCCGGCCTCCCGGGCCACGGCCCGCATGCTGACACCGGCGATGCCCTCCCGGGCCAGAACCGCAAGGGTGGCATCCAAGATCCGCTCGTCGGCCATGACCAACGTGTCGGCCATGGTCAGAATCTCATTTGCTGGACTTGAGCGGAGATACCGCCGTCGAGCACCCAAAGCTGACCGGTTGCGTACCGGGCCTCGTCCGAGGCCAGCCAATGGACGAGATTGGCCATGTCGGTGGGGGTGCCGATAGTGCCCAGCGGATGGACACGCTCGGCCTCGGCCCGGGCGTCGCCCGGGTCGACACCATCGGGGTAGAACTGCTGGAGCATCGGGGTGTCGATGTAGCCGGGGCAGATGGCGTTCACTCGGATGCCCTCCGGTCCGTGGTCTCAGGCCATCGCCCTGGTCAGGGCGTGTACTGCCCCTTTGGTGGCGCAGTAGGCGGCCAGCTTGGGGTCGGCGATGAAGCCGTCGTAGGAGCCGAAGTTCACAATCGATGCATGGGCCGACTGGCGCAGCAGTGGCAGCGCGTGCTTGCAGGTCAAGAACGTCCCGGTGACGTTGATGGCGAAGATGCGATTCCAGTCTTCAAGCGTGGTTTCTTCGATCGTCGTCTCCATCTCGACGCCGGCTGCATTCACCACGATGTCGAGACGGCCCCGCGTCGACTCGATCGCGGCGATGCCGGCGATCACCTCGTCCTCAGACGTGACATCGAACCGGAGGAATTCACCCGCCGCGGGATCTTCGCCGACCGTGCCTCCGTCGCTGAGATCGGCGGCGTACACATGGGCGCCCTCGTCGGCGAAACGCTGGCTCACGGCCCGCCCGGTACCACCCCGGCCGCCGGTCACCAAGGCGACCCTTCCTTCCAGCGTTCCAGTCATGACGTGGCTCCCTTGTAAGCGTCCAGCACGAGTCCATGGAAATGGTGCACGGCGTGTTCAGACAGCCCCGACCCGCTCGGGTCGTTGACAATGCGGCCCTGCTGGAACGCCGGAGTGGACATACCCCGCTGCACGCTCTCGACCAAGTTGATGTCTTCTACCTGGAGTACCTCATCGAGGTAGCGGATCGACTCCAATTCCGCCTCGTTGGGCTCGGCGGTCTCCAAGAAGAAGTCGTAGGTCTCGTAAGTGAGGTCGGGACCAGCGGGGATGATCTTCAACACGATGAAGCTGCCTCGCCCGGGGTATCGCATCATGCAGGTATTGGGCCACAGCCACCACACCGCGTGGTCAGTCACCGTGGCCTCGCTCACGTCATAGGCGGTGTTGGCAGATTTGCCGGCTTCGGCCATGTGGCTGGAGTAGATGCCGTAGGTGGTCACCACATAGGTGTCCATGTCCACCAGCGACACGAAGTCCTTATGGGCGATGTGGCAGTGGTAGCACTCCAAGAAGTTGTCCACCACGTTCTTCCAATTGCTGTTGATCCGGTAGGAGAGGCGATGGGCGTGGGTGAGCTGCTCGACATCGGGGGCCCAGTGGGCGATCTCGGCCCCCAGGTCGCCCGACTGCTCCTGAAGGGGAGCGGCCTCGGGGTCGAGGTTGACGTAGACGAACCCGCCGAACTCGGTGATCTGCACTGGGTCGAGGCAGATCTGATCAGTGTCGAAGTCGGCGAGGTGATTGGTGTGGCGAGCGGCTTGAAGCTGGCCCGACAGGTCATACGACCAGCCGTGATAGGGGCAGACCAGGTTCTTCAGCTGACCCTCGCCCTCAACAAGCTCGTGGGCCCGGTGCTGGCACACGTTGTAGAACGCCCGCAGCTCGCCGTCGAGGCCGCGGATGGCGAAGATCGGCTGCCCGGCAATGGCTTCGGCCACAAAATCGCCTGGTTCGCGGAGCTTCTCGCCATGACAGATCCACTGCCAGGTTCGACTGATGATTGCCGATTGGTCTGCGTCGAACCATCGCTGCTTGGTGTAGGCATCGGCGTGGAGTGAGAGCGAAACGCCGGGGTCAGGGTGCCAACCCTGCCCGATGTCGACAACAGATTTTCCGCTCATCGCCCATCGCCTTGAATTCGAATACGGCCACGCAGCACTGAATCCAATCTAGCAGTGTTGAACGACCGTTCAAGAAAGGACGGCCGGGCCGGCTCAGGAGGTGGCTTGGGCCTCTTCGATGGCTTGGGTGAGGGTGTGCCAGGAGAGGGTGGCGCACTTGATGCGGACGGGGAACTTGACCACGCCTTTGAGGGCTTCCAGGTCGCCGAGTTTGACGTCGGCGCTGTTGCCGTTGGTCGATGCGGGGTCGTCGGGATCTGGCTCGATCGACATCATCGACCTAAAGGCATGGTTGAGTTGTTGCAGTTCCTCAACGCTCCGGCCCTTGACGGCGGCCGACATCATCGACGAGGAGGCCTGACTGATCGAGCAGCCCTGGCCGCCGAACTTGATGTCTTCGATCACCCCGTCGGCCACCTGCACATAGATGATCACCTCATCGCCGCACAGGGGGTTGAATCCCTCGGCCCGGGTGGCGGGCGGGGTATCCAACTCCCCCCGGTTACGGGGGTTGCGGTAGTGGTCGAGGATGATCTCGCGGTAGAGATCTTCAAGATCAGGCATGGCGACGGTTCAACAGTCTAAGGGCGAGGATTCAGCGATATGCAGTCTTTCTTCATTCAAGACCTCACTCGATGAAGAACACGTCGGCATCGGCCAGCGCATCGGCCAGCGCGTCGACGTCCGACTCGTCGTTGTACACGTACATCGAGGCCCGACTGGTGGCCGAGCAGCCCAGCACCCGCATCAGCGTCTTGGCGCAGTGGTGGCCGGCCCGAACGCACACCCCGGATCGGTCCAGCACCTGGGCCACATCATGGGGATGGATCCCCTTGTACTCGAACGACAGCACCCCGCCCCGCTCAGCTGGCTCGGTCGGCCCGTGGATGGTGATGTCGTCGCCGTAGCGCTGGTTCAGGGTCCGCAACGCGTAACCGGTGAGGGCCACCTCGTGCTCTCGAACCTGCTCCATGCCCAGACCGCTCAGGTAGTCCACCGCTGCCCCCAGCCCGACCGCCTCGGCGATGGGCGGAGTTCCGGCCTCAAATTTCCACGGCACCGCCGCGGTGCTGAACCCCTCCTTGGTCACGTTGAGGATCATCTCCCCCCCGCCCAAGAACGGCGGCATTTCCTCCAGCAGCTCCGATTTGGCCCACAGCACCCCGATTCCGGTGGGGCCGCACATCTTGTGGCCGGTGAAGGCCACGAAGTCGGCCCCCATCTCCGCCACATCGGTGGGCAGGTGGGGGGTGTACTGGCTGGCGTCCACCATCATCAGCGCGCCGGCCTCGTGGGCGGCGTCGGCCAGCTGCCGGATGGGATTGATGGTGCCCAGCACGTTGGACACCGCGGCCACACTCAGCAGCCGAGCGCCGTCGAGCAGGCGGTCGAGATCGGTCAGATCCAGATGGCCGTCGCTGCGGATGGGGATCCAACGCAGTTCGATGCCCAACTCGGCGGTCAGCATGTGCCAGGGAACGATGTTGGCGTGGTGCTCCAACTCGGTGATCACCACCGGATCGCCCGGCCCCAGATTGGCCCGACCCCAGGTTCGGGCCACCAGGTTGATCGCCTCGGTGGCGTTCTTAGCGAAAATGATCTCTGAGTCCCGAGAAGCCCCGATGAAATTGGCCACCTTCCTGCGGGCCTCTTCCAGCGCCTCAGTGGCCTCCACCGCCAGTTGGTAGGAGCCCCTATGGACGTTGGAGTTGAAGCGCTCGTAGTAATCGGTGACCGCGTCGATCACCGGCCTCGGCTTGTGAGAGGTGGCGGCCGAGTCGAGGTACACCAGACGACGGCCGTGTACCTGGCGGCACATGATCGGAAAATCATCGCGTATGGTCCCGGGGTCTAGCGCCATGCCTCGTACCCCTCGGCGTCCAACTGAGCGGCCAGCTCAAAGCCGCCGCTGGCCGCGATCTTGCCGTTCATGAGGATGTGAACGTGGTCGGGAGCCAGATGGTCGAGCAACCGACGGAAGTGGGTGATGGCCAGCACCCCCATCTCCGGCCGGGTGGTCATCACCTCCTGCACGCCGCTGGCCACGATCTTGAGGGCGTCGATGTCCAAGCCGGAGTCGGTCTCGTCCAAGATCGCCATCTCCGGCTCCAAAATGGCCAGCTGGAGAACCTCGTTGCGCTTCTTCTCGCCCCCGGAGAACCCGTCGTTCAGGTAGCGGTCGGCGAAAGACGGGTCCATGTCGAACCGCTCCATCCACTCCATCACCGCCAGGCGCAGCTCCAGCACCGACAGGTCGATGCCCTTGCGGGCCGACAGGGCCTGGCGCAGGAAGTTCATCACCGACACGCCGGGAAACTCCTGCGGGTATTGGAACGCCAAGAACAGCCCGGCCTTGCCCCGAACATCGGCGGGCCAGTCGGTGATGTCGTCGCCCTTGAACCGGATCCGTCCCCCGGTCACCTCGTACTCGGGGCTGGCCAACAGCGCGCTGGCCAGGGTTGACTTGCCCGAGCCGTTGGGCCCCATGAGGGCGTGTACCTCACCGGCTCGAACAGTAAGGTCGATGCCCGACAAGATCGGAATGCCGTCTTCAGCCGTGACGACGTGCAGATTCTCGACCTCGAAGAGCGGGGCCTCGGGCTGGCTCACCAGATCAGTCTACGCCGGAGGAGATGGCATCCCTATCACCGGAAAGCCGTGGGGCACGCCAATGAGCGGGCCTACCAACCCCGGTCGATCCACTCCTGGAGATGGGGGGTCTCGTTGCCGATGGTGGTCTGATCGCCGTGGCCGGGCATAACCATGGTGTCGGCCGGCAGCGGGGAGAAGATCCGCCGGTCGATGGACTCGATGATGGTGTCAAAGTCGCCGCCTTCGAATCCGGTGGCCCCGGGTCCGCCGGGGAAGAGGGTGTCGCCCGAGAAGAAGATGGGCGAGCCCTCCAAGCGGAACGACATCGACCCGGGAGTGTGGCCCGGCGTGTGGACGCAGTGCAGGCGGAGCCGGCCCACTTCGATCACCGACTCGTCTTCGAGCAGATAGTCGTAGGAGTCGAGCATGGCGGCGTCCTCGGCGGTCACCCCCACGTCGTAGCCGGCGTCGCGAACTGCCGGGATGGCTTGGATGTGGTCCCAGTGCCCGTGGGTCTCCAAAACGGTTCGGACCCCGAGAGACGAGCACAGCTCCAGAAGCAGCTCGTGTTCGTTGGCGGCATCAATGAGCACCGCGTCGCCGGTTTGGCGGCAGCGGATGACGAACACGTTGTTGTCCATCGGCCCGACGACCACTTTGTGGATCTCGGCCTGGGTGTCTTGCCAGTGCAAAGTCATGGCAGCTCTTTTCGGTCTCTGGCAGGGGGGCGCTTTGTTGACTCCCCGATTGTGCCCCATCAAACGGGTCTATGGCAGGTTCGGGCGTGGCTACAAGGGGTGCGGTCTAGTAGAAACAGAGCCGTGAACTTTGCCTTCAGCGAGGAACAAGAGGAGCTGCGGCGCTTCGTGCGGCAGTTCTTGGAGGACAAATCCCCGGAATCGGCGGTCCGCGACCAGATGGACACCGAAAAGGGCTACGACGACGCCGTGTGGAACCAGATGGCCGAGCAGCTCGGACTCCAGGGCCTCATCATCCCCGAGGAGTACGGGGGCAGCGGTTTCAGCTATATCGAGCTGATCGTGGTGCTGGAGGAGATGGGACGGGCGCTGCTTTGCGCTCCGTTCTTCTCCAGTGTGGTGCTGGCCGCCAACACCCTCATCCATAGCGGTGACGAGGAGGCAAAGACTGCGCTGCTGCCCGGCATCGCTGCCGGTGAGACGGTGGCCGCGTTGGCCTTCACCGAGGAGAACGGCCGCTGGGATGAGTCGGGCATCACCGTAGAGGCGACGGCCGACGGCGACGGCTGGCGCATCTCCGGCACCAAGATGTTCGTGATCGACGGCCACACCGCCGATGTGGTGCTGGTGGCCGCTCGCACCTCCGGCGGGGTGAGCCTGTTCTGGTGCCCCAGCGACGCCGAAGGCTTGACCCGCACTGCCCTGTCCACCATGGACCAGACCCGCAAGCAGGCCCGCCTGGACTTCGACAACACCCCGGTCACACTGGTCGGCGCCGAGGGCGGGGGCTGGGCCGTGCTGGAGCGGGTGCTCGACCTGGCTGCGGTGGCCCTGGCTGCCGAGCAGGTGGGCGGCGCCCAGATGTGCTTGGACATGTCGGTGCAGTACGCCAAAGACCGGGTGCAGTTCGGACGGCCCATCGGGTCCTTCCAGGCCATCAAGCACAAGTGCGCCGACATGCTGCTGGAGGTGGAGTCGGCAAAGTCGGCTGCTTACTACGCCGGTTGGTGCGCCTCGGAGCTCAACGATGAGCTTCCCTCGGTAGCCAGCCTGGCCAAGGCCTACTGCTCAGAGGCCTATTTCCACGCCTCGGCCGAGAACATCCAGATCCACGGCGGTATCGGCTTCACC
>JAJEEH010000292.1 GCA_022821105.1 Acidimicrobiia bacterium
TTGGGCTGGTGGTGTCGGCATGCGGAAACGACGATGACGACGACGCCGCGTCAGGTGAAGGAGGCTGCGAGGAGATCTACGAGGTGCGGTACGCCAACCTGGCGACTTTCATCCTGTACTTCCGCGATCTCGAAGCCGGCCTGGCCGAGTTCGGCGCTCAGAACTGCTGGAACTTCGTCGCAGCCGACGCGGCATACGTGATCGAAGACCAAGTGGCTCAGATCGAGGACTTCGTCACTCAAGGGGTCGACCTCATCATCGCCTCGCCAGGCGACCGCCAGGCGCTCATTCCGGCCTATGAAGCCGCGGCGGCAGCCGGCATTCCGATGCTGTCCACTGGTGACAGTGTGCAGGAGGCTGCCCCCGAGATCGGCTTCATCGGCACCGACTGGGGTGTTGAGGGCACCAAGCAGAGCGAGTGGATGGTTGAACAACTCGGCGGTTCGGGCAAGATCGCCCGTATCGGCGGCCCGGGGGCCAGCGAGTATGTGGAGAAGCGCCGAGAGGGCTTCGAGCACACCATGGAGAACAACCCCGGCATCGAGGTGGTGTTCAACCAGAGCGCCAACAGCTTCACCGCTGAGGAGGGCCTCCGCCTGGCCCAGGACGCCTTGACCGCCAATCCCGATCTCGACGGCATCTGGGCAGACAGCGATGCTCTGGCCTTGGGCGCCGCTACCGCAGTGGAGGAGGCCGGCATCGACCACGCCGACATCCTCATCAGCGGGACCGATGGCGAGCCGGCGGTGTTCGACCAGATCCGCGCTGGATCCGGCGTTGACATGACCATCGCTCTAAGGGGTTACCAGTGGGGTTGGCAGACCGCCGAGGTCGCCCACCAGTACCTGACCACCGGCAGCACCGGCCAGGGTTACTTCATCCAGGCGCCCACTTTCGTGGTGGATGCCGACACGATCGAAGGTATGACCAACGCCGACCTCCGATAGGGAACCTCTCCCTCCGGTGAACCACTGCTAGCGAACGTGACCTATCGGGCCGACGTCCTCATCATCGGTGCCGGTGCCTCCGGTGGGGTGGCTGCACGCCACCTGGCCGAGCACGGCTTCGATGTTGTCTGCCTCGAGCAGGGCGATTGGCCCGATAGGTCCGCGTTCCCTGGCACCAGGCCCGACTGGGAGCTGGCCATCCGCAAGGACTGGGCCATGAGCCCCAACGTGCGGATGCGGCCCGAGGATTATCCGGTGGTTCACGACGATTCGGACATAGAGCCCCTCATGTACAACGCGGTGGGGGGCAGCATGATCATCTACGCCGGGACGTGGCCCCGGATGCTCCCGTCGGACTTCCGAGTTCGGACGCTGGACGGTGTGGCCGACGACTGGCCCATCGCCTACCGGGATCTGGTTCCGTACTACAACGCCATCGACCAGCAGATCGGCGTGTCTGGGTTGGCCGGGGATCCGGCCTATCCGCCCCACGACGACTATCCGCTCCCGCCGCTGCCCCTGGGGGTGGCGGGCCGGCGGGTGGCCGAGGGGCACAACCAGCTGGGATGGCACTGGTGGCCCGAGCCCAACGCCATCTTGTCGGCTCCCTACGACGGGAGGCGGCCATGCGTACAGCGAGGCGTTTGCACTTCGGGATGCGCCGAGGGGGCCAAGGCCTCCACTGATCTAACCCACTGGCCCAAGGCCACCGCCGCCGGAGCCCGGCTGATCACCGGGGCTCGGGTGAGCCGGATCACGCTGGGGTCTCAAGGGTTGGCCACCGGAGCTGTCTGGCTGGACCGCTCCGGAGTCGAGCACCACCAAGAGGCCGATGTGGTGATCCTGGCGGCCAACGCGGTGGGTACGGCGCGCCTCCTGTTGCTGTCGGCCGACGACCGCCACTGCCCTGATGGTCTGGCCAACTCCAGCGGCCTTGTCGGCCGCCGCCTCATGATGCACCCCTTCTCGGTGGTGACGGGGTGGTGGGACGACCAGGTAGAGGGATGGCAGGGTCACTTCGGGGCCAGCATCACCAGCTACCAGTTCTACGAGACCGATCCCTGCCGAGATTTTGTCCGAGGGGCCAAGTGGGCGCTCTCGCCGGTTGGCGGACCCCTCAACCACATCCTGCCCATGCGAGCCGGAAACGAGGTGTGGGGGAGTGATCATCACATCCTCATGGGCCAGACCTTCGGACGGGGGGCGAGCTGGGCCATTTTCGGGGAGGATCTTCCCGAGGAGGCCAACCGAGTAGAGCTCGATCTGGATCGCACCGACAGCCACGGAATCCCCGCACCCCGGGTTAGCTATCGGATCTCTGAGCACTCGAGGCGCCTAATGGCCTTCCAAGAAGAGCGGGCCGAAGAATCGCTGGAGGCTTCGGGATGCCAGGAAACCGCGGTAGCCAGCATGATCCCCTACTCGGGATGGCACCTAATGGGCACTGCCCGCATGGGTGAGAACCCGGCGAACTCTGTGGTCAACTCCCGCCAGCAGGCCCACGATGTGCCCAACCTGTACATCGCCGATGCCAGCGTGTTCGTGACCAGCTCCGGGGTCAACCCAACCTGCACGATAACCGCGCTGGCCCTGCGGACTGCTGACCTGCTGGTTCAACACCGCAGCGAGCAGAAAGTTCCGGCATGACCGCGCCGGCATCGTCGGCATCGACTGGCGAAATCGACATCGGCCGGCTGATCGCCCTGGCCGATGTGATGCTGCCCGCCGCCCACGGGATGCCCGCCGTCTCTGACGTTGAGGCAGTGGAGTCCTATCTGCCTCAAGTCCTGGGCTGGCGCGATGATCTACGTGAGCCCCTGGTCCGGGCGGTGGACGCGCTTGATCCGTCCTCGTTCACCATCGACCGGCTATCGGCCCTTCACGAGGAGGACGAAGATGCCTATGTCGCGCTCACTACTTCGGTGGCGGCGTGCTATTACCTCAGCCCGGTGGTACGCGAGCTGATCGGGTATCCGGGCCAGGTGGCCAAAGCCTATGACCCCTTCGCCTACACCGAGTGGGTGGCCGAGGGCCTGCTTGATCCGGTTGTCGAACGCGGTCCGATATGGCGGGAGGCTCCGGGATGACTTGGACGACTCTGGTGAATTGGGAAGCCATGGTGACTGAGGATTGGTCACCATGAGCCGGGCTGTGATTCTGGCCGACTACGCCGACGGTCCCGCGGTGGAGACACTGGAGCTCGGTCCGGTTCTCCCGGGAGGCGCCCTGGTGCGGATGGACGCCGCGACCGTGTGCGGGACCGACGTGCACATATGCGACGGCGTCTTCGATCAACTGGCTCGTCTGCCGCTGATATTGGGCCATGAGGGCACCGGAACTGTGGTGGAGCTGGGTGTAGGTCTGAAGAGCGACGCTGTGGGCGAACCGCTTCGACCCGGTGACCGCATCGTCTGGGCTCACAATTGGTGCGGGCGGTGCTATTTCTGCGCGGTGGCCAAACAGCCCACTCTGTGTGAAAACACCATGGGATACGGGTGGGGTCCCTATGAGGACGGTGCGGTCAACGGGACGTTCTCCGAACACCTCCACGTGTCGCCAGATTCTCGGGTACTGCGGGTGCCAGAGGGCGTGACCAGCCCGCTGGCCTCAGCGGCCACCTGTGCCTTGCGCACAGTCATGCACGCCCTCGACCGCATGCCCCGCATTCGCTTTAGCGACACGGTGGTCGTTCTCGGGGCAGGTCCAGTCGGGGTTCTGGCCGCAGCGGCGGCCCTGCGAAGCGGGGCCAACCAGGTGATCCTCATCGGTGCACCCCGATCCCGGCTGGCCGCCACCGAATCATGGGATCTGGCTGCCCGTATCGACATCGATGACACCGAGCCCGAAGAGAGAATCGAAGCGGTCCGCAGCATGACAGCGGGCCGGGGTGCCGACTTCGTGATCGAATGCGCGGGGCCACCCGATGCCTTTACCGAGGGTATGGAGATGGTGCGCGCCGGCGGCACGCTAATGGT
>JAJEEH010000040.1 GCA_022821105.1 Acidimicrobiia bacterium
GACGTGATGCTTGGGGATATGCCGGGATCATGATCGGCCAGGGCGGCTCAGCAGGCGCCGAAGCAAGGAGATGCCAGTGAAGTACTACGCCGCGGTGATGTTCGAGGACACCGACCAGCTAGTGGACATCGCCCGGGCCGCCGAGGCCGAGGGATTCACCGGAGTGGCCCTGGCTGACCACGTGGCCGTGCCCGCCGGGTTCGCCTCAGTACACCCGTCGGGGGAGAACCCCTTCAGCCACACCTCGCCGTTCGCTGATCCTCTGATCACCGCCTCGGCCATGCTGAGTGCTACCACGTCGCTGGAAGTGCTCACCTACGTGTACATCCTGCCCATGCGCGAGCCGTTCTCGGTGGCCAGCCAGGTGGCTACGCTGTCGCTGCTGTCTAACAACCGGCTCCGGCTGGGCGTGGGCGTGGGCTGGCTCCGAGAGGAGATCGAGCTTCTGGGGGCCGACCCCCGCACCAGGGGGCGGCGCACCGACGAGATGATCGAGATCTGCCGCCGCTTTTGGAGCGACGGCACCGCGGAGTATCACGGCGAGTTCTTCGACTTCGGCCCCACCGGGATGTACCCCCAACCCGAAGCGCCAATCTCCATCTGGGTGGGGGGCAAGTCGGAGGCCGCGCTGGCCCGGGCGGTCCGCAACGACGGCTGGGTAGGCATGAACTACGACCTGCCCGAGATCCACCAGTTGCTCGACCGCCTCAGCGAGCTGCGCAAAGAGGCCGGCAAAGAAGACGGACCGTTCGAGACAATGGTGATCCCCAACGCAGATCCCTCGCCCCGTCTGCACGACAGGATGAACGAGCACGGGGTCACCTCCACCATCGCCATGCCCTGGTACCCCGGCGACCCGACCTGCGCCTCCATAGAGGCCAAGAGGGATGCCCTGGGTCGTTTCGCCGACGCCTTCATACGGCGCTGAGCTCCATGGTTGACACCGCACCGCCGCTGGCCAAGGGCTCAGTGTCGCTACGGCTGTATCCCCACGACGGCCCCGCCGCTGAGCAGCTAAACGAGGTGCGCGACCTAGCCCGGCGAGCTGTGGAAGTGGGTTACGACGGGGTAATGGTGTCGGAGCACCACGCCGGCTTCCCGGGCTATTTCCCCAGCCCTCAGCAAATGGCCGGATTCCTGCTGGCGGCCATGCCGTCTGGATGGGCGGCGCCGTGCCCTCTGCTGTTGCCGATGAAGCCCTACGCGCTCATCGCGGAAGAAGTGGCTTGGCTTGCCGCAGCCTTCCCCGGTCGTGTGGGCGCGGGTTTCGCGTCAGGAGCGCTGCCGGTGGACTTCGAGCTTGCCGAGGTGCCGTTCGACGAGATCAGCCCGCGGTTCAAGCAGGCCCTACCCCTGGTGGTGGCCGCGCTGCGGGGTGCAGCCGAGGGCCCGCTGGGCGACGACCGAGCCATCGCCGCCTGTGCCGAGAACCCGGTGCCAATGGTGGCCGCCGCCCAGTCGCTGGCCGCAGTCCGCCGGGCGGCCGGGCTCGGCTTGGGCATCCTCTACGACAGCCTTCAAGCCACAGAACACGTGCGGGCGCTGTCGGATGCCTACGACGAGGCCGGAGGAACCGGCCCCAAGATCTTGATCCGCCGGGTGTGGATCGGTGGCCCTCCTGGGGAGGCCGTCGACAACCAACTCGACCTCTACCGCACCTACACCACCGAGGGCACCATGGCCCGCTGGGACCAAGGCGCCAACACCGTCCTGGCCGCCAACGGCGCCGAGGCCGCCCAGCAACTATGGGCCGCCATGGAAGCCACCGGTTCCAACACCATCAACATTCGCATCCACGTAGTCGGCCTGTCACCCGCCTATATCCGCGACCAACTCGACTTGCACGGAGAGCTGGTTTTGCGGCTGAAGGCTCTTCTCGAGGACTGAAGACTTAATCCAAATGGCCGTTCGATCGTCTCTAGTAGTGCCACGGGCGGTTTCGACCATTGCGACGGGGGTCGAACAAATTGCCGGGATCGTTTACCACCACAGTCTTCAGCATCTTGTCCCACAGCGATTGGTAATGGGCAGTGGCGAGCACCATGATGGCCCCGATCAACATCCACAGGGTTCCTGCGAAACCCCATGAGATGAAGTTCAGGCCGATGGGAAGCGCCCCCTTGAGAATCCACTCGCGGGTGAACATCGACAACCAGCTTGCTGACCACTGTTTTTCTAGATTGACTACCCGCATCTTCAGAAGCTGCTTCGCTGGGGTTTGCCCTCGGGAGTAGATCACCAGCGACCAGATCAAATAGCCGATTCCCAAAGTGACGATGATCAAGGGGATCTCCAAGAGGAACGCTCCAAAGCGCTGGCCTCGGGAAGACAGCATCGACAAAGGGTCAGGCGAACCGGTGTGCATTTCGGCCGTGGAGTCGCCTAGGTCCGGGCCTGAGGATGATGGATCTGGTGGGAGCGCTTCACGAAGAAGCCCCGCCTCGGCAGCGCTGACGGGATCAACCGACTGCACACCGTCGTCAGCAACCTGGTCGGTCCACTCCTCGCCATCCCACCAGCGGTACTGGTGGCGGCCGGTGGGATCGGGTTCCCAGGAAGACACGCTCATCTTGGTGTCAGGCTAGTAGTTGGCAGCGGCAATCTGGCACCGACAGGGTGATGCTCATGACCACTTATGACGAGTTCTCCATGCTGGCGGACAATGCCTCTGAGGTGGGGTTGGACTGGAGCGGGGCGCCGCCGGTGGAGCGGTGTCGGGTGGAATTGCCCGACGGGCTCGGCTTGAGCGCCATCGTGTGGGGAGACGCTCCGGCCCGGGTGGTGTTCATCCATGGAGGCGCTCAGAACGCCCATACCTGGGACACGGTGGTGCTGGCGTTGGGGGAGCCGGCGGTGGCCATAGATCTGCCCGGCCACGGGCACTCCGACTGGCGGCCTGAGCACGACTACTGGCCCCCTTCGATGGCCGACGATGTGGCGGTGGCCATCCAGGAACTGGCGCCGGAGGCCGAGTTGGTAGTGGGTATGTCGCTGGGCGGGCTGACGGCCATCTGCCTTGGGGCTCGCCACTCGGAGCTCGTGCGCTCGCTGGCGGTGGTGGACGTGACTCCTGGCACCGACCACGCCAAGGCCGAGCCCATCGTGGAGTTCATCTCCGGACCCCAGACTTTTGAGAGCTTCGACGACATCCTGGGCCGACATGGAGTTCAACCCCACCCGCACCGAATCGTCGCTGCGGCGGGGAATCATTCACAACGCTTTCGAACAGGAAGACGGGAGTTGGACTTGGCGATGGGACCCGGTGCGGGATTGGAAGCTCACCGACCCGGCCAAGCCGGGCAGCGGCAGCCCCGAGTTCTCCGACCTGTGGACCGCGGTGGACGCTCTGTCGTGCCCGGTGGTGCTGTATCGGGGGGCGGACTCAGGCGTGGTGGGCGACGAAGACGTGGAAGAGCTACTACGCCGCCAGCCCGATGCCGAGGTGGTGGTAGTGGCCGATGCCGGCCACAGCATCCAAGGCGACCAGCCGAGGGAGCTGGCCCGTCTACTGGCTTCCCGCCTGGGCTAGTCGTTGCCGTAGGCGGCAGTGAGGCGCTCGGCGCCGCCGATGCCGGGGGCGGGCTGGCCGCCGGGGTAGCGGGCTTCGTAGACCTCGGTCAGGCCGTCTCGCCAGCTCACCTGGCATGGACCGGTGAGGGATATCCGCTTGGCCGGATCGGCTCCACTGCCGGGCTGCGATCCGGGGAAGACGTCGTAGGCAACCTCGGGCATCCTCCCGGAGAGCTCGCCCAAGAATGTCACCCAGTCCTCTGCCTTGACGTGCTCGTCGCCGCCCCAGTTGACCACCGTGGCCGGCACCGACGCCGCGGCCAGCAGCGGCTCAACGTGGGCATTCATGTCGTCTTGATGGATGGGTGAGTAGGGCGACGGGGCCGGTGCCCGCAGTCGGATCGGCAGGTCGTTCATCAGCCAGTCCATGTGGTACGTGGGCAGCCCGCCATTGGGCCCGTAGCTGGCGTTGATGCGGGCGATGGTTGTGGGCAGGTTGAGCGCTCGGGCCATGGTTCGGGCCACCGCCTCCCCGCCGATCTTCGACATCGAGTAGGTGGGGGCGTGGACCGCGTGGCAGTCGCCGATGCGGTCGGTCTCGGTGTAGAGGTGCCACGGGTCGGGGTGGGCGTGGTACACCGAGCAGGTGGACGCGATGAGCGCGGCCTTGGCCTTGTGGCAGTGGGCCATGAGCAGGCCGGTGCCCTCGGCGTTCACCTGGATGGCCCAGTCGTAGTCCAGGCCCTGCCCCTGGAAGGCCGCCATGTGCACCAGGTAGTCGAAGTCGTCGGGCAGCATCGAGAAGTCCCCGTCGGCCATGTCGGCAACCTCAGTGTGAACCCCGGCGGCCTCCACCGTCTCCCGGCTGCCCTCGGCGCTGAACCGGGCGATGCCCCACACCTCGTTGTGCTCGGCCAGGTAAGCCGCCATGGGCAAGGCGATCTGGCCGGTCATTCCGGTGATGAGGATTTTCTGGTCTTGCAGCATGGGAACTCCTTCGCAGGTCCTAGAGGTCGTCGATCAGTTTGAACAGCTCGGCCGAAGCCAGTCCGGCCTCTGCTCCCGCCTGGGCCAGCCTGTCGGCCACCCACGCGTGGAGTCGACCCAGGTCGGCGTGGCTGGGGTCGGGGGGCAGGTCCAGGGTGGTCTCATACTGGCTGACGAAAGCCTCGATGGCCCTTGCCTTGGCCGACTCGAACCCGGAAGCGTCCTCGGCGTGGTCGGGCTCGTCGGCCTCGAACAGGAGGAGGGCGTCGGGGCGGTGGGGGGCTAGGCCCAGTTCGGGGAAGAAATGGGGGTCGCGAGCGGCCACGATGCCGTCGACGGTTAGCCAGCCGGCGTGGCGGTGGTCGGGATGGAGCCGCCATCGCCGCCACGGGTCGTGGCCCAGCACCACGGTGGGGCGCAGGGTCCTGATCCACGAGGCCACTTGCCGTCGGGGCTCCGGCCCCGATTCCAGTTCTCCGTCAATCCAGCCCAAGAACGCCACCTCGCCGGAAGCACCCAGCCGCCGGGCCGACTCGCGCTGCTCGTCTTGGCGCACCGCCACCAGCTTGTCCAGATCGGCATCGGGATCCCAGGTTCCTTTGGAGCCGTCGGTACACACCAGCAGGCTCACCTCGCAGCCGTGGGCAGCCCATTTGGCCAAGGTTGCCCCGGCTTTCAATTCGATGTCGTCGGGATGGGCCCCGATGGCCAGGGCCCGCTCGGGGATGGCCAGGTTCTGCGACTTCACGCCCTCACGGCCAGTTCGTTGAGGTCAGCGGGGAGGTCGATGTCGAGTCCGAAGGCGGGGTCGCGCAGTATTCGCAGGCTGCACCCCAGCCGTTGGGCTTCGGCCGTGTGGCGGGCAAACGAGGCACGACCATAGGAGAACTCGAACGGGCAGTCGCCGGGCAGGGCGATCACGTTGGTGCCGTCGTTGCGGCGGTCGGGTACCAGGGTGATGCCAGGCCAGTCGCCCAGTGGCGCCAGGGATCCGGCCCGCGGAAGGTCTCCGTGGGCCACTATCACCCGGTCGAATCCGCTGTCTCTAATGTGGTCCACCCCGCTGCGCACCGCACCGTTCAGCCCGGTGCCGGGGCGCCAGACCACCTCGGCCCCCACCGATTCGGCCCATTCGCGCACCCCGCTGTCATCACACACCACCGCCACCGGGAGCGGCGCGGCCGAATGAACCACGTGGGTGGCCATGTCGCGAGCAAGGGCAGCCCGTTCCTCGGCCCCAAGAGCGGGTGCCAACCGGAGCTTCGCCTCGGCGAAGGCCTTTACCGGAATCAACACCGCCACCTTCGGCCCTGGGCTCACCCGCAGGAGTCTACGGCCATCGGCTCCGGCGGCCCATACGCAGTACCACTGGCCTGTTTCGGTACTGGCCCGTCTACGCTCAGTGCCTATGTCGAACAGGGTCGCGGTCATCGGCGGAGGGTCGTGGGGTACCACGGTTGCCCATCTGGCCGCGCACAACGAGCCCACCGTGTTGTGGTGCCGCGATCCGAAGACGGTCGCCGCCGTGAACGAGCGCCACGTCAATCCCCGTTATCTGGACGGCTTCGAGCTGCATCCCCGTCTGCGGGCCACCACCGATTTGGAGCAGGCCGTGGCCGAGGCCGAGGTGGTGGTCATGGGGATTCCGTCGTCCGCGTTCCGACAGGTCTTGGAGAAGGTGACCCCTCATCTGCGGCCGTGGGTGCCGGTGGTGAGCCTCACCAAAGGGCTGGAGCGGGGCACCCGCCAGCGCATGACCGAGATCATCAACCAGGTGGCGCCGGCCCATCCCGCAGGCACCCTCACCGGTCCCAACCTGGCCAAGGAGATTCTGTCTGGACATGCGGCCACATCGGTGATGGCCATGGCCGACGACACCGTGGCCACTGCCCTCAAGGGGGTGTTCACCACTGATCGCTTCCGGGTCTACACCAATGACGACGTGATCGGCTGCGAGTTGGGCGGCACCCTCAAGAACGTGATCGCTCTGGCTTCGGGCATGGTGGACGGCCTTGGCGCGGGGGACAACACCCGAGCGGCGGTGATTACCAGGGGGCTGGCAGAGATGGGCCGCCTGGGTACTGCCATGGGCGGTCGAGCCGACACCTTCGCCGGTCTGGCCGGGATGGGCGACCTGCTGGCCACATGCATAAGTCCCCAGAGTCGCAACCGCCATGTGGGCGAGCAGCTCGGACGGGGCCGCAAAGCCAAAGCAGTGGTGGCCGAGATGGACCAGGTGGCCGAAGGGGTGTTCACCGCCGGAGTGGTGGTGGAGCTGGCTGCTGAGCACAACGTGGAGATGCCCATCAGCACCGAGGTGCATGCGGTGATCAAGGGCACGCGGACCGCGGCTGAGGCATCGATGGTGCTGATGGGGCGCCAAGCCCGCCCCGAGCCGGAGGCGACCAGGGCGTCGCGTTTCCGCCGATTGTGGCCGGAGAAGGCGGACTCCAAGGGGTCGCCGCTGCGCCGGCTCTGGCGGTTCGTTACCCGAACTTCTTGATGAGCAAACCTCTCGATGTCCTCGGTGCCCCCGGGTGGGGGGAGGTGGATGCCCGCGGGTCGGTCCGTCCCGGTTTCGGGGAATGGACGCTGGACTGGTGGGTGGGCGCCTCTGACCGCTGGCACCGCGCGTCGCAGGAGGCCGCCGTGCGCCAGAGTGATGTGGGGGCCGGTGCGGTGGTGGAAACCCGCATGAAGGTGCCCGACGGAGATGCGGTGCAGCGGGTTTGGGCGGTCGCTGCTGGCGGGGGACCGGCGGCGGCGGTTGTGGAGGTGGGAAACGAGGCCGCCACCGCTTTCGCGGTCGCCATGGTGGTGCAGGCCCCAGGGGCGGTGCTCGCGGCGAACCAGACCGGGATTGCCGTCGGGGGACAGACGGTGTTGGCGTGGGATCATTCCCCAGCGGGTGCTGCGGTCGGGCCTGACGCGGTGGAGGCTTTGCTCGAGGTTGAAGGCGGGACCACCCCAGGGTTGGACCTCAAGGGCCGCGACGTGGCCGCCGCAGTGTGGCCGCTGCCCCATACCGCCCGGATGGCGGTCAGCGCATCGCTTGGCCGGGGCAAAGTGCCGGCACCGTCCGACCTGCCCGATGCCGAGGCGGTGGTTCGGGGCTGGCAGGCCCACCTGGAACGGGGGGCTCGGATCGAGGTACCCGATGAGGGCTTGGCCCGGCGCATCGATCGCAACCGCCGCCGATGGCTGGGGCAAACCGGCCGCATGGAGACACTCGACGTTGCCCAACTCTGCGAGTTGTCGGTGCGACTCGACCATCACGGCTACCACGACGACGCCGAGGTGGTGCTGGATGAGATCGCCGCCCGTTGGACCACCGAGGCGCCCACCGAGCGGCTGACGGCGTTCACCGTCCACCACGACCTGACGGACGACCAAAAGAACGCGGTTCGATTCGTTGAGGCTGTGGCCGAGGCAGTGGAGGCTGCCGCCCGCTCCGGATCAGCCGTGCCGGTTGATCCGGTCGAGCGCTTTCTGATCGCCACAGGCCAAGATCGGGCCGCTCAAGATCTCCGCCGTCTCGAATTGGGCCCTGCTGAGCCTCCTGGTGATGGGCTGCGGGCCGAGCTGGTGGCCGACCACGGCGAAGATCTGCTGGTGGCCCCTGGCTTCCGACCAGCATGGAGGGGAGGGTCGCTGGCCGTCTACGGTCTGCCCACTCGGTTCGGAACGCTGTCCTATGCAGTGCGCTGGCACGGCGCCCGTCCCGCGCTGTTGTGGGAGCTGGACTGCCGGCCCGGCCACGATCCGGTCACCGTCCGGGCCCCTGCACTGGAAGAGAGCTGGTCGAGCCAGGAACCGACGGGAGAAACACTGTTGGCCGCACCCCAATAGCTACCTTGAAGAGATGCGGGCCGCACTCAAGTCGGCTGCCCCCACATTGGCGGTCGAGCGCCGTCTATGGGCCGATGGTCACCAGGTGGTGGTGGGCATAGACGAGGTGGGCAAAGGCGCGTGGGCCGGGCCCCTCACCCTGGTGGCCGCGGTGCTGCCCACCGACCGGAGGGTCTACCGGGTGCGCGACTCCAAGGCCTTGACTGAAGCCGAACGGGAAGGGCTTTTCGACCGGATCGCCGACTGGTGCGTGGCCTGGTCCGCAGGCCACGCCAGCAACGACGAGTGCGACCAATTGGGCATGTCGGCGGCCCAGCGCCTGGCCGCTCGGCGGGCACTGGACGGCCTGGGCCTAGAAGCCGACGCAGTGCTGGTAGACGGCCGGTGGGATTTCGTGGGCAACGGCAAGACCCAGGCCTTGGTCAAGGGTGACACCACCTGCCTGACCATCGCGGCCGCGTCGATCCTGGCCAAGGTCACCCGCGACCGTCTCATGCGAGCCGCAGCCGAAGACCACCCCGACTACAACTTCGACTCCAACAAGGGCTACCCCTGCCCCCACCACCGAGCCGCCCTAACCGCCCTAGGCCCCACCCCCCTGCACCGCCGCTCCTGGGCCTTCATGGACACCCACGGCTGGTCCCACCTCCGCATCCCCTCCGGTCCGGACACCGCCCTGCCGTTCTGATTGACCGTATGGTGGCGGCTACCGGGTACGATCTCGGGGCGTATGGGGCAGCCGGTGACTGTTGTGGAGAGGGCTACGAGCCGTCCGGGAGTGATCCGCTATGAGATCAACCGGAGCATCACCGGCACTGGCCATGAGCACTATTCCGTCGGGCGGGAAGTAGCCGGGGAGCGGCCGGTGGACGAGTTGGCTCGCCGCCTCTTCGACCGGGGCGGGATCGATGCCATCCACGTGAACAGCAACATCATCACCGTCGATCTGGCCAAGGGCGGCACCCGGGACGGCATCGACGATCTGATTGCCAACCTGTTCATCTACTACGGCCCCGGCGTCGAGGTGCCCACCATTCCCGAAGGGGACTGACGGGCGGCAGAGGCGATGACCTCTCGCCGTGAGGCCACCGAGCGCTGGTTCATCCGGCGGGGCGTTCCCCACGTAATCCACGAATACCGGGCCAGCACCGATGTCTTCACTCGGGCCGTGCCGTTCTTGGCCTTGGTGTTTCTGGTCGAGATTTTCGCCTCCTTCGGCGACCGCTTCGACGGCTGGGCGCAGTTCGGCGTGTTCTGGGCGGGCGCAGGTATCGCCTTGGGGGCAGTGGCGGCGGTCAATCGGCTTAGAGGTCGGCGGCTGTTCCAGCTTCCCGATCGGGTGGGCGCCATTGAACTGGCCGTGTTTGTGCTGGTTCCTCCCGCGTTGCCCGCCTTGTTCTCTGAAGACCGATTGTCTGACACCGCCGGTTTGGCGCTGATCAACGTCGCCCTGCTCATTGGGGCGTACGTGGTGGTGAGTTTCGGGCTGCTCCCCATGCTGTTCTGGGCCGGGGCCTACTCCGTCAACCAGATTGCTTTGATCGGCAGGTTGGTGGGGCGAATTCTGCCGCTGCTGCTGGTGTTCAGCGCTTTCTTGTTCCTGAACGCTGAAGTGTGGCAAGTGGCCCATGATTTCCCCTGGCCCTTCTACGCCATCGTGCTGGGGGTATTCGGACTCATAGCTCTTGGCTCGGTGGCGGTTCGGGTGCCGTCTGAACTGGTGGGCCTGGCCCGCTTCGAGAGCTGGGAGCAGGCCTGTGAGTTGATCGACGGATGTGGTTCGCCGCTGGCGCCGGCGACCCCGCCCGCCGACTTCTCAATATCCGCCGTTCCGACGCTCGACCGCATGGACCGGGTGAATCTGGGACTGCTGATGTTTGTCGCTCAAGCCGTGCGGGTGCTGCTCGTCGGCGTGGTGATCGGAGTGTTTTATGTGGCCTTCGGCCTGTTGGCGGTGAGGGAGGCCACCATCGTGTCGTGGGTAGCGTCGGACGCGCTGGATCCCCTGGCCCGCTTCGGTCTGTTCGGCACTGAGCTGGTGCTCACCTGGGAGTTGCTGGCGGTGTCGGGCTTCATCGCCACGTTGTCCGCCCTTCAGTTCGCCGTGTCAACCATCATCGACAAGGCCTACCGGGAGCACTTCTACGACGACATGGCCCACGAAGCCCGCGAAGTGCTGGCCACTCGGGCTCTGTACCTGGTGGAACTCAGCCGGGAGGCTGAGCAGAAACGCGGTTAGCCAACCGCTCCGTTGCGCAGAAATTCGCCGGGCAGCGCGCCGGTGGATCGGTCGCCGGCCCAGGTGGGAACGCCGTTGACCACGGTGGCCCGATAGCCGGCCGGTTTGCGGCTGTAGCGCCAGCTGCCGGTGGGCAGGTCATCGACTCGGACCTCGTCACCCAGGTCGATCTCGTCTAGGGCGAACACGGCCAGGTCGGCAGCCATTCCCTCGGTTATCGCACCCCGACCGGAAATGCCGAAGAACGCGGCCTGCTTGCCGGTCACCGAGTGAATCGCCTCCTCGACGGTGAGCAGCCCCAGCTCGCGCACCATCTCGGTCAAGAAGAAGGTGGCGTCGCCCGCCCCGACGAACATCTGGATGTGGGCACCGGCATCCGACGCCCCGTTCACCGTCAGCGGCGAGCGGGCCATGGCGGCCAGCGTCTCGTTGTCCACCGGCTGGGGCTGGGTCTTGAGGTGGGTGCCCATGTTGTTGTCCAGCAGCCAGTCGGCCACCGCATCCGACAGATGTACGCCCCGGGCGTCGGCCAGATCGGCGATAGAGCGTCCGGTCCACTCGGCGTTGCGGGGCTCGTCGGAGGCCAGCAGGATCATGTGGGGGCGGTTGATGGGGGCCAGGGTGTAGGTGCAGGCGTCCCAGTCGTGGCGGGCCCGCTCTCGCCAAGCCTCGTCGCGGAGCATGGCCATCTTGGCCTCGTCGCCGTCCACGTTGCACAGCTCGTGCCACGCTTCCACCCCGCTCCACATGATCGACCGCTCGAAGTGCAGGTTCACATAACCGGGCCGCACCGAGAACAGCGTGGCGATCTCGCCGCCTTCGGAGTTGAGCCGCTCCACCAGGTCTAGGGAGATCTTGCGCTCCTTGGCCCGGTTTTCTTGGGCGAAGAAGCCGCCCCAGTTGGCCCGGATACCCCGATCCCGGCACAGCGCGGCCATGCGCTCCATGTCGCCGGGGAAGTGCTCGAACTCGAAGGCCCGGGGCACGAACTGGAAGGTGGTGCCGGGATGGGCGGCCACCACGTCGAGCAGGTCGCCCCACTCCTGGTCGTCGGCCATGCGGCTGGGCACCAGCCGGTTGTGGCGGTCCAGGTCCATCAGCGAAGTCGACAGGCCAAAGGCTCCGGCGGACAGGCCCTCGTTGAGCAGGTGGGCCATCTCGGCCCGCTCGGCTTCGGTGGCGGCCCGCTCCCACGCCTCGGCGCCCATGACCCACATCCTCAGGGTCTGATGGGGGAAGAAGGCGGCCACGTTGAGCGCCGTCGGGTGCTCGTCGTTGGCGGCCTGGTACTCGGGCCAGGTCTCCCACGTCCATGGAATGGCGGTCTCGAAGGCGTCGGTGGGCAGGTCCTCGATGAAGCACATCAGCTCGATGAGCTGGTTGCGGTCGGCCTCCCGCAGCGGCGCCAGGCCCAGTCCGCAGTTGGCCAGCACCACGCTGGTGGTGCCGTGCGACGGCATGGGGTCGATGTGGGGGTCCCACCACAGCGATCCGTCGTAGTGGGTGTGAGGCTCGATGAACCCCGGCGTCACCAATGCGCCGCCGGCGTCGATCTCCGGCTCGCCGTCGGGCCGCAGCCCCGGTCCCACTTCGGCGATCTTTCCCGAACGCACGCGCACGTCGGCCTCATAGGAGGGTGCGCCGGTGCCGTCAACCACCGTCCCCCCGCGAACCAGTAAATCTCCTGAATCCATGCCAGAACCTTAGGAGGAAAATTGACCCAAACCCGACTCGGCTCTGAGGGAGAATTGGCAGACCGCATCGAGCCCATTTGATGCGGTGTTGAAGGACAAGGGTTGCCATAGTGGAGTCCGATGGCTGAGCCAGAACAATTGGTGGTCGAAGCCGAACGGCAGGCGGCGGCCGCGACCACCCTCGATGAACTGAGCGCGGTGCGGACCGCGATGACCGGCAAGCGCTCTCCTCTGGTGGCGGCTCGCAAGGCTTTGGGCGACATGGATCCCGACGCCCGGAAGCAGGCTGGCCAGGCCTTGAACGCAGCCAAGGCGTCCATCGACGAGATTCTGAGCGCCCGCGAGGCCGAGTTGGCCGCCTCCGCCCGGGCCCAGCAGCTGGCCGCCGAGCGGCTCGATCTCACCGAGGTCACCGAGCAATCCGCTAGCGGCCATCTCCACGTGATCACTCAAACCTGGCAGGAGTTGGAGGACGTGTTCGTGGGCATGGGGTATCGGGTGGCCGAAGGTCCCGAGATCGAGAGCGAGTGGTACAACTTCGGCGCTCTGAACTTCCCCCTCGGGCACCCGGCCCGGGACATGTACGACACTCTGTACGTGGACTACGGCGAGCCGGGCACCACCCTGCTGCGCACCCACACTTCCCCGGTGCAGGCCCGGGTGATGGAGAACCAGGAGCCCCCCATCTATGTGGTGGCCCCCGGCCGGTGCTTCCGCCAGGACACCGCCGATGCCACCCACATGCCGGTGTTCCACCAGATCGAGGGGCTGGTGGTGGACCGCGACACCACCCTGGGTGATCTGGCCGGGACCATCGAGGCGTTCACCGCCGCCTACTTCGGCCCAGGCTTCACCTCTCGGCTGCGGCCCTCCTATTTCCCGTTTACCGAGCCATCGGCCGAGTTCGACATTCAGCGCCCCGACGGCACCTGGCTGGAGCTGGGGGGCTGCGGCATGGTGCACCCCAACGTGTTCGAGGCCTGCGGCATCGACCCCGAGCAGTGGCAGGGATTCGCCTTCGGCTTCGGCATCGACCGCCTGGCCCTCATCCGGTTCGGCATAGACGACCTGCGCGAGCTGTGGACCAACGACATCCGCTTCTTAGAGCAGTTCTGATGGTTCGCCGTTCCCAAATGTTTGAGGCGGCAGCGCGATGAAGGTGCTGTTGAGCTGGTTGCGGGAGTTCGCCCCCGACATCGACGGCGAGCCCGAAGACCTGGCTGAGATCCTGTCTGATCTGGGGCTGGCCGTTGAGGAACTGTCCCATGTGGGCCGGGGGCTGGACGGCATCGTGATCGCCGAGGTGTTGGCCACCCGGCCCCACCCCGATGCCGACCGCATTCACCTGGTGGACGTGGACGTCGGCGACGGCGAGGCCCTCCAAGTGTGCTGTGGGGCCTTCAACATGGCGGTGGGCGATTTGGTTCCGCTGGCCACCGTGGGCACCACCATGCCCAACGGCATTGAGATCGCCCGCCGCAAGATGCGGGGCGAGTGGAGCAACGGAATGCTGTGCTCGGGGGCCGAGATCGGCATGGGCGACGACCACGAGGGCATCTTGATCTTGGAACAGGGCCTGTCGTTGGGAGTCCCCCTCGCCGAAGCGTTGGGTATCCACCCCGATGTGTTGTTCGACCTGGAGGTGAACCCCAACCGCCCCGACGCCATGTCGGTGATGGGCGTGGCCCGCGACCTGGCCGCCCGCCTGGGAGTGCCATTCTCGGTCGCGGCCCCCAATGTCGATGAGGCCGGAACGCCTGCGGCCGAGCGGGCGTCGGTGAGCATCGCCGCCCCCGACTTCTGCCAGCGCTTTGGGGTGCGAGTGCTCGACAATGTCCCCTCGGGAGCGTCGCCCCGATGGATGGCCAACCGGTTGTTGGCCGTGGGGCAGCGGCCCATCAACGCGGTGGTCGACCTGTCCAACTACGTGATGTTCGAGCTGGGCCAGCCCAACCACACCTATGACCTCGACCTCGTACCCGGCGGGGAGCTGGGGGTGCGCATGGCCCACCGGGGCGAAGAGCTGATCACATTGGACGGCATGGCGCGAGTTCTCACTACCTACGACGGGGTGATCGTCAACCGCGATGACGAGGCCATCGGACTGGCCGGGGTCATGGGCGGGGCCTCCACCGAGATCTCCGCCGACACCCGTTCGGTGCTGCTGGAAGCTGCCTGGTGGGATCCCATGACCATTGCCCGAACTGCCCGCCGACTGGGCTTGCGCAGCGAGGCATCGGCCCGCTTCGAGCGGGGCGCCGACCCCGAGATCATCCCCATGGCACTGGATCGCTTCGCTGAGTTGGCCGCCGCGCTCGGGTCTACCACTGCCCCCGGCATGATCGATGCCGCTGGCAACCGGCCTGAGTCCAACCCCGTCAGGGTTCGGACCCAGCGGGTCAATTCCATATTGGGCACCGACCTGAGCAGCAGCGAGATGACCGGTCTACTCGAGCCCATCGGGTTCGCCTGTGAGACGGGCGGCGACAGCCAGGACTTCGAGGTGAGCATCCCGTCGTGGCGGCTCGATTCGGCCACCGAGATCGACGTGATCGAGGAAGTGGGTCGGCTCCACGGCTTCTCCAAGATCGCCCGCACTGTGCCGGTGACCGAGCAGGCTGGCGCGCTCACCCCCCAGCAACAAGACCGCCGCCGGGTCCGGGAACTGCTCACCGGTATGGGGATCAGCGAGGCCATGCCTCTGCCCTTCTTGGCCCCCGGCGATCTGGCCCGAGCCGGCCTCGGCGACGACGGAATCACCGTGACCAACCCGCTGGTGGCCGAAGAGTCGATCATGCGGACCTCGCTGCGCCCCGGCCTGTTGAAAGCAGTGGCCTACAACGCGGCTCGGCGCACCACCGGGGTGTCGCTGTTCGAGATCGGCCGGGTGAACCCCGGCGGGGGAGGGGATCTCCCCGACGAGGGAGAGCACCTCGCCGTGATCCTGGCCGGCCAAGAGGCCACCGCCGCCACCACGCTGTGGCGCCGCCTAGCGCGCCACCTGACCGTGACCCGCACCGGCGTGGTCAACGGCCCGGTAGACGGACTTCATCCGGGACGGTCGGGCCAAGTGCTGGCCGACGGCCAGCCGGTCGGCGCGCTGGGCGAGATCGACCCCCAAGTGCTGGATGCCTACGAGATCGACGAGCGGGTGGCCTGGCTAGAGGTGGACCTCGGTGCTCTGCTGGCAGCCGATCGAGCGTTGGCCCCGTATAAAGCCCCCAGCCGCTACCCGTCCAGCGACGTGGATCTGGCCTTCACCGTTTCCGACGAAGTGTCGGCCGACGAAGTGTCCGCCACCATCGCCGAGGCCGGAGGCGAATTGCTGGCCTCCGTCTCCCTGTTCGACGTGTTCCGCTCCGACCAGCTAGGCGAGGGCCAACGCAGCCTGGCCTTCACCCTCCGCTTCGAAGCGCCCGACCGCACCCTCAACGACGCCGAGGTGGCCAAAGCCCGCCAATCCTGCATCGACGCCGTCACCAACACCCACAACGCCTCCCTCCGCGGCTGAACTTCCACTGCAATTGACTTGAATACTTATTCATAGTTGTGCATAATTGCACCTATGGCAGAAAGAATCCCCGTTGGGATCATTGGGGCTTCGGGATATGTGGGCGCGGAGTTGATGCGGCTGCTGGCTCAGCATCCTGGCTTCGACGTGCGCTTTGTGACCGGCGACACCCAGGCGGGGCAGCCGGTCGCTGATCTCTATCCTCACCTGGCCGCCATTGGTGCCGACCAGGAGTTTGTGAAATACGACCCTGAGCTGCTCGACGATGTTGGACTGGCATTTTTGGCGCTGCCCCATGGCCAATCCATGGCTATGGCCGCCGACATTCTGGATCGGGGCAAGGTCGCCGTCGATCTGGCTGCCGACTTCCGCCTGAACGACGCCGGGGAATACCAGCAGTGGTATGGGGAGTCTCATCTTGCTCCCGAGCTTCTCGGCCAGTTCGCCTACGGCCTGCCTGAGCTGTTCAGGGATGAGTTGGCCGGTGCTACTGCGGTGGCCGTGCCGGGCTGCTATCCCACTGCTGCCGCGCTGGCCATCGCGCCCCTGGTCCGCTTGGGCCTCATCCAGACCGATGGGGTCATCGTGGACGCGGCCAGCGGGGTTTCCGGCGCGGGTCGGCCCCCCAAAGCCCACACCACATTCTGCGCGGTCGATGAGGACTTCACTGCCTACGGGCTGCTCGACCACCGCCACACCCCGGAGATCGAACAGGCCGCCGGCGCATCGGTGCTGTTCACCCCCCATCTGGCGCCCATGAATCGGGGCATCCTGGCCACCTGCTACGCCAAGCCGACGGGGGAGACCTCCAGCGAAGCAGTGCTCGCGGGGATGGCCGAGTTCTACGCCGACGAACCGTTCATCGTCGTGTCCGAGCGGCCGCCGTCTACCAAGGCCACGTTGGGCTCCAACGCCGCCCACCTTACCGTCTGATTCGACACCCGCACGCAGACCGTGGTGGCACTGTGCGCCATCGACAACCTGGTGAAGGGCGCGGCCGGACAAGCCGTCCAGTGCGCCAACCTGATTTGCGGGCTCGACGAAACCACCGGGCTGACTGCGGTGGGGGTGTACCCATGAGCGTGACCGAAGTCCCCGGGTTCACCGCCGCGGGGGTGACCTGCGGCATCAAGCCCAGCGGCAAGCCTGACCTCGCCATCGTGGCCACCGCCGACGGCGCCGCCGTCAGTGCGGCCGGGGTGTTCACCTCCAACAAGATGACCGCCGCTCCGGTGATGGTGTGCCGGGAGCATCTGACCACCACGGGAGGAAAGGCCGCCGCGGTGGTCCTCAACAGCGGCAATGCCAACGCGGCCACCGGGGCGCAAGGCATGGCCGACGCCCACCAGATGTGCGAGGAGACCGCCTCCGCCTTGGGAGTGACCCCCGAGGAAGTGCTGGTGTGCTCTACCGGGCTCATTGGCTACGCCCTGCCCATGGATGCGGTATCGGCGGGAATCACCGCCGCGGCCGCCGCCCAAACCACCGAGGGCGGCCCCCAAGCGGCCGAGGCCATCATGACCACCGATACCGTCCCCAAGCAGGTGGTGGTCGCCGGCGAGGGCTTCACCGTTGGAGGCATCGCCAAGGGCGCCGCCATGCTGGAGCCCAACATGGCCACCATGCTGGCCGTGCTGGTCACCGATGCGGCGGCCAACCCCGAAGCTCTCCAACAGGCGCTCAGAACCGGTGTGGCCGGGACCTTCAACACCCTCACCGTTGACGGCGCCGAGTCCACCAATGACACCGTGCTGATCTTGGCCAACGGCCAGGCCGGCCCGGTCGATGCCGACGCCCTCACTCAGGCCATCGCGGATGCTTGCGAGAGCTTGGCCCTCCAAATGGCTGACGACGCCGAGGGTTCCACCAAAACGGTATTCCTCCGGGTCACCGGAGCGGCCTCGGACGCCGAGGCGGCCAAAGCGGCTCGGGACACCGCCAATTGCCAACTCGTGAAGTGCTCGTGGTACGGCCAAGACCCCTACTGGGGCCGCATCGCCTCGGAGATGGGCGCAGCCGGGGTTGCCTTCGACCACACCAAGCTGACCATCGCCTACGGCCCCCATGTGGTGTATCAGTACGGCGAGCCGGCCCATCCCCCCGAGCTGGCCCAATACATGACCGGCCGGCGGCTCGACCTCCACGTGGACTTGGGCATGGGCGACGGCTTGGCCCGGATCATCACCACCGATCTCACCCACGCCTACATCGACGAGAACATGGGGACGTCATGAGCTTCAAAGCCGAAGACACTGCGGCAGTCCTCACCCAGGCCTTGCCCTACATCCAGAGGTTCTCGGGCTCGACCGTGGTGGTGAAATACGGCGGCAGCGCCATGGACAGCGATCACTTGGCCGGATTCGCCGCCGACATCGTGCTCATGCAATCGGTGGGCATCCGCCCCGTGGTGGTGCACGGAGGCGGCCCGCAGATCGGCGAGATGATGGAGCGGCTCGGCTTGGAACCCCGGTTTGTCGACGGGCTGCGGGTTACCGACGCCGAGACGCTGGACATCGCCCGCATGGTGCTGGTGGGCCGGGTCAACCGCGACATCGTCTCGGCCATCAACGTCCACGGACCCCTCGCCGTCGGCGTGTCCGGGGAGGATGCCGGGCTGATCCAGGCTCGGGCCGAGAATCCCGAACTGGGCTATGTGGGGACGGTGGACACCGTCAACACCGCCATCATCGACCGGCTGCTGGACGAGAGCCTTATTCCGGTGGTGTCCACCATCGGTGCCGACGCCACCGGCCAAGCGCTCAACATCAACGCTGACACCGTGGCCGGGATCCTGGCCGGCGCCCTGGGCGCGGCCAAAGCAGTGTTCCTCACCGATGTGGAGGGCCTGTACGCCGATCCCGGCGATCCGTCCACCCTCATCAGCGTGACCACCGCCTCTGACCTCGACGCCATGATCACCGGCGGGGATTTGGCCGGGGGCATGATCCCCAAAGCCACCGCGGCCATTCACGCCGTTCGCCACGGCGTTGCCTCGGCCCACATGGTGAACGGCACCACCCCCCACGTGCTGCTGTTGGAGCTGTTCACCGATTCCGGGGTGGGCACCATGGTCTATCCCGACTCCGCCGATCAGGGGGCCACCCCATGAGCGTTCACACCGATGCGGTAGGAGTCGACGCCGGACCCTGCCCCCTCATGCCCACCTACGGCCCGCCGCCGGTCATGTTTGTGCGGGGGGAGGGCTGCTGGCTGTGGGACCGCGACGGAACCCGCTACCTGGACTTCCTGAGCGGCATCGCGGTCGTCAGCCTCGGCCACGCCCACCCCAAGGTGGCCGAAGCGGTGGCCGAGCAGGCCCGCACGCTGTGCCACGTGTCCAACCTGTACGCCACCGAGCCCCAGATGCACGTGGCCCGCACCATCGACCGGCTGGTCGGCGGCTCGCCTGGCCAGGTGTTCTTCGCCAACAGCGGGGCCGAGTCCAACGAGTGCGCTATCAAACTGGCCCGCAAATGGGGCGGACCCGGCCGCTACACCGTGATCAGCGCGGGCCGATCGTTCCACGGCCGCACGCTGGCCACTCTGCACGCCACCGGCCAAGCCGAGAAGCACGAGGCCTTCCAGCCCCTGCCCGAGGGA
>JAJEEH010000284.1 GCA_022821105.1 Acidimicrobiia bacterium
GACAAGGCCGCGGTGGGAAGCTGAGAGTTACAGCCTCCCACCAGCGATAGCAGTCACCCTGCGTTGGGAACGGCCTCAGCAGCCTTGCCAGCGTGGAGACCGACCTTCGGCAAAGGCACGAGGGCCTTCTTCGGAATCTTCGGAGGCGAGCATGGCCTCATAAGAGTCCAAATTGCCGGAGCGCAGAAATTCGAACGCGTCGGGCAGTGGGAGATGGCCGGTGCGGGCGCCGATCTCGATCACTGCGGCTACCGACAGCGGCGCGGCCTGCACCACCCGCTCGGCCAAGGCACGGGCCTCGGCCAACAGCTGATCACTCCCTACTACCGCGTTCACCAGCCCCCACCGCAGCGCCTCAGCCGCGTCAATTCGGCGACCGGCATAAAGCACCTCGTTGGCCACCACCGGCGGCAGCATTCTCGGCAGACGTACCGATGCCGAATCGGCCACTATTCCCAATGAGGCCTCAGGCAGCCAGAAGCGGGAGCCCTCAACGGCCACCACCAGATCGGCCGCCAGCACGATCTCGAACCCGCCGCCAACTGCCATGCCGTTGACTGCGCAGATCACTGGCTTGCGGAGCCCTGGCAGCTCGCCGAACCCGCCGAATCCACCCTCGCCGTAGTCGGCCTCGAACTCCTCTCCGGCGGCTGCGGCGTTTAGGTCCCAACCGGCGGAAAAGAACCGATCGCCGGCCGCGGTGAAGATCGCCACTCGCAGGGCGGGGTCGTCGCGGAAGCGGGCGAAGACGGCACTCAGCTCCCGGCTGGTGGCCGCGTCGATGGCATTGGCCTTGGGGCGGTTGAGGGTGACCTCCAACACCGGCCCATCGACGATCGCATTCACCGCGGAAACAGGGCCGGAGTTGGTCATCTCAGCCTCCCGTCGGGAGGGGTGGCGACGACAATCAGCGCATCTGCGGCGACGGCTCCCCGAGCAGTCACCAACAGCGGGTTGATCTCCACTTCGATGATGTCGCTATCGTCGCGCACCAGCGAGCCCAAGCAGTCGACCACCTCAACGACGGCGTCAATCGCGGCGGGTGGTCGGCCCCGATGGCCATCCAACAAAGACCACAGTTTGAGGCTTCGCAAGGCTTCCCACACCGCCTCCGGGCCGGTGGGCAGCAACAAGCAGGCGAAGTCGTCGAGCAGTTCCACGAGCGTCCCGCCGGCGCCAAGCGTCAGCAGCATTCCTACCGGCGGCGCCGACCGCACGCTCACCATCAGCTCAGCCACGGCATCTCCTATGCAGGCCTCCACCAACACAGTTCCTTGGCCGAGTGCACCGAGTCGGGCGGCAGCATCGGCAACCTCGGTGGGCTCGGCCAGCCCAACGGCCACGCCATCCACGTCGGACTTGTGGGCCAAGCTGGTCGCCTTCACCACCACCGGGTATCCGATCTCAGCCGAAGTGGCCGCGGCATCCCCTGCCGGTACTAGTCGCCCCAAGGGCACGGCGATGCCCACTTCGACCAGCCGCTGTTTGGCCCCGTGCTCAGACAGCGTCTTCGTGGACGTGTGAGAGCGGGAGGACGGGGACCACAGTTCGGCATCCGACGGCTGGGCGTGGGCGCGCGGACGACCGAGGGAAAATGCAGCTTCGATTGCGGCTAGGGCTGCGTCAAAGCCGCAGCAGGCGGCCAGTCCCAGTTCGGCTGCCCGAGTACGGGCTTGGTCGGGCAAGTTCTCCGCCATGGTCGCCACCAGCACGCCCGCAGTGCCGCTGGCGGCACAGGCCGCGCCGAATGCGTCCAGCGTGGGCCACCAACGCGACCAGTCAAGTCCGGCGTCGGGGAAGTCGAGTACCAACAGGGCGGCATCAAAGGGCCGCTGGGAATCAACCGTTTTGCTGGCACCAACCGACCCGCCGCTCTCTACCGCCTCAAGAGATCCAGGCTCGCCGTTCAGCACTGTGGTGAAGCACTGGGTGAGACGGTTGATGTCCCCCCAGACGAACGTGTGGTAGTCGAGTGGATTAGTCACCGTCACCCGACCGTCCAAAGTGGCGGCCACGCGGTCGCGGTGGTCGGGGGCGAACGCCGGAAAGGACACCTGGTAGTTCCCTCCCCGATCCGCCATCAGCGCGGCTTCGCCACCCGAACAGCTCAGAGACACCAGCCTGGTGCCGGCCAAAGGCCCGACAACTGTGAGCACCCCCAACAAGTCGAGCAGCCCGCCCACCGTGCGCGCCCGCCTGGCCCCGAGCCTGCGGAATAGGGCCTCGTAGGCGTCATCGCTGCCCACCAGAGATCCAGTGTGGGAATCCGAAATGGTCTCCGCTGCCTCCGAGGCGCCAGCTTTCAAGACCACCACGGGAAGACCGCGTCTGCGGGCCTTGTCGGCGGCCGCCGCGAACCGAGCGACATCGTCTATTGCCTCTATGTACAAGCCCACCCCGGTTACCGCGGGATCGGCGACCAGGGCTTCGAACACCTCGGCCAATCCCACGCCAGCCTGGTTGCCCAACGAAATCACATAGGAGATATCCAGGCCGCGCCGCTGCATAGTGAGATTCAGTGCGATATTGCCGCTCTGGCTGACGATGGCCACGCCGCTCTCGGCGCGGACCAGCCCGTGCAGGTCAGGCCACAGCGCGGCGCCGGTGACTGCCGACAGAGTCCCGTAGCAATTGGGTCCTACCAGTGGCATGTCGGCGGCTGCCTCTACCAGCTCGCGCTGGTAGGCAGCGCCTACATCACCGGTCTCGGCATAACCCGAGGCATAGCACACCGCCGCGCCGGTCCTCCTTGCGGCCAACTCCCGCACGACCTGTGTTGCCTCTTGTCGCCCTACGCCCACAAAGGCGGCGTCTAGGCCTTCGGGCAGTTCGGACACAGAGGCCAAAGTACGGACATCCCGAAGCTGTCGGCGGGGGTTTACCGCCCATATCTCACCTCGAAAGCCGAACGACCGGGTGGCATCAATGGCCCACTCGGCGGCCTCGCCCCCGATGAAGGCCAGCGATTGGGGTCGCATCAACCGCGCCAGCCTGGCGGTCACTGCCTCATCGCCGATCGCTCACCATCCGATGTCCTCCGATCATCTTTCAGACCCCCAGAGGGCGCAGCATGTCGCGTGACACGATGTGGCGCTGGATCTCGCTGGTGCCGTCCCAGATACGATCTACCCGGGCGTCGCGCCAGATCCGCTCCAAGGGCAACTCGTCCATAAGTCCCATGCCACCGAGTATCTGGATGGCCTCGTCGGACACGAATTGCAGCATCTCGGTGGCCGACAGCTTGGCCATGGCCGCGTCGGCATCGCTCATCTCGCCCCGTGCCGACAGCCAAGCCGCCCGGTAGGTCATCAGCTCCGCTTCCAACAGCCGGGTACGCATATCGGCCAACTTGAACGACACTCCTTGGAATCGCCCGATGCGCTGGCCGAATTGCTCTCGGCTCGCGGCCCAGTCGAGAGCCACCGCCAGCGCCCGGTCGGCTCGACCCAGGCAGGTGGCAGCCACTTGCAGGCGGGTGCTGCCCAGCCATTCGTTGGCAACATCGAACCCCCGGTGCTCCTCCCCCAGCAAGTTGGCCGCTGGCACCCGGGCATCGTCGAAGTTGAGAATGAAGTTGTGGTAACCCCGGTTTGACACGCAGTTGTAGCCCGGCACCCGTTCCAGGCCTGGTGTGTCAAAGTCCACCAGCAACGAAGAGATCAGCTTGCGGGGCCCGCGGTCGGAATCGACAACGCCAGTGGCCGCGAACAAGATCACATAGTCGGCTAGGTCGGCGTGGCTGATGAAGTGCTTGGTGCCGTTGACCAGGAAGTGATCGCCTCGGCGCTCGGCCCGACAGGTCATGCCCCGCAGGTCGGAGCCTGCATCGGGCTCGCTCATAGCCAGACACTCCACCCGCTCGCCCCGCACGGTGGGCAGCAAGTACTGCTCCACTTGATCGCCGGTGCAGGCCCTCAAGATATTTGAGGGGCGGGCCACGATGTACTGAAGGGCGTAGCCGGTCCAGCCAAAGGCCCGCTCAGCCATTGCCAGCGTGAGGTCGTCTAGCCCTCCGCCGCCCATTTCGACGGGCATGTTGGCCGCGTAGATTCCGGCGTCAAGCGAGCGATGGCGAATCTGCTCCACCAAGTCGGGGCGCACCTCACCGGTGCGCTCCACTTCCTCTTCGTAGGGAACCAGCTCGCGATCCACAAAGGCCCGCACGGTGTCCACCACCATCTCTTGGGAATCATCGATTGAGAAGTCCAATGGTTGCTCCTTCTCTATTGCTCCAATTAGATCTTGGGCGCCGTAGCGCCAGCCGGGTCGACCGTGGGCCGGGGCGGCGAGGCAGGCGTCGGAATCTGCATACGGCGGCCAACCTGGGGCGGCAACGGCAGTTCGGCATGGGCCGCGGCCACGGCCGCGGCCGCCGCGGCCGGCCCGGGCAGCACCGGGGCGCTGCGCCCTACCTCCGCATCCACGTGCAACAGCATCTGCTCGGTGGTACACAGCAGCTCGTCGCCCTCTCCCCGATACATGGAGTGGAAAATGTGGAGCCGTTTGGCATCGCTGCCCAGTACCTGAGTGGACACCCGCAGGGGCTCGCCCAGGGTGGCTTCGCCCAGATAGTTGATATGGGTTTCCACGGTGTAGAAGGAGTGGCCGCCCTCCCGATAGGCCTCGTCGATTCCCAGATAACGGAACAGGCTGTCGGAGGCCCAGCCGAACACCGTGAGGAAAGCGGCCTCGGTCATGTGGTTGTTGTAGTCCACCCAATCGGGTTCCACGACCGCTGAGTACAGCGCCAGCGGGGCAGGCGGGTCGGTGCCCGGCGCCCACTGCTCCGTTGTGACCCCAGCGGCCAGGATGCGGGCCTCCCGCTCGGCCATCAATCGCCCGGCGCCGACCCCGCTGGGGCGCAGCGCCCGCATCACCGACAGCAGGCAGTCGTCGCGCAATCGCTCCAGTTCGGCGATGGAGCGCCCGGCAGCTTGGACCTCGCAGCCCGACGCCATGGCTTCGACCAGTTCTTGGGTGAGCTCGGGTGCCTCCATGTGGGTCCACGGCAAGTTCAATGCGGGGCCGAACTGACTCAGCATATGGCGCATTCCGCCGTCTCCTCCGGCGAGGTGGAAGGTGAGATTGGTGCCCATTGCCGCCCAGCGCAGACCGGGGCCGTAAACCACCGCGTCATCCAGTTCGGCAGTGGTGGCCACCCCGTCGTTCACCAGGTGCAGCACCTCACGCCACAGGGCCTCCTGGAGGCGGTCGGAGAGGTAGCCCTCGATCTCGTTTCGCACTACGAGGGGGTGCATGACCAAATCGTCGTAGTGCTCCACCGCGGCAGCCACGGCTTCGGGGCTGGTGGCATCTCCGGCCACCACTTCCACCAGTGGCAGCAGATACACCGGGTTGAATGGGTGGCCGATGAGGATGCGCTCCGGGTGACGGCAGCCTTCAGCCAGGCGGGTGGGCAGAAGCCCCGAAGAGCTGCTGGCGATAACGGTGGCGGGTCGGGCGGCGTGGTCGAGGCGGCGAAGCAGGGGGCGTTTGATCGATTCGTCCTCCGGGGCGCTCTCCTGCACATAGTCGGCGGCAGCGGCCACCGCTTCGGGGGAATCGGCCCACTGAAGCCGGGCCGGGTCGGCCCCGGGGAACACGCCCATGCGAACCGCTGAGGGCCAGGCCCGCTCCACTGCGGCTCGCAGCCGGATTTCGGCACCGTCAGCGGGATCCCAGGCGAGCACATCGTGGCCCCGCGCCAATACCCTCACGGCCCATCCCGCGCCGATAACCCCGGTTCCCGCCAGTCCAATGGTCTTGGTCGTCATTGCCATCGGCCTTTCCCATTCACCAAGTGGGATTAGTCAAGATACCGCCGTCAACCACCAGATCGGCACCGGTAATCCACCGGGCCAGATCAGAGCAGAGGAATACGCAGGCGTCCCCAACGTCTTCGGCGGTGCCCAGTCGGCCGAGCGGAACGGCGTCCATCCACCGCTCCACGCCCTCGGGCCAGTCGTCGGCCAAACCGGGGCGGTCGATCAGCCCCGGCGACACTGAGTTGACCCGGATTCCGTGGGGGCCCCACGCCAGCGCGGCCGCCTTGGCGTGCATAACCAGGCCGGCTTTGGCGGTGGCGTAGTGGCCGTGGAACGGAGTGGGGTGGCGGGCCTCGACGGAGGCGATATGGACGATGGACCCGCCAGTGCTCTGATCCCGCATAGCCGACGCCGCTGCTTGGGTCAGCCGGTGTACCGCAGTGAGGTTGGTGTCGATCATCTCGGCCCACTGCTCATCTGTGAGATCAGTGAACGGAGCCACCGGCTGGATCCCGGCGTTGTTGACCAGGGCGTCGATCCGACCGTGACGCTCTCGGGCCGCGTTCACCACCGCAGTCGGGCCTTCTTCATCGGTGAGGTCAGCCCGCACCTCAGTGATCTGACCTTTGCTGTGCTCAACCGGCGACGATCGAGTGTGGGCCACCACCGAGGCACCAGCAGCTGCCATGCGTCGGACGATCCCGCCGCCAATCCCCCCGCCCGCACCAGTAACCACTACCACCTTGCCGGTGAGGTCGATCATCTCAGCAGGCGATGTAGTCACGACCTCACCAACTCAGCGATCTCGTCAGCCGCCGACGGATACTGCTCCGCAAGCGGCTCGGCGCTGCCCAACTCAAATCCATCGTGGTGATACGGCGGCGCCATGGTGGTCCCCACCAGCGACCACTCCCCGCGAGTAGAAGCCCCCATCCATGTATGGGCCGGAACCACCACACAAGGCCGCTCCTTCGCCTCCAAGTCGTCGCCCAAAACCGGCCGCTCCACCGTCCCGTCCGGCCCCAGCAACAGCATCCCCACCGCCGCCCCCGCGTAGTGATGCCAAATCTCCGGCCCCTCCAGCCGATGCATCGCTGAGAAGTCCCCCGGCTGCATCAAAAAGTAAATCGCCGTGCTCTGCTCATCCCGCCAAACCTCCCGCCACATCCCCCCTTCCTCAGGCAACGGCACCAACCCCAACATCGCCACCACCTCTTCTCCTGTCAGCCCCCCGCCCGACATCGCTAGGGCTCTAGGACGACTTTGATGGCGCCGGAGGCGCGGTTGGCGGCGGTGGCGAAGGCTTCGGCGGGGGCGTCTAGGGGGAAGCGGTGGGTGATGACAGCGTCGGGGAGTTCGGGGAGTTGGGCTAGTACGGCGGCGGCCACGTCCATGTCTCGGGTGGGGCCGTAGCGGCCGTACATTGAGGAGGGCACCAGGGTGACCTCCTTCATGCTGATTTCTATGCCGGGTAACTCCACTGGTTCCCAATAGCTGCCGAGGATGACGATCTTGCCGCCAGGGCGACACTTCTTGACGGCATCGGCCAAGGCTGAACCGGTACCGGCGGCCTCCACCACGATGTCGTAGGGCTCGTCGGTGAGCGGGACGGCACCCAATCGTTCGGCGGCTTCTTTCTGGGCACCATGGCGGGCCGACATGGCCACCTCGCATCCAGCCAGGCCGGCCACGGCCAACGCGGTTTGGCCCACGGCACCCCCGCCGATCACCGCTACCCGCATGTCGCCCCGCAGTCCGGCCAGGCGGAAGCCGTGTACTGCGATGCCCAAGGGCTCGACCAGGCAGGCGTCCCGGGCATCGGCCCCGGAGGGCAGGGGCACTATGGCCTCGGGCCACATGAGAATCTCGTCGGCCATTCCCCCGTCGCGGGAGATCCCGGCGATGTCACCCAGGGTGGCCGGACAGCGGTTGTAGTCGCCGGCCAGGCACAGCTCGCAGGTGCCGCAGCCGTGAATGGGCTCGATGGCCACCGGGCGGCCGTCGTCCAGCCAGCCGGCGAATTCGTGGCCGATGGTGAACGTGTTGAGCATTCCCAGCTCGAGCATGTGCAGGTCGGAGCCGCACACCCCCGCGGACGCCATCTTGACGCGCACACCCTCGCCTTCCGGGGGGGCTACCTCTACCGTCGCGGCCTGGCCGTCGACGCATCGCACTGCTCTCATGGCTTCATCCTTTCACTGGGCCAGCTCGCGAAGGGCCTCACAGGCCCTTGGGACGGGTGCCGATCACGCCGTCGGCTTCCAGTTGGGCGATCTCATCGGCCGACAGGCCCAGTTCGCCGAGTATCTCGTGATTGTGCTGGCCCAGGGCGGGCGACGGCGAGGTGATCCAGCGGTCGACCGAGGCGAACCGGTAGGGCATTCCCGGCATGGGATGGGTGCCCACCGCCGGATGCTCGACCATCTCGAACAGCCCCCGGTGGGCAAACTGGGGGTTCTCGTGCTGGATCCGGGGATCCCAGGCCGGGGCGGCGGGCACACCGGCATCCACCAGCCGAGCCACGGCTTCGTCGATGTCCTGTTCGGCGGACCAGGCGTACAGCCCTTCGTCGATGGCGTCGTGGCCTGCCCGGCGGCCGGCGTCGGTGCCATATTCGGGCCGGTCGGCCCAATCGGGAGACCCGAGCACCTCCACCAGGGCCTGCCATTGCTGATCTGTGGCCACGGCCAGCGCCAGCCATTGCTCGTGGCCCCGGCAGGGGTACAGCCCCTGGGGTGCGGCATAGGGACTCCGGTTGCCAGCCCGCTCCATCACGTTGCCGTAGGCGGTGTATTCCACGATCTGCTCGGCCGAGCAGTTGAGCGCGGCCTCCACCATGGTGGACTCCACGAACACCCCTTGTCCGGTGCGCTCCCTAACGGCGAGGCCCAAGATCGCGGCGTAGGCACCGTGCATCCCGGCGATGGGATCGCACGGGCCCCGCATGATGCGGGGCTGGTCGTAGGGATGGCCGGTGACCCAGGCCATGCCGGTGAGCTGCTCCATGGTCTGGGCGAACCCCACCCGCTCCCGCCACGGCCCGCTCAAACCGAACGCGGGCATCCGGGTGAACACCGCCTGGGGGTTGCGGGCCGAGACGGCCTCCCAGCTCAGACCCCACTTCTCCACCACCCGGGGGGAGAAGTTCTCGATCACCACGTCGGCGCACTCGATGAGCCGCCATAGCAGATCCATGCCCGCTTCGGTGTCCAAGTCGAGCGTCAATCCCCGCTTGTTGTGGTTGATCGCCACGAACATCGAGCTCCACTCCCACCAGTCCTCGGTGCCGAACATGAACCCGGTCATCCGCATGCCGTCGGGATGGCCGGTGGACTCGATGTGGAGCACATCGGCCCCCAGCATGGCCAGCGTGCCGGTGGCCGACGGCCCGGCCCACCAGCTGGTGAGGTCCACCACCCTGATACCGGCCAGCGGCAGGTCGTGCTCGACCCCCGCAGACGATGCCTCGGGCCGAGGGCGGGCTTCGATCGTGCCGGTGTGCTCGCCCAGTTGAGGAGCGGACGTGGCCGGCCGTCGCTCGCCGCCGTCGTCCATCAGGTAGGGCGGTCGGGGCTGGAGGAATCCGCCGGGGTTGCGCACAAACACCCCACGGGCCGCGAACTGCTCGTTGTCGAGCACGCTGCGACCGTCGTTCACCTCGGCCACCGGCACCCGCAGTTCAGACGCTGCCTTGATGATCTCCGCCACGGTGTGGCGGGATGTCCAGGGGTGGACCATGGCATTCCACTCGTCGAGGCGGCCGGCCCTCTCCCCGATCTGGCTCCACTCGGTGTCGATCAGGTCGGGGCGCTCGATCATCAGCACGAAGCCCTGGTATTGCAGCGCGGTGTTGGTGTTGAACCCCACCCACCCGTCAAGGGCGGGCTCGATGGAGGGTGCCTCCACCGACCGGGCCACTCGGTCGAAGTCGTGGCCGCCGCCCCGCATTGAGTGGGCCAGGTCGCTGAACGTGGTGGCGGCGATGCCCATCACGTCGGCTACCGCCAGGTCGATGTGCTCGCCCCGCCCGGTGCGCCGGGCCCGCAGGAGCGCGGAAAGCACCGCAGGTCCGGCGTAGGCTCCGGCGGTCCAATCCGCGATGCCCCCTCCCGCGTGGATCGGGGGCTGGTCGGGCCGCCCCCGACAGGCGATGGCCCCGCACTGGGCCTGCACGGTGTATTCGGTTGATGGATGGGAAACCAGCGGCCCGTCCTGTCCATAGGGCGTCACTGAAAGCACCACCAGATGGGGATGGCGCTCAGCCCAGGCCCGGCCCAATCCCGAACCGGCCGGGAATGACTCCACCACCACATCGGCGGTGGCCACCAGCTCCTCGATCTCCGCATCGCCCGGCTGGCCGACAACGCCTCGCTTAGAGGCGTTGAGCAACTGGAACAGCGCGCTGTCCCCCTCGAACTCGGCCCGAGTGGCCGACCAGCGGCGCATCGGGTCGCCGTCCGGCCCCTCCACCTTGATCACGTCGGCTCCGGCGTCGGCCAAGAGCTTGGCGGCATAGGGGCCGGGCACCCCGGTGGAGAAGTCCACCACCCGGATGCCGTCCAGTATTGAGGCCTGCATGTGGATTCCCTCGCCTGCGCTCCCGCCTCCAGCTCGACTAGTGCCCTGGTTGGCCGCTGCCGTCATCGCTGCCTCACCGTTTCCCTGTCGGTTCGCACCCCGGTATCTTGTCGCATCAGAGGTTCCCGTACACTGGCCGACAGCCGGCTAACGATCGCAGCAAAGGAACACTGCCGTGAAGCTCACCGACGTCAACTTGCTCGACCCCGACCGATTCGTGCGCCAGGAGCACCATGAGATGTTCAAGGTGCTGCGAGACCAAGAACCCGTCTTCTTGCACCAAGACCCCCATGGGCCAGCGTTTTGGAACGTGGTCAAACACGCCGACCTCGTCGAGGTGAACCGCGACACCGAGCGCTTCTCCTCTGAGCTCGGCGGCACGTCTATCCCCGATCCGGGCACCCGCGACAACGGCGCCCCGGATTCCCGTGGCGTGATGATGCTCACCACTGATCCGCCCAAGCACACCCGCTACCGGCGGCTGGTGAACAAGGGCTTCACCCCCCGCATGATCGGCCTCATCGAGAAGTACCTCCGCCACCGGGCCATCCTGATCGTGGACAACGTGATCGAGAAGGGCGAGGCCGACTTCGTGGTCGACCTGGCTTCTGAGCTCCCGCTTCAGGCCATCGCCGAAATCATGGGCGTGCCTCAGGAAGACCGCATGAAGCTATTCGACTGGTCCAACCGCCTGATCGGCGTCGACGACCCAGAGTACGCCGACGACCTGGAGAACAGCATCTCGGCCGGTGCAGAGCTATACGCCTACACCAACCAGCTGGCCAAAGACCGGGCGGAGAACCCCCGCGACGACATCGTCACCAAGCTCATCAACGCGGAGATCGACGGCGACCGGCTCACCGATCTGGAATTCGACATGTTCATGCTGCTGCTCACCGTGGCCGGCAACGAGACCACCCGCAACGCCACCGCCCAAGGGATGCTGGCGCTCATGGACCACCCCGAGCAGTTCGAAATCGTCAAGAGCTCCCCCGACGGGGTGACCGACACCCACATCGACGAGATCCTGCGGTGGTCCACCCCCGTGCTGCACTTCCGCCGCACCGCCACCGAGGACACCGAGATCAGGGGCCAGCACATCGACCAGAACGACAAGGTGGTCATCTGGCACATCTCGGCCAACCGGGATGAGGAGGTGTTCGACGACCCCTTCACCTTCGACGTGAACCGCACCCCCAATGAGCAGATCTCCTTCGGCGGCGGCGGGGCCCACTATTGCCTGGGCGCCAACCTGGCCAAAATGGAGCTGCGCCTCATCTTCCAGGAGATCGTCGAGCGGGTGCCCGACATCCACCGGGTAGGCGAGCCAGAGTGGCTCCGCTCCAACTTCATCGGCGGAGTCAAGCACCTCCCCGTAGCCTGGACCCCCGGCAAAAAAGTCAACCCCGGCCCCGCCCCCGACCAAAACCTCTCAACCCTGGTCTGACTTGGGTGACTTCGTAGTCGTTTGTCACCTGTCAGACGGCCTCGAAGGAACCGTTTCCTGGGGGTGTAGGTGCCAGTTAGGTGGTTGTTGCGAATGTCATTGGGCGTTAAGGTCTAGCTAACCACTCGAGGACGTGGATCAGTCCTCCTCATATTTCACTTGAAAGCCGAGGAGACTAACTATGCCTGCAAGTGGACCGATTAGCGAGGGCCAACGGTTGGCTCTATTGAACCGCCTGTGCGAGGTACTGGGAGAGGAGGAGGCAAACACCTTGATAGACAGTCTGCCCCCCGTCTACTGGGAACAACTCGCCACAAAAGGCGACCTTGCAGCCAGCGAACAGCGGCTCGGCAACGAGATGCGCTCCGAGTTCGCCAAGGTCTATAGCGAACTGCACAGCCTTCGCACCGAGACCGCAGCCGAGTTCGCCAAGGTCTATAACGAACTGCACAGCCTTCGCTCTGAGACCGCAGCCGAGTTCAAGAACCTTCGCACCGAGACCGCAGCGGAATTCAAGAGCGTACGGAGTGAAATGGCCCTCCAGTTCGCCAGGCAGACCCGCACGATGGTGTTCACCATGTTGGGGTTGGCCGTTCCGGTCTTGGGGGCCATCCTGGCCGTGGGCCTATCGTGAATCCTCAGTTGCCCTAAACCTGCACTACCGAGCCCTGACGGCCTCTAGGCAATTGTTCGACGCTGCCGACTCCGTCTCATGCCACCCCGGCGTGTACAGCCTCCAGAGCCATTTGCCGCCGGTCAATCCCCTGGCAGTCGGCTCCACATCACGACATCGGGTTGGTCGTCTTTGACCGGCTCCCAAGCCCGCAGGACGCCTTCCCGCTGATAGCCGCAACGCTCGGCCACCCGTTGGGATGCCGGATTTTCGACATGGGTCACCAGGTGAACCCGGGCCAGACCGTGCTCGAAGAGTGCCCAGTCGGTGATCAGATTGAGGGCTTCGGAGACGATTCCTTGGCCCCGGTGCTGTCTGTCGAGCCAATAAAACGCCTCCCCTCGCCGGAATTGGGGCTCTAGCAGGATGCCCATCTGACCGATGCAGCGATCCGAGGGAGGCAGAGTGATTGCGAATGCGAAAAGACCCTGTTCCCACCGTGCTAGCCGTTGCCCAATCCACTCTCGCGCCTGCGCTTCAGACATTGCCTCCGGCATCATCGTGAATCGAGGAATGTCCGGGTCCTGGCACGACTCGGCAATGTCGACCGCGTCCTCGACTCGAAACGGTCGCAACAACACGCGCTCCCCGGCAATCGTGGTGAACGGAACTGCCACAACCCCCAGTCTCCCAGAACCCCAAGCCTGCGAATCCCGCAATTGGCAAGTCGGCTTTGCACGCACCGGGACAGCCATGAGTCGGCATAGGTCACTTCGGGCGGCAGATGTGGCGGAAGCTGCGGTTGTTGTTGTTTTGCCCTTGGGTCAATAGCCTGAACTTACAAATAGACCGGTGAACGTTCACACCTCACAAACAGAGTTGTAGGAGGTATGAAATGGAAGTCGGACACGTGCAATCACGTACGAGGGGGAAGGGTCCCGGAGCTAAGGCCATCGCCCGTCTTTTCCTCTTGATCTTGCTCTTGATGATGGTCGCCGGCCTTGTTGCTGCCCCCTCATTACACGCGGGCCACAGCGGTAACCCTATCGAGTGCCCTCCTCCGATCACCGAGGGTGAGACTGCTCAAATGCGAGTTCACTGGAACGGTAACAACAGACTTTGGTTAAGAATTTTCACCTACCACTGGGGACACGCCGCCAATCACCGCGACTACGTCGCATATTTCAATGAGTTCTTTGAAGGGCAGGAGGGAAACTCACCAGTGTCGGTTCCTGTGGTTACCAAAGAGGACTCAAGGCCCGAACCTGATGAGACCTTCGCCATCGGCTTCTTTAGACACGGGAGCTGGCACGGCTGCGTGGTGACCATCGTCGATGATGACACTCCCTAAATCACCAGTGTGCACTCAACATCGGTTTCATGTCACTCCCACCGCCCTAGCACCTTTAGGCCGTGTTGGGCGGCGGCTGCGGCGAGGCGGTGGTCGAAGGTGAGCAGGGGGCACTTCTGGAGCCCCCATTTGTGAGCTTGTGCACCTATCGTGCTACTCGGGATCCAATCTCTGTTGAGCGTTTCAAGGCGTTTCATTGCGGAGTTGAATTGACCTAAGCTCAACACAATGAGATCACAATTGCGGTTCAGAGCAACTAGTTGGCGGCGGATAGCCGCGGTTCTATTCGCACTAGCGGTGGTCGCCGCAGCCTGCGGCAACGACGACGATTCCGGGGACACGGCCGAGCCAGCTCCCCCGCCGCCGACGGCGACAGCGGCGGCCCCCGAGCCAACACCCGAGCCCACACCCGAACCCACGCCCGAGCCTCCGCCGCCCACCGAGGCCCCCGAGCCAACACCCGAACCGACGCCCGAACCTCCGCCTCCGACTGAGGCCCCCGAGCCTCCGGTGTCCCTTGAGGGATTTGTGGTAATTGCCGGCACAACCGGCGGCGACCTGCTGGATGGCGTCTCAGAAGCGGAGGCGTCGTGCGTGCGCGATGAGGTGGGCGATGCCGCCTACCAAGAGATTGTCGACTCCGCATTGGTCGATATGGGTGCAGACCCCTCTATCGCGGCGCCGATGGCTGCCTGTCTTTCCGAGGGCAACTTCGTGGTGTACAGCACTGGGGTTATTGCGGCCAATGCCGGTGCGCACAGCGACGAGTCGCGCAACTGCCTCACCGATCTCGGTCGGGCGAGCCCGGAATTCGCGTACGTCACCTTCGGAGTCGAAGGAGAATCCGCCACCTCGTTTGACCCAGAGCAACTGCGCCCCTTCATCAACAACTTTATGGGCTGCTTCACAACCAGCGAGAGGGTTTTGTTGACGGTGCGCACCATGGACCACATAGCAGCTACGACCCCGATCTCAGGACGCGACTTCCTCGACGCAATGGGCGAGGACGTGGTCAACTGCTATCTCGACAAACTCGGAATGCCCCTAGAGCAATTCGAGATACTCGTCGAGACGGCATTTGCCGCGGGAACGAGTTCGGCCCCCCAGGGACCCGACTGTCTCAACACTGAGACCATTGCTGAGATCCTCGTCATCTTGGCTACGAGAATGGTGGGCGACCTGAGCGACGAGTCGGCTGCTTGCCTCCGTTCATTCGGCATTGAGCACCCCGAGTTCTTGGACCTCATGGCCTTTGGAGACTTCGACCCAGAGACAATGACCGAGGAGCAATTTGTCGATATCTCCATGCCAGGCCTCGGCGTGTTCGAGTGCTTCGCCACTAGCGAACTCCTGTTCGTGCAGACCCTTATCATCGACATGGTGACCTGATCGCAAATCCAACAACTGCCATGGGAGTCGGGCTATACCATCCTCCTGGCCGAAGGAGAGCCTGTATGACCGCCAAGCCCGACCCCCTAACTGTCCCGTTCGGGACGGTTCTATGCGACTGGATGACGACGGCGCGGGCCGATGGCGGGCCGCTTTCCTATGGCGGGGCTCCGGAGCCATTCGGGGATCTGAGCTTGAGCCCGGCGGCTCACGTGCTGCACTACGGGAGCTCCGTGTTCGAGGGGTTGAAGGCGCATCGCCAGGTTGACGGGTCGGTGGCCATCTTCCGGCTGGACAGCCACGTGGCCCGCATGGTCACCAGCGCGGCCTGCCTGCGGCTGCCTGAGATCGATCCCGCCATGCTGCGGCAGATGACCATCGACGCAGTGGCAGCCAACGCCGACGAGGTCCCCCACCCGCCCGGGTCGCTCTATATCCGCCCAACGCTGGTGGGCACCGGGGCCGACATCGGCGCCGCCGCCCATCCCGCCCCCTCCGCGCTGTTGTTCGTAATCAACTCTCCCGTAGGCGACTACTTCAAAGGGGGCGTCCGGCCCCTCACGCTGCAAGTGGAATCATCCACACCCCGCACCGTGCCCCAGTTCGGCATGGTGAAGTGCGCGGCCAACTACGCCATGGCCCTCGGTTCCACGCTGGACGCGATGGCCGCCAATGAAGCCGTCGACCAAGTGCTGTTCGCCAGCAACGGCGACATCACCGAAACCGGCGCCTCAAACTTCTTCCTGGCCGACGACCAGCGCATCGTCACCCGTCACCTAGACGAGTCGTTCCTGCACGGCGTGACCCGGGACTCGGTAATCCAACTCGCCCGCCACCTGGGCTACAAAGTGGAGGAGCGCGCCATCGACCCCGAGGAGCTCGTCGACTGGGCTGAGCGGGGCGAGGCCTTCCTGTCGGGCACCGCCGCCGGCGTCGCGCCCGTGGGCACCATCCTCTACTCGGGCAAAACCCTCACCATCGGCGGCGGCCAGCCCGGGCCCAACACCCTGCGCCTGCGCCAAGCACTCGTCGACATCCAAACCGGCGCCGCTCGCGACCCCTTTGGCTGGCGCACCCCGGTGGCAAGCGCCTAGATGTCATCGGCCATCGCGAATCCGGCACCCGGCTAGCCACTACAGTCAGAATCGCATCACGCTATAGAGATGGCCGACCAGGGATTGCCGCTATGACCGCCGTTCCAACCGAATCGCAAGCCGCGACCGGCTCCTTTGCCAAGCCGCCGCCTGCCACAGAGGCTGACCCCACCAATCCGCTCCACAACGCCTTTTGGCGGCGGGACCGCCGTTTGCTGGACGAGGAACTGAAGCAGGTGTGCTCCCGGCCGCTCACGTTCTATCCCGGATTCGAATTCACGGGTGATCTGGAGAGCGTTGATACGCCGGGGGCCTGGTTCATCACCCGGCATTCGACCATCTTGGAGGTGTCGCGCAACCCGCAGATCTACTCGTCGTCGTCGGGAATCACCATCAACGATTTCCCGCCGGAGTTCAACGAGTACTTCAACTCGATCATCGCCATGGACGACCCCCGCCACGCCCGACTTCGAAAGCTGGTTTCGGCGGGCTTCACCCCGCGGATGCTGGCCCGGCTGGAAAACTCGGTGCAGGATCAGGTCCGGCTGATCGTGGACGAGGTGTGCGAGCGGGGCGAGTGCGACTTCGTCACCGACGTGGCGGCTCGGCTGCCGCTTCGCATCGTGTGCGACCTGATGGGGATTCCGGCGTCCGAGCACGACTTCGTTTTCGACCAGTCGAACGTGATCCTGGGAGCGGCCGACGACGAGTACGTGCCCGAGTTCGGCGACTTCCTCACCGCCATTCTGATGGCCGGCGAGGCCCTGTCGAACCTGATGGACGAGGTGGCCGAGTCGAAGGTTGGCGTGGACACCGGTGATCTGACCAGCGTCTTGGTCAATGCCGAAGTCGACGGCGAGAGGCTCACCCGGGCCGAACTGGCTAGCTTCTTCATCTTGTTGGTGGTGGCCGGCAACGAGACCACCCGCAACGCCATCAGCTGGGGTTTGGTGTATCTCACCGACCACCCCGACCAGCGCAAGGTCTGGACCGACGACTTCGAAGGGGTGGCCAACAGCGCGGTGGAGGAGATCGTGCGCCTGGCCAGCCCGGTTACCTACATGCGCCGCACCGTGCTGAGCGACACCGAGCTGGAGGGCCAGAAGATCGACGAGGGCGACATGGTGGTCATGAACTACCTGTGCGCCAACCGAGACGAGACGATGTTCGACGACCCGCTCAAGTTCGATGTGCTACGCGACCCGAACCCCCACATCGGCTTCGGCGGACCCGGACCGCACTTCTGCTTGGGAGCGCACCTCGCCCGCCGGGAGATCAAGGTGATGTTCCGCGAGATCTTCGAGCGCATCGGCGACATCCGGGCCACCGGCGAGCCTGACCCGTTGTCGTCGGCGTTCATCCACGGCATCAAACACCTGCCCGCGGAGTTCACCCCTTCTGGGCCAACTGGTTGAGCGTCTCTCGGTCGAGGTGGCGGAACACCCCCTCGGCTAGGGCGGTGACCTGGCCGTTCTGTAGCGCGTGGCCCTTGACCTCGGTGATGGTGCCGTCGAACTTCTCCACCCACCCCTCGAACACGGTCTCCACGTCGAGCAGAGTGGGGCGCCGGTAGCGCACCGACAGCATCATGGTGGGGCCGCTGGCATTTCGGGTGGAACAGGCGCTGGTGAACACCATGTCGAAGGCTGACGCGATGGCCGCCCCGTGGACGCAGCCGGGCGGACCCTCGTACACAGTGGAGAACACCGCTCGGCCCCGGGTCTTGGGCGGGTCGGACTCCATGTCCACCACCATCTCCACCGGCACCGCGGCGGGATTGCAGATCCCGGTCACATAGTCGAAGGGCGCCCGCAGGTGGGTGATGGGCGGGCCTTCCATTTCGTGTCCTCCAGGGCCGAACCGGGGCGGCGGCTCGGCGGGCACATGGGCTTCAAGGCGGTCGGCCAGGGCGTTGGCCTCGGCGGCCAGAGCGGCGGTGTCGGCGGGCGAGGCGGTGTTGGTGACGGTGGCAGCCACCAGCCGGCGCACCGCGTCGGCCAGCGCCCGCAGCTCCCGCTCCCGACCGGCCACCGCCGGATGATCGATGGCCTGGAACGGGCCGTCTGGCTGATTGATATGGGCCACGACGGCAACGGTATGTTTTGGACACCGCCACGGCGCAACCAGGCGCCCAAGAACCCCTAACCCACGAGGAGCCCCCATGCCCATCGACCCATCTGCTGTCGGCGTTGAGAGCGAGCCAAGCACTTCAAGCTGGAAGTCGAAAGACGCCCTGTTGTATTCCCTGGGCGTGGGTGCGGGAATGAGCGATCCCACCGGGTTCGAACTGGAGTTCACCACCGAGAACACCAAAGACGTGGAGCAGAAGGCCCTGCCCACCATGTGCGTGGTGCTGGGCGGCGGCTTCGGCGGCGCCAATAGCCCGTTGGCCAAGATCGGTACCTACAACCCGGCGCTACTGGTCCACGGCGAGCAGGGGTTCACCCTCCATAAGCCGCTGCCGGTGGAGGCCACGGTGAGCTCGGTGAGCCGCGTCGCTGGCATCTATGACAAGGGCAAGGCCGCCCTGGTGGTGCTGGAGAGCGAGGCCACCGACACCGCCGACGGCCAGCCGTTGTTCACCAACGTGACCTCGCTGTTCATCCGGGGCGAAGGGGGCTGGGACGGCGACCGGGGCCCGGCCAGCCCGCCCAAGGTGCCCGAGCGTGATGCCGACCATGTGGTGACCTACCAGACCCGCTCCGACCAGGCACTGCTGTACCGACTCAACGGCGACCGCAACCCGCTTCACTCCGACCCGTCGTTCGCTGCTGCGGGCGGGTTCGACACGCCAATATTGCACGGCCTGTGTACCTACGGCTTCACCGGGCGGGCGCTGCTCCACTCCCTGTGCGACAGCGACCCGGCCCGATTCAAGAGCATGCACGGGCGGTTCTCCTCGCCGGTGCTGCCGGGAGAGACCCTCGACGTCCACATCTGGGACGAGGGCGGCGGATCGGCCCGGTTCCAAACCCGGGTGGGCGATCGAGTGGTGCTCGACGCCGGGACCGTTACCTTCGGCTAGGGGCCGGGCTAACGGCCCGGAGACCCGCCTGACGCTCTTCGGCTACTCGCCGAAGGCCGCGTCGATGTGCTGATCGACCAGCGAGGTGATGGGCAGTTCGACGCCCAGCTCCTTGGCCAGGGCCAGTGCGCCCCTCAGGTCTTTGTGGGCGATCTGGGTGAAGCTGCCTCCGAAAGCCGGGGGCGGATAGGTGGGCGGTTGGGTGAACAAGCCCGCGTGAGGGCCGATGTTGCGGTCGGAGTAGCTCACGATCTCCGCAAACGCCCCTAGGTCCACATCGGCGGCCGCGGCCAGAGCAATGGCTTCGTAGGCCACGGCCAATTCGGCATAAGTGATGAGGTTGCGGGCCACCTTGGCCTTTAGCGCAGCGCCCAGCGGGCCGACGTTCACCACCATGCCGCAGTAACGCTCGAAGTGAGGCCGCCCCTGCTCGGTGTGGGCCCCGTCGCCTCCGCATAGCACCACCAGGTCGCGGATCCGAGCCGACGAGGTGCCCCCGGTGATTGGGGCATCGATCAACGCCACCCCGGTGTCGGCGGCCTCGGCGGCCAGGTCGATCACCGTGGCGGGCAGCACGGTGGAGTGGACAGCAATCAGCGCGCCAGACTCGGCGGCTCCGGCGATGGCCCCTTCGGCGCCCTGACACACTAGGCGCACCTGGGAGTCGTCGATCACCACCACCGCCACCAGGTCTACTTGGCGGGCCAACTCCCCCACCGATGCGGCCGGCATGCCGCCCAGTTCGGTGAACCGCTCCATGGCCTCGGCGGAGATGTCGTAGCCCACCACGGTCACCTCGTTGTCCCACTGGCCGGTGAGCACGCCCTCGGCGATGGCGCCGCCCATGTCGCCCAGTCCGATGATTCCCAGTCGGGTCATGGCACCTGTCTCTTTCTGTTCGGAATTCTCAGCGAAGCGGTCGTAAGAAGGCCCGCACCTCTTCCACCAGTTTGTTCGGGTTCTCCAGGGCCGGGAAGTGGCCGCCATCGTCTACCTCGGTCCACCGGGTGATGTTGTAGTAGGGCTCGGCCAGCTCGCGGGGCGGGCGGTTCTTCTCGTTGAACACCGCCACCCCGGTGGGCACGGTGATTCTTGGCGGCTGGTTGAACGCCGAGCCGGCCCCGAAGCTCTCGTAGTACATGCGCATCGACGGGCCGATGGTGGCGGTCGCCCAGTAGATGGTGAGCAGGGTGCATAGCTCGTCGGGCGTGTAGCGCCGGGCCAGGTCCCGCCCGCCGGGACCGTCTATGTCGCTCCACCTCCACCACTTCTCGATTATCCAAGCGGCCAGCCCGGCGGGCGAGTCGGTGAGCCCCACCGCCGCAGTCTGCGGCTTGGTGCGCTGGAGGTGCACGTAGCCCCATTCCCGGTCCCGGTACTGCTTCACGCCCTCCCACCACTGGCGCTGCTCGTCGGTAAGGGCCGCCTCGTCGATGGGCGGGGCCACCATGTTGAGGTGGATGCCCACCAGGCGGTCGGGGTGCATGGCGCCCAGCGCGGCGCTCACCGCAGAGCCCCAGTCGCCCCCTTGGGCGCCAAAACGCTCATAGCCGAGCGCGGCCATCAGCTCAGCCCACATATCGGCCACCTTGGCCGACGACACCCCCGGCTGGACCGGCGGGGACGAGAACCCGTAGCCGGGCAGCGACGGAGCCACCACATGGAATGCGTCAGCGGGGTCGCCGCCGTGGGCCGCCGGGTCGCTCAACGGGCCGACCACCTTGTGCATCTCCCAAAAGCAACTCGGCCAGCCGTGGGTGATCACAAGCGGCAGGGGCTCAGGGCCCCGGCCCTCGGCATGGACGAAGTGGATGTCGAGGCCGTCGATGCGCTGGGTGTACTGGGGCAGCTCATTGAGCGCGGCCTCATGGGCCCGCCAGTCGTATTCGTGGCGCCAGTGGTGGCACAGTTCAGCGATGCAGGCGGTGTCGGACCCGTAGTCCCACCCCACCCCCTCCAGCGCCTGGGGCCAGCGGGTGGCGTCCAGGCGCTGATGGAGGTCGTCGATCACCTCATCGGGCACCGCAATGCGGAACGGCTCGGCCACGGCGTCAGGTTATGCCAGTGCTCAGCGGTCGCCGACGGCGTAGAAGCCGCCGACGCGGTCGGCCACGTAGATGACTCCGTCCCACACCGCGGGGGTGGCTTCAATGCAGCCCCCCAGCGACATGCGCCACAGCTCGGGGGGCTCGACCAAGGGGTCTGAGACGTCATAGGCGTAGATAACCCCGCCGCAGTCGGTTTGGATCAG
>JAJEEH010000132.1 GCA_022821105.1 Acidimicrobiia bacterium
GACGTGATCGGCGAGTTCGCCAAGATGTGGACCCAGGACACCTACGAGGGCTACGAGGGCAAGTTCTGGTCGCTGCCGCCCCGCAAGGTACTGCCCAAGCCGTGGGGCAAGGGCCACCCGGCCATGTGGTACGCCGCGGGCAACGTGACCAGCTACGCCATGGCCGCCCGCAAGGGCCTCGGCGTGCTCGGCTTCTCAGTGGGGGCGCTCGACGAGCTGGCCCCGGTGCTGGAGGCCTACAAGCGCGACATCGTCAACGCCGAGCCGGTGGGGGCGTTCGTGAACGACAACCTGATGGTGACCACCGGGGCGTTCGTGGCCGAGTCCGACCAGGGGGCGGTTGACCACGCCCTGCGGTCGTCTATGACCTACCTCCAGTCCAACGTGTTTCGCTATCACGACACCTTCCCCCGCCCCGAATGGGTGCCGCCCTGGCCCCAGACCATCCCCATGCCCAGCGCCGATGACCTGTGGGAGACCGTGGGCCAGCCGGGCAGCGTGATGGGCGACCCCGACCACGCTCTCAAGGCCTGCCAGCAATGGTCCGACGCCGGGGCCGACCAGCTGGTGTTCGGCATGGGCTCCAGCGAGCGGGCCGACGATTTGAAGACCATCGAGCTGCTGGGCAAGCACGTGATCCCCAAGATCGACACCGACCCGGTACACCGCACCACCCGCCTGCGCGAGGCCGCGGCCTAGTGCCACTGAGAAAGAACAACCAAGAGCACCCAGAAAAGAGGCTGACATGGAATTCGGAGTATTCATCCAGGGCTACGTGCCCCAATTCCGCCGGGAGGGCGATCCCGAAGCCGAGCACAAGGCGCTGATGGAGGAGCTTGAGCTGGTGATCGCGGCCGACAAGGCCGGGTTCAAGTACGTGTGGCTCACCGAGCACCACTTCCTCGACGAGTACTCCCACCTGTCGGCCAACGACGCGGTGGCCGGGTATCTGGCCCATGCCACCGAGCGCATTCACATCGGCTCGGGCATCTTCAACCCGCTGCCCCAGGTGAACCACCCGGCCAAGGTGGCCGAGCGGGTGGCCATGCTCGACCACCTGTCGGGGGGCCGCTTCGAGTTCGGCACCGGCCGGGGTGCGGGCAGCCACGAGATTCTGGGCTTCTTGCACAAAGAGGGCATCACTGACACCACCGCCACCAAGGAGATCTGGGAGGACGTGATCGGCGAGTTCGCCAAGATGTGGACCCAGGACACCTACGAGGGCTACGAGGGCAAGTTCTGGTCGCTGCCGCCCCGCAAGGTGCTGCCCAAGCCGTGGGGCAAGGGCCACCCGGCCATGTGGTACGCGGCGGGCAACACCACCAGCTATGCCATGGCCGCCCGCAAGGGCCTCGGCGTGCTGGGCTTCTCGGTGGGAGAGCTGGCAGAGCTGGCCCGGGTGCTGGAGGCCTACAAGAACGAGATCGGCAACGCCGAGCCGGTGGGGGCGTTCGTGAACGACAACATCATGGTGACCAGCGGGGCGTTCGTGGCCGAGACCACCGAGGAGGCGGTAGATGCCATCATGCGGTCGTCGATGACCTACCTCCAGTCCAACGTGTTCCGCTACCACGACACCTTCCCCCGCCCCGAGTGGGTGCCGCCGTGGCCCCAGACCATCCCCATGCCCCCCCTCGAGGAGGCCCAGGCGATGATCGGCCAGCCGGGCGCGGTGATGGGCAACCCCGACCAGGCGCTCAAGGGCGCCCAGGCGTGGGCCGACGCGGGCGCCGACCAACTGGTGTTCGGATTGGGCTCGGCTGAACGGGCCGACGACCTCAAGATGATCCAGCTCATGGGCGAGCACGTGATCCCCAAGATCGACACCGACCCGGTGCACCGCACCACCCGCCTGCGCGAAGCTGGCTAGGTGGCAGGAGAGCTCAAAGGACATCCCAACGCCGTCATCGATGTAGACGACGGGATCATCACGGTCACCCTCGACCGGCCCGACAAGCTGAACGCCATCAGCCACGACATGACCGCGGCTCTATGGGAGGCCGTGCTGGCGCTGGGCGACCGCGACGACCTGAAATGCCTGGTGATCACGGCCAAGGGCCGCTATTTCACCGCCGGACAAGACATCTCCAGCCCGGCGGGCAACCGGCCCGGCGACCCCGAGACCATGCATCAGCACCCCGGCTGGAACTTTCGCCGGGACTACCGCAGCCACCATCTGCTGTATGACGAGATGGAGGCGGTGGAAAAGCCGGTGATCATGGCCATCCAAGCGCGGTGTTTGGGGGCCGGGGTGGAGATGGCCGGGTCGGTGGACTTCCGGTTCTGCACCCCCGAGGCGTCGTTCCTGCTGCCGGAAGTGAAGCTGGGAGGCATCGCCGGCAGCGGGGGCACCAGCAGGCTGACCCGGCTCATTGGCCCGAGCTGGGCCAAGTGGATGGCCATGGCCACCATGGAGGTGGATGCGGAGCAGGCCAAGTCGATCGGGCTGGTACACGAGGTGTTCCCGGCGGAATCGCTGATGGACGAGGTGTACGCGTTCTGCCGGCACCTGATGTCTTTGCCCACCGAGGCGGTGGGGCTGGCCAAGATGGCGGTGGATGTGCACGCCGATGTGACCGACCGGAACATTCAGCGGCAGTTTGACCGCGTGACCGTTTACTCAACCCAGGCGGCGTTCGAGGCGTCGATGGAGAAATTCGGGTACGAGAAGGACGAAAGCGCCTAAATCTTGAACAGCCGTCGGGCGTTGGTCTCGGCGAACTTGCGGGCGGCGTCCTCGGTCATGGGGGCGGTGGTGTGGGCCAGGGATTCCATGCTGTTAGGGAACAGGGTGGACTCGTGGGGATAGTCGGACTCCCAGGTGATGTTGTCCTCTCCGATCACGTCGAGGGCGGTTATGGCGGTGTCGTCGCGCAGCATGCACACGGTCATGTGCTCGGCGAAGGTCTCCCGAGGGGGGCGCTCAGCGGGGAGCTGCACCCGGAAGTTGTTGAACACGTTGCTGGACTGCTCCAGCAGGTAGGGGGCCCAGCCGGCTCCGCCCTCTGAGAAGGCGACCTTAATGGACCGGTGGCGGTCCAAGATGCCGGAGAAAAGCCAGTCGGAGCAGGCGATCATGGAGTTGGCCCCTACGTAGGGCAGCACGAGGCACGGAGGGGCATCGTCGGACGACTTGATGAGCTTGGACGACGAGCCGATGTGCAAACACACCACCAGGCCGGTCTCGGCCACCGCAGCCCACAGCGGCTCCCAATGGTCGGTGAACACCGACGGCAGACCGAGCGAAGTTGGGTTCTCAGAGAAGGCCACCGCCCGGGCGCCCATGGCCGCGGTGCGCCGCACCTCATCAGCAGCGGCGGCCGGATCCCACAGCGGCACCACGATCAAGGGGATGAGCCGCTCGGGGTCGGTGGCGCACCACTCCTCCAGGATGAAGTCGTTGTAGGCCCGCACGCACAGCAGGGCCAGATCGAAGTCGTGGCTAACCACGAACCGATGGCCGGCGAACCGGCTGAAGTCGGGAAAGTTCACCTGGGCCCAGATGCCGTCGAGGTCCATGTCATCCAGGCGAGCCGAGGGGTCGTAGCAACCGGGGCGCATCTCGCTGAACCGGGCCACGCCCAGCGGGTCGTCGTCGAATCCCGGAAGAGTGCGGGTGTTGCCCCGCACCGTTTGGACCACCTGGTCTTCGTACAGCCAGGCCTCGGTGCCGTTCTCCAGCTCCACCACCCGGGGGCCGCGTTCGCGGCAGGCCGCGGGCAGGCGGCTCTGCCACAGATGGGGCGGTTCGATGACGTGGTCGTCAACCGATATGGGCTTGACATCGGCCGGGAGCATGGAGGCCCCAGGATAGTGTTCGAGTGTGATTCACCGGATTTGGGCTCTATTGCTTGCTGCGGTCCTCGTGGCGGCCGCCTGTGGCAACGACGCAGACGAGCCTGAAGAGGTCGCAGTGGAAGTGGAGCCCGAGGCGGAAGTCGTCGACCTGGACGAGATTCCGGAGGTGGTGATCGCGACGCCCACGCCGACCCCGATACCCGCCACTCCAACCGCAGCCCCAGATCCGACCGCGCTCCCCTTCCCGGAGTTGCTGGTGTGGCCCAGATTCGAGCCGGAGACGTGGCCTCGCACCCCTGATGAGGCAGCGGCGGGCTTCGCTCAGCAAGTGGCCCGGGGAGAAAGGGCCGCGGAGCCTCTCCCGGCTGCCCAATCCGGCACGAGCGCCACCGCCGTGCTGCCCAGGTTGGCCGAAGACGGCTCGCCGTTCGGGGTGGCCACAAGAATCCACATGCAGCAAGTTCAACTGGCCGACGGATCGCTGGCCTGGGTGGTGATCAGCGCCCAGTCGGACGACATCGTGGTGGAGGCCCCGGCCGTGGGCGAACTGCTGGCCGGCGGCACGCTCGTGCAAGGCGAGGGCAACGGATTCGAAGGCACGATCGTGTTCCAGATCGAAGACCAAGACGGCCTGTTGGGCTTGGCCTTGGCCCAGGGAGGAGCACTCGGCGAGAACCTCCCGTTCGAAACCTCCCTGCCTTTCGACGAGCGCCCCGCCTCCGGCGATTGGGCAACCCTGACCGGCTTCACCGACTCCGCCGTAGACGGCAGCCTCTCCGCCCTAACCATGCTCCCCATGCGACTGGTAGATGCCTCGTAGCCGACGCTTCAACGCATCCAGTCAAACCTCAATCGACTCATAAGCCGCGATGCGTTGTGGGCGTCAGTCCTCGAAGACTGGTGGGCGGTTCTCGGAGCGGGCTAGGACGGCTTCTTCGAAGTTGCGGGTGGTCATTCGCACCAGCAGCTGTGCGTTCATCTCCGAGCGCATGTGGGCCGCGTAGCTGGACGCCTCCAGGCCGGCCCAGAGCATCCGCTTGGTTAGCTCGGTGCCGGGACGGCTGAAGGCGGCGATACCGGTGCCGATCTCGTAGCAACGCTCCAACAGGTTGGCCGGCGGCACCGACTCGCTCACGAGGCCGATGCGGGCCGCTTCATCGGCATCGACGTCTCTTCCGGTGAGCATTATCTCAAAGGCACGCGACGACCCGATGGCCCTGGGCAAGGTGAAGCTGAGGCCCAACTCGGCCGCAGTGAGGCCGTTGTTGATGCCGGCAGCACGGAAGTAGGCCTCGGTGGACGCAATGCGAATGTCGCAGGCCAGAGCGAGGCACATCCCACCGCCGATGGCCGCGCCGTTGATGGCCGCAATCACCGGCTGGTGCAGATCGCCTATCAACTCGATGACCTCGTGAAGACGGTCGGCGGCCCGGTGGGCGATCGTTGAAGGAGTGAGACCATCTATGTAAGGCACCCGGCCCGCGCTCACCAGGTCAGCGCCGGAGCAGAAGCCGTGGCCGGCACCGGTGACCACCACCGCCCGAATGTCGTTGTCGTTGTTGACGTCCCGCAGGGCCTCAGCGAGGGGCACCATCACATCGAAGGCCATGGCGTTCATGCGCTCGGGCCGGTTCAGCGTGACCAGCGCGATGTCGGGCCGGGGGTGGTCGATCAGTACGAAATCGTCTGTGGAGGACATAGCGGGAGACAGTACTAGCCACTGATTCAGGGCGAATCCCGAGTCGGGCAAGTCGGGCTTTCCGTCCGCACCGTTGATGCCCCCCGCAGAGCCCGAGAGGAGAATCGAACTCCTGACCTATTCATTACGAATGAATTGCTCTACCGACTGAGCTACTCGGGCGCAGGGGTCAGGCTACCAGCCCTATTGGCGGGGCAAAGACAGGAAAAGGGACTGGAGGAGGAGGGGTTCGTTGGGGTTTCTCACCAGGCAGGCGTGGGCGTCGCGGATGCGGCTGATGGCGGCCAGGGCTTCTTGGGGGTGGCGCTCGTCGGCGATTTGCTGGCGGTAGAAGGCGGCCAGGGTGGCCATCCCGAATCGCAATTCGTCAACCCGCAGAAGGCGTTGCTCGCGGCGGTGGCGGGCGTCCATCTCCCGGCGGAGGCGGCCCTGGGGGCCCACGTCGGCTTCCACGCGGGCCAGATCGTCGGACTCGGCCTGCTGGCGGGTGGTCAAGGGGGCCTGGGCCTCGTCGATGAGCGCCCGCAGTTCATCAACCAGCGCCGAAACCGTGGCCCCGGTGCCGTCGAGGCGGGCGGGGGCGCCGGCCCACGCCTGGCGCCGGGCGCTGAGGCTGACGTCGGTGGCCAGCAGCCGAGCCCGGCTCACGTCTCCTGCCGCGGCAGCCACGATGTCGTCCAGGCCCTCTAGGGTCACCCCCTCCCGCTCGAGGATGCGGCGAACGTCGTCGTCGGGCACGGGGTCGAACTCCACGATGATGCAGCGGGAGGCCACGGTGGTGTGATCGGGGGGTATCTCCTCGCTCAGCAGCACGATCACCGCGGTGGGGGGCGGCTCTTCGATGGTCTTGAGCAGGCTGGCCACCGCCTCGGGCTCGGCGGTGTGGAAGCGGTCGCAAACAATCACCTTCAGGCTGCCTTCAACGGGGCTGCGGGACGCCTCGAAGATGATCTCGTCGGCCTCGGCCACCCGCAGGGTCCGTCCCTCGGGCTCGTGGATGGACAGGTCGGGATGGCGACCCGACAGAGCCAGGCGGCGGCTGCGGGAGTCGACCCCTATCAGCGATGCGGCAAAGGCCATCGCAGCGGTGCGCTTGCCGGTGCCCCGCGGGCCGCAGAACAGATAGGCGTGAACCGGCTGGGCCGCCGCGGAGGCCAGGATCTCCGCCGCTCGGGGCTGGCCCTCCAACTGGGCCCAAACGTTGTCGACGGCATCGTCGATGCCGGGCAGCGCTTCGCCTAGCGATTCGAGTTCTCGCTCGTCCACGGGCAGCGAGTCAGACACCGAGTCGATCCCGAACCGCGGCGTTCACCGCCTCAGCCACCTCGTCAACCGGGCGGCCTCCGTCGATCACCACCCACCGGTCGGGCTTCTGCTGGGCCAAAGCCCGGAACCCGTCAATCACCCGCTGGTGGAAATCGGCGCCCTCGGATTCGATGCGGTCGCCCGGCGATGGCTGGCGAGACCGGGCCACCTCCTCAGACACCTCCAACAGCACGTTCAGGTCGCTTTGGAGACCACCGGTGGCAAGTAGCGACAGGGCCAGGACATCGTCGACCCCCAAGCGGCGTCCGAAGCCCTGATAGGCCAGCGACGACCCGATGAACCGGTCGGTGACCACGTGAATCCCCGCGTCCAGTGCGGGACGGATCACCTCGGCGACGTGCTGGGCCCGGTCGGCGGCCATCAGCAGGGCCTCGGCGTGGGGCGACAGCGCCAGTTCGGGCGAGTCCAGCACCAGCGAGCGGATACGAGCCCCTGCATCGGTGGCTCCGGGCTCGAAGGTCAGCAATGCCCCTAGTCGCTCGGCAAGCAGCTTGGCCTGCGTGCTCTTGCCGACGGCCTCGCCGCCCTCGAACGCGATCAGGCGACCGGTCATGGGGTGGTCGTCCGTCCGCCGGCCCTGCTTCTGGAGGCCAGGGTCAAGAACCCGGCGGCCACCATGATGAGAGCGGCCAGCCACAGCGTGAGGCGCACACCGGGGATGATCACGTCAAAGCCGAGAATGGTCACATCTTTGTCGAAGAACTTGTCCGACAACCCGTTGAGGAACAGGGCCAGAGCGGGCCCGAGGAGCAGGGCCAGCATCACCGACGACCGCACCAGCGTGAAGAGCCCGGCAAATACCCGGGCTCGCAATTCCTCGGTGGCGCTCTCTTGGAGCATGGTGATCCCCAACACGTAGACCGTGCCGGCGCACACACCGAGCCCGCCGACCAGCAACGCCGACCCCACTAGCGTCCACATGGAGGTGGCCACGAACAGGCACGCCCCGGCGCCGAACACCGCAGCAATGAAGACCTGCTCTTTGTGCAGGCGGTTTTGCCGGACGGTCAGCCCGGCGATGCCGATCGCCACGCCGATCCCCAGAGCGACCATAAAGGCACGGAATCCGTCGCCGCCATCGACGTTGAGCACATCCTCGGCAAACACCGGACCCAGCGGCACGATCATCCCCCCGCCGATCAGCCCGACGGCCAGGGCGACATTCACCGTCCTTACGGTGGGGTTCAAGAAGATGTAGCTCCACCCGTCTCGCAAGTCCTGGAATACCTGCTCGGGCGCCCAAACCCGGGTGGAGTCATCGGTTTGCCCGCTGGTGGTCTGAGGTCCTCGGGGCAGGGTCAGCCGGGAGATGATCGCCGCTGAGGCAATGAAGGTTGCCGCATCGATATAGAACGCCATCGACTCCGCGTCGATGCGCAGAAAGTCGACCGCGCTGACTCGCTGGATCACCGTGGCCAAACTGGCCAAACCAATGGAGGCCCCGGCGGCCACTGGGAATGTGCCGTAGGCAGCCACCAATGAGAGCGAGTTGACCCCGGTCAGCTTCTCCCGGGGAACCAGATTGGGAACCGAGGATTCCTTGGCCGGGGCCCACAGAAGGGCGAAGCCCTCGAGAATGAGCGAGGCCAGCACAAGCTGCCACACGAAGTCCACAAACGGCAGCCACAGGATGGTGGCGGCCCGCCCGAGGTCGCACACCACCATCGTCCGCTTGCGGTCCCAGCGGTCCACCAGCACCCCGGCCGCCGAGCCGAAGATGAGCCCAGGCAGAAAGCGGGCGATCATCACGTAGGCCACCGACGCCTCCGGGGTGCCGCCGCCCACGCGGTCGGCGGTGATGAGAATGGCGAACAAGGCCAGCCAGTCGCCGCCAGAAGAGAAGATCTGGGCAATCCACAGCCTGAAGTACTGGGCGCTGCCGAATATCCGGTCAACCCGAGCAGAGGCCACCGCAGAGGACTCGTCAAAAGCCATGCCGGGCCGCCTCCACCCGCTCAGGGTAGCTACTGGCTTACGATTCCGACCGAGGCGGCGGCTTTTTCTTTGCCGTCCCCGATTCGGCCGCGGTTTTCTTCTTGGCCGTCCCTGTCTTCGCCGCGGTTTTCTTCTTGGCCGTGGACTTTCGACGGGCTGGTGGCTTGCCACCGCCCGCAGCGATCCTGTCGCGCCGCCTCTGAAGCAGCTCCGATGCCCGCTCCACCGACAAGGTCTCCACCGAGTCGGCCTTGCCCAGCGAGGCGTTCACCTCGCCGTCGGTCACATAGGGGCCGTAGCGGCCGTCCTTGACCAGCATTGGCTTTTCGGTGGCCGGGTCGGGGCCCAAGTCCCGAAGGGGCGGTTTGGCCGTCTGACCCCGCCGGCGCCGGGGTTGGGCCAACAGCTCCAGGCACTGCTCAAGGGTGATGGTGAACAGCTGATCTTCGGACTCGAGGCTGCGGTTCTCCTTGCCCTTGGTGACGTAGGGGCCATAGCGGCCGTTTTGGACCACGACCTCGGTGTCGTCGGCCGGATCGGTTCCCACAACTCGGGGCAGCGACAGCACTTTGAGGGCGTCGTCGAGCGTGATCGTGTCGGGTTGCATGTCGGCCAGCAGAGATGCCCGCTTGGGCTTCTCCCCGCCGTTCTCGGCTTCCTCTCCGATCTGGACGTAGGGGCCGAAGCGGCCGGAGCGCACCACCACCGGCAGTCCGGTCTCGGGGTCGTCGCCCAGCGTGCGGTCTCCGGAGGGCGCCGAGATGAACGACATGGCCCGATCCAGAGTCAGCTCGTCGGGGGGCAGGTCGTCGGGAAGGCTGGCCCGGTCCTCGCCGCGCTGCACATAGGGTCCATAGCGCCCGACCCTGACCACCACCGGCTCTCCGCCCTCGTCCGCGCCGATGGGAATGGAGTTCACCGCCCGGGCGTCGATGTCGCCCAGGCGATCGGACACCGCGGTGCGCAGCCCGTACTTGGCGACACCGTGGGCAGAGGCGTCGTCGGGCTCGCCCTCGGCCGGGCCGAAATAGAACCGGCTCAACCAGGGGATGGCCTCCCGGTCGCCGGAGGCAATGCCGTCGAGGTCGTCCTCCATCCGGGCGGTGAAGGCGTAGTCCACCAAGTTGGGGAAGTGCTGCTCCAAGAGGGTGACCACCGAGAACGCCGTGAACGACGGAACCAGCGCCGTCCCCTTCTTCCACACATATCCCCGGTCGACGATGGTGTTCATGATGGCGGCATAGGTTGACGGCCGGCCGACGCCCAATTCCTCCAGCCTCCGCACCAGCGATGCCTCGGTATAGCGGGCCGGGGGCTGGGTGGAGTGGCCGGAGGGAGTCAGCTCGTCGATGGACAGCGGATCGCCGGCGGCCAGCGACGGCATGCGCCGCTCTGCCTCCTCCTGGTCGGCCTCCTCATCGGTGCCCTCGGTGTACACCCGGCGAAAGCCCTCGTGGGTGATCACCGTGCCCGCTGCGGAGAAGGCGGCGTCGCGCCCGTCGTCGGTTGTCCCGCCGAGGTCGACATGGACGGTCTCGCCCACCGTGTCGGTCATCTGCGAGGCCACCGTTCGCTGCCAGATCAGCTCGTAGACCTGAGCCTCCATCTGGGGTACTTCAGCCCTCACGTCTTCAGGCGAGCGGAACTGGTCGCCCGACGGGCGGATGGCCTCGTGGGCCTCCTGGGCGTTTTTGACCTTTTTGGCGTATCGGCGGGGCTCATCAGGCAGGTAGGAAGCACCGAAGCGCTCGGAGACCGTGGCGCGAGCCGCCCGCAAGGCGGCGTCCGACAAGGTGGTGCTGTCGGTGCGCATATAGGTGATGTAGCCCTTCTCGTACAGCGACTGGGCCCCTCTCATGGCCATGGCCGCCGACAGGCGCAGCTTGCGACCGGCCTCCTGCTGGAAGGTGGAGGTCATGAACGGGGCCGCCGGCCGGCGGCGGTAGGGCTTGACCTCGACGCCCCGGACGCTGATCTCGGCGTCGGCCAAGCCTCGGGCCAGAGCCTGGGCCGCCTCCTCGTCGAGGTGGACGGTTTCGGAGCTGCGGAGTTGGCCGTCGCTGGCGAAGTCCTTGCCCACTGCCACCTTGGCCCCGTCCACCGCAGTGAGCGATGCGC